>NZ_JBHZBG010000043.1:0-40812 GCF_042754695.1 Nocardia sp. NPDC059195 | reverse complement strand
AGCCCTGCCGACTACGAATCCGCTCACGCGCCCGATAACATGGCTCAAGCCGCGTAATCACAAACCCCCGTGTCCAGTTTCCGGGGTCAAGGCCCGTGTGCCTTTGTACCTGGAGTGCACCTCAAACCACTGATGTGCTGATCCCATGATGTTTCGCAACCGCCTCAGCCCAGTCGAGGACCTCAACACCGCGCTCCGCACAGTCGCCGAGTTCAACCGCGTCATACTCGCCGCTGACACCAAAGCAGGACTGTTGTTGACCGCCAACGGATTCGCACTGACAGGGCTGGTCACCACCACACGCACATCCATGAGCACCACTCTGGTCGTGTCGGCGATCGGACTCGCAGTGAGCCTGATCGTGTGCATGGGCTACCTGGCCGCGACCCTGCGGCCGCGACTCGGTAGCGCCGGTCCCGGGAACTGGTTCTGCTTTCCGAGCTTCCCCATCGAAGTGAGCGAACGGCCGACAGCTCCGACGCTGGCCGATCAGGCGTGGCAGCAGGCTGGCACGCTCGCCGATATCGCGCAGCACAAGTACCGCCGCTTCGGTGTGGCACTGCGCTGGACGTCGATCAGCCTCGTCGTCTTTCTGGCCTGGTTTACCGCGGCACTGCTCAGCGCACCGGCGTGACCAGCGGTCCTTCGAACTGCGTGGTCCAGTGCTGGACCGGAGACACGCAGGGCAGGGTATCGGCCACGCATGAATTGCTGTTCCACGATAGAACTCCCAGCACGAGCAGCACACCCGCGATCGGTCGGCGATGCTTGCCGACCGATCCGAGTAGTCGCAGGACAGCGGCCAATGCCGCCTGCAACCAATCGACCAGCACGAGCACGCAATCACCGTAGCCATGCACGAAGGCCCCTGGTACGCGCCCAGCCTTCACCAGAGTCTTGGTAACCACCCATTCCGGCGCCAGCAGCGCGGCGGGAACAGGAGCCGTGAGACGTTCTTCATGTCCGGCCAGTTTGCCGCTCACCCACGGCACCAATGTGCCCACGACAAGGGTCAGCACGGCGAACATCACCCCCACGATGATCAAGAATTCGACAGTCTCGGCCCATCGTGCGGTGAATCCCAGGTCGAGCAGAAACTTGTCGAACTGCCTGATCAGTCCGCCGCCGAAAGGAAGCTCGGTCAACGGGTTCACCGTGATGCCGGGGTTAGTCATCGTCGTCGTCATTGTCGTCGGACCGGTCGAGCACCTCGGCATTCTGCACGAGCGCCGCCATCGGCGACACGACCAGCTCGGGCTTCGGTGGTGCCACCGAAGCAGACCCCACCGACGCCGGATTCACCTGGTCGGCGATCGCCGCGGACGCGTACGCCAGGATGTCCTGGACATCACGTTTGTTGACCAGGTTCTGGTTCAGCAGCGCCTTCAACATGGCATGCGCGGAATCGAATTCCACCTGCTTCTGCTGCATCATCAGGCCGATGACCTCGTTGACATCGCTGCGGTTCGATGACAGCCGGTGCGCGATAGGGCTGAGGTCGCCGCGCTGAATCGCCTCGGCGTAGAAGGTCATCCGCTGTTGCTCCAGCTCGAGGCTGCGCTGCTGGGCGAACTTGGTGAGCTCATAGGTCTGGTGGGACGTCTGCAGCTGCAACCCATGCTGGGTTTCGTTCTCACTCGACTGCAAATGCGCAGTGTGCATTCGGGCACCGTGTTCGGCTTCACGACGTTGAGCTTTCCGGTGATCGAATGTGACCTCTTGGAGATACGCGTGCGTACCGGCTTCGGGGGATAGCTTCACCGAGCAGTTCAATAGCGATATGCCGCAATCCAACTCGATCGGTTTGTCGAAGTGGTCGTTGATCTCGCGTTCTGCTATCGCGAAGTGCTCCACCTGGTATTCGCGACTCAGTCGGCGCAGTTGCTGTTCGAGGTAGGGCCGATACACCTGTTCACCGGTGGCCGGCCGGTCTTTGACCGCCTTCTCAGGATCGACTACCCGCCAGGTCACATCGACGTCGGCCGTGAAGGTGAAGACGCCCTCAGCCGTAGGCAAATCGAATCTGCACGAGTTGTGGTGAATGGCGACGTCCACCCAGTACACACCCATCGGCGGCCGGAAGAATATCTCCCCTGCCGATGGTTGGCGCGTCAGTAGCGTCAGTCTTCCTGCCCGGTCTACCGATACGGCCGCATGCCCGTCTGTCGGAGGGCGGAAGGCGCGCCATGCGGACCTCTGCACTTCCGCATATTGGACAAGTTGCCGTGTCCGCTCGATTGTCATGTCAAACCCCCTGTTTCACGTCGAGCATTGTCAGCAGTTCGTCGACGGCTGCCCTCGGACCGCTGTCCTCGTCAGCCCATTCACGGAGGTGATACGGCACCATTCCGTTGTTCTGATCTGCCCTTTCCAGGTCGACGAGCAGTCGTCCCAGCGGCCGGCGGAACTGCGGGTCGCGTTCGGCGACATGAACCCATCGCTTGATTTCGGCGTAGGCGGCGGGCGGGTAGTACGGCGCTTGCATGAGGCGGGCGAAGAGCACGACGATGTGATCCCGGTGCTCGTCGGATTGATCGGCCAGCCAGACCAGCCTCGGCCACGGCAGAACACTGCCGACTGTCTCGACTACCAGATCGAAGCTCAGTTGCAGGATGCACAAGAATCCGGTGTAGCGCACGCCCCGCCGTCGCGACACGGTCCACCTCCGCAGATCACCCAACACACGGACAGCCAGCTCGCGACTGCTGAAGAGCTCGATCATGCTGTAACACACAGCATCTTGTAGATCTGGGTCGGGGCTACGAGCTGAGCGTCGTAACAGCCGGAGGGCACGGTCCGGCATGAGTTGCCCCACGGTGCTGCCCAGAGCAGCCGTCGCCGTGACCCGCCGAGCCATCGGCTGCGTCGGCTGGACCCATGCCTCGAGCATCTCTGCGACCAGCGGCGCGAGCTCGGGCTGCAGACTGGAAAACTGCAGCGCGCCGATCGCGGCGTACTGGTCGTGCCGCTGACCGCTGTCAGCCCATGGTTCGATCACCAACCGTCTGACGTACTCGAACTCGAAGGTGGACAACAACCCGACGGCAACACCCGCACGAGTGCTCACTCTGAGGTCGTCTGCACCGCCGAGTTCGCGTAGCCAGTCACGAACCAACTGGTGCGCGGCCGAATACTCCCGCCATGTGTATTCGAGCAGCCGCTGTGGAAAACGTTCATCCACGAATCTCACTGCGTCTACGGTGATTCGGCCGTACACCGTGTCCTCATAGGACCGATACGACTGCGCCTGAGCTCTACTCAGTAATTCGGTGCTCCGCACGCCGAACACCCTCTGACCTGACCGGGAGTCATCGTCGAGAGCCTCCACGTCGACGATCGACCTCGCCAGTGCTCGACCCGCTTCGGACACGATGTGCAGCGGCATGTTGTTGAACACCGCCAAGGCGATGGCGAATGGTCGAGTATCGGTGTCGAGCTCGTCGAACCACTCCCGGAACCGGTTGTCCTCGGCGGCCGCATACCGACCGACCACCTCGGCGATGTCGATTCGACCTTCGGAAACATCGACCAGTTGCGCAGCCAGGTAGACCAGTTCCTGTGCGGACGGACGGCGCTCTTCCATCATGCTCAGCAGCGTCGTGACCTCGAGGCGCGAGAGCACGCCGAGGTCGTCCTCGGCGAGCTGCTGGAGCAGGTGCTTCCTCAGGAACGCCGGAACGTCGGCCGGCTCACCGACGTCCAGCACGAATGTCCCGGCGTCGGGGCTGAGCTCGGCCTGAGCATCGACAACGACGATCAATCGACTCTCGACCTCGGCCAACTGCCGCCCTAGTTGTTCGAGGTGGAATTCGCTCAGCGCGCGTAGCTGCTGGCTGTGCGGTGTATCGAACAAGTAGCCCGTGCAACGTTCGAACTGGATGTCCAGCGATCTCAACTCCGCATCAGGGCTGAGCTTGTGCACACCTGCCGCGCATTGCCGGCTCAGCGCTCGCAGAGCGGTGGCGGTCCTGCCCCACCCTTTCGGAGCACGCAACAGCAGTACCTGCTGCGACCCCAGCCGATCGCACAGCTGCTCGAACCTCGGCGGCGGTGCGAAAATCTGCTCGAGATCGTGGAGCTTGCGCGGTTCCACTCGACCGCTTCGTTCGAAACCCGCCCCGGACCCGCCCCCGTAATTGTCGCGGCCGGTCAGTGTGCCGACCTGTGCGTCACCGAAGATCACCGTACTTGCGATGACCGAGGGCCGCCCGTCCATCGCACCTAGCGCTTCGAACCTAGCGCTCGCTGCAGCACGCGATTCGCGTCGACGCTCAGAATCAGTGGCTCGTTCGCGGATCTTGTCCGCCTCCGCCTCAGCGTCTTCGAGCGGCTCCGGATCTGGTGCCGACGTCTCACTTGGGACCGACTCCTCCGAATCACTCACACGGCACCCCCTCGGTTGTCGCCGCCGATAATGGTGCGGGCCCGGACATCCCCGATAATCATGTTGTTGGCGTTGATCGACCCGAACTCATCCGGCCGGACGGCTTGCTCGGCCCTCGTCCTCTTCGGTTCGGCAACGTCGACGGGAAGCGGCGGCTCGGGATAGCCCGGCACCCGAAGCCATGCCCTGACCTCGCCTTCGGAGGTCCTGATGTCGGCGGCGCGATACGCAGCAGCAGTCACCGTCGGCCGGTAGTTGTGCCGCACGACCCCCTGATACACGACATCGGAGACGGCGACGACCCCAACGGCCCTGCTCGCATTCTTCAGAGTGCTCTTGACTACAGAGGTTTCGTTGAGCCGGAACGTAGCAGTCAGCGCATCACTCGACCAACCCCGATCATCCCTGTTCACATAGCCCTCGTGCACAGCGATGCGTACTCGGATCCACTCGAGCGGACCGACTGTGTGGTTGTGGGCACGCACCCCCGCGATGACCGACTCGACAACCTTGTCGAGCACCTCCAGTACGGGAAGCTCGAGGACGAGCAGGCAACCGTCGCCCCGATCATCATTGGCGACAACGGATCCGGTGCGATCGGTCACCTCATCGAGGATTCGGTACAGGTTCGAACGCATCGCCGTGATTTCAGGGTTGCTCAGTCGACTCGAATTCTCGACATCGACGACGACAAATGTGCGGTGCACCGGTCCGTTCATGGTCTACCTCCATACGGTGTGGGTCGCCTCATGTCTATCGGGGGTATCCCGCCGCGTCTGCGTCCAAATGCACACTCGGAAGTCCCTCTACGATGTCGGCGAGGAGGTCTGGTCGCAGCAACTCCACTCGCCGTCTCCCGGTCCGCACCGCGCCCAAGCTGCGGAGCTGCTTCAGCGCCTTAGAGACTGCTTCTCTGGATGCTCCCGCAGCATGGGCCAGTTCCTCTTGGGACAACGCCAGAGCGATGATCACTCGGTCATCGCCGCGCTCCCCGTAGCGCCGGGCATAGTCGATGAGCAAACGCGCGATCCGCTCGGTGACGCTGTAGGCACCGAACTCGAGGCGCTGAACATCGGCTTCGCGCAGGCGGTTGACTACCACCTGCAGGAGCGTGAACGCGATCTTGCCGTCGCCGATGAGCAAGTCACGAAAAGCCGAGCCCGACAGCGAGGTCGCAGTGACCGCCGACAAAGCGGTCACCGTCGCCGACCGCGCGCGGCCGTCGATAGCGGAGAACTCGCCGATCAGGTCACCGGGCCCGCGAATCGCCAGCAATGCCTGTTTGCCGCTGGCCGCCGCCGAGGTCACCTTGACCCGGCCGACCTCTATGACCACGACGTGCTCTGACCGTTCGCCTTCGTGCATCAGCACGGTCCCAGCCGGCCATTGGCGTCGTATGCCAACTTCTAGCAGGGCATCTCGGCAGAGTTTCCATACTTCGTCGACGCTCAGATCTCCCCCTATGCGACCGCAAACGCTGCGACGATACTTACCCTCTACTATCGAACTATCAAGCGCAACAACATACTTGACGAGTACAGACTGCCGCGTCAAACGACATCTGCCAGGAACGCATTCCACCGCTTCCAGTCTCTGATCCGGTACATGAAGATCATGTACCGCGTCGGAGGGGCGGGCATCCATAGCGTGTCCGTCTGGGCTGTGACCGGATCTGGACCACTCTCGTGGTCGGTTCCAGGCATGGAGACTCCGAGTGGTCGTCGCATATGGTCGAACAGTGACGCTGGCGAGGACAGGCCAGAAGTGGCCTGAAGATGAGGACCGGCAGCTACTTTGAGCCCTGCGCGCCGACGACCCACTGGCGGCGACCACAGCGGAACACCATCGCAGCGAAGGCGCGATCGTGGCGCGAGCAAAGCATCTGGCTCGGACTGTGCATAGGTTCGGAGACGATGAGAATCCGTTCGACTGGGCACGAGCAGAATTGCGCCGCCACGAGACCTTGCCGGATTGGCCCACCAGGCCTGGTATCGAGGGCACCTGGGTGCAGGTCAGGGTGAAGCACGGACTGCTGCACACTAGTCGTTCGCGCACGTCGGGCGCGTGGGAGCTTGAGGGTAGGAGATCGAGTACGGTGTGGGTAGCAGGTTGGTTTCGAGATGGGAAAATCATTGCCGCACAGTAATATTCGACTACCCGCGTATGATGACCGTCTCGGAGACCGACGTACCCGCCGTTACACGGCGGCCTTCGACTGGGTGATGGAATCGATCGAAACCGGGCACTACCTGGAGGCCGTGGCGATTCTTGATTCATTGCTGAGTGACCGCCTAGCGAGCCGGTACTGGCATATTCGCAAACAGTTACCCACCGCTAAAGACACAACTGGGAATTTATGTGCCAAACTCCTGAAAGGGTACAAACTCGACGATAACCCAGCTGTTGAAAAGGATCCCTCCTTTATCGCCGTCATCGAGGCGATCTGGGAGTGGACTAAGGTCCGCAACGAAGCAGTGCATGCAACTGCCAAGGTCTTCAGCCTTAACGACCCTGATGCGACCTTCGCTGGTGCTGTGGCGAAGCATCGAACCACCGCGTTAGTCGCGGTGAAACTACTGCAAAGGTTCGACGATTTGGACACTGCGGATCGAGACAAAGCGGGTGAAATTTCGGCGACTTACCCAAATGCATTCTTTCCCGGCAGATCTCCTCGGTACTAGTGTCATGTGACACATCCGAATGGCGAGAATCGCACAAAGTTGCAGACGCGTGCTTCGAATACTTCAATGAAAAGCTGGTGCCGAGCGGGCCGCGCGGCAAATCTCGCGGTCAGACTCGTGGCCGATTGATCATTTGCGAACGCTCCGAATTCACAGTCGGCGAGAGACGTTCCTCGTTCTGGTTACCGGTCGAGACCGGATCAGAGCGACCTATCCGCAGGCCGAATTTGTACGCGCAGAATGTCGGCGGGTGCGCGATAGGGGACTCGCATCGACCTTTGGCATCAGAGCTTCGGAAATGTGTGATCGAGAGCGATCGAATACATATCGCGAAGCTGGTGCGCACCAGTCGTATTGACTGGGCCCTGATCGCGGGTCCACCGGCTATGCGAGTTGCTGCGTCGGTTCTGTAGTGTCCTTCCCACAGGCTCTGTGAGCAGGACTCGTGCAGTCTCGACCACGTGGCGTCACGGGCGTCAAGCACCCCGGCGATCTTTCGAAGCATCGCGGCCACGGTTGGGCTGGGCCCACCTTTCTGAGACTGAGCGACGGGTCTGACGGCCACCAGAATCGTGTCGCGGAAGTTGTCGGTCTCGCTCGAGTACCGGCAGAGCGGATACATTGCCGCGATTAGGCCTAGCAGTATCGTTCCCGTGAGTCCGACGGGAACGGATCGCTTGGCCTGGTGCGATGACCGACGAGCTGCGTTGAGGGAGCGACATTTCCGACACGGCGGCCTCGTGCATGTGCTGGCATGGTCGAAGACCCCTGTGTTGCGCGGCCGTGGCGGATGGTGACACGGCGTGGAATCGCGTGGCACCGCATCGACCTAGCCACCTTTCAGTTTGCGGACCTGGGCGCCGGCACAGATGGCGCCGACCAGGCTCGCTGACCGAAATGACCGTGAAGCACACCGCAGCGCACTGAGCGCTGCCAGTGCGTTTCTGAATGTCGACAGGGTCCGTCGCAGGTTCGCGCCCTCGGCAAGACGAAGCTCTTGTTCGTTGTCCCCTGGTGGCGCGACTGCCCATCGCTCACCCGGACCTGAGCCACAAAGCGTCAGCAGAATGTTTGCGCGAACTTCCGGATATGTTCGATCGCCGCGACCGCGCCGCCGTAGCGCTCGGATTGGAGCTTTCCTCTGAATCAGAAGTCCTGGAACAACTTCGGCAGACCACGACGCCGGCCTGCGAGGACTACATTCTGATCTTCACATCCGAAGGAACCCGATACGAACCGTTGTTCGAGCTGTGAGCCGAACGAACTGAGTTCACTCGCGCATACTCATGCGAACACATCCTGTAATGTAGCGGCGCGCTTCCTCTGGCAGCCCGTCCATAGTCATCCGGCCCGTCACTGATCGTTGGTGGATGAAGCGGGGTCCAGCTCCGGTGGGAGCCGCTCGTTATCGGGAGGGTAGATCGGCTCCGGACGATGATCGAAAAGATAGTCGCGGAAGGCGTGCAGGTACTCGTCTAGTTCTTGTTGATCGAAAAATCAAATGTGGGTCGGGTCGGACCACTCTTCCGGTGTTGGGTGTCGTGCGATCACGAAGTCGAGGGCCTCGCGAACCATGTCTCGATACTCCGGATCCGTGGCGAGTGCGGCACGCAGTTCCGGGGCGGATCGCCACATCTCGTCACCGAACTCGATGGTGGGCGGTAGCGTACGGACCGGGGGTATTCGGGTAGTCGGATGAGATGCGAAAACCCGTCCTCGCTCGCCATTTCAACTGTCACATGGGGGTTTTCGAATGTCTCAGATCGATGCGATGCAGGCGGGCGTGCAGTCGCCCTACGCGAACCAGCCCGCCGTTCGGCGATTGACCCGCCTTGCCGGATCCGCCGGAATTGCGCTGGGCGTCGCGCTTGCGGCCTGCTCTGTCGGACTCGTGGTGTCCGGGCTGGTCAATCCTGAGTATCTGATCGTCGTCTGCGTGGTCGCGCTGTTGCCTGGGATTCCCGCTCTCAGCCTGCTCACGGCGTCGCGGCGGATTCTACGTGGCGAGATCAACGGAACGACCAGGGCGACCGCGATGTTGGTCATCACGGGCGGCCTCGTCCTACTGGGAGCGGTGGGCGCCCTCATCGAAGGGCCTTGGCCCGCGAAGATTCTGATGGTCGTCCTCGCAATCGGCACTTTCACAACCGCGACCTTCGTCAACCGTGCCGATCGAGCGTTGAAAGGCCAATAGTGGAGGCTTGGTGGGGGGTAGCCCGCTCGGCCGTGCGGCTGGTCCACACGGCCGAGAATCCACGGGGCCGATCAGGTGGTCGCTACCCTGCACCAGCTTCCGTTGATCGATACCCTGCGTGAGCTGGACCGGCTTTTGTCCCCCGGCGGCCGACTGGTCGTCATCGGGTGCTTCCGCGATGCAGGCCCGATCGACTACGCAACGGGCGCCGTCGCCTCGGTAGCGAATCTGATTGTGGGCAAGATCAAGCACCCTCACCCGAGCGACCAACTCCCGATCAAGATGACCGTGCCGACCGCGACACCATGCGAAACGCTGACCGAGATCCGCTGTGCGGCAGCCGAGTATCTACCTGGAGCGCGCATCCGTCGACGCCTGTTCTGGCGGTATTCGCTGGTCTACAACAAAGCTGCAGTAACCGCCGACCAGCGCGGCACCGGAATGCACTGACATGCCGCTGAACGAGTTGACCGGCCCAGCCGACGGCGCCTGAGATAGGTTACGGGAGTGTGGCCCTTCGTCGACGAACATTCCTTCTGGGTCTGGGCAACTGATCCCGATGCGGTGTTGATCGACCAGGACGAAGACGTGATGCTCCACGACCCGGCAGGGCTGACACTCCTGTTGGGTGCTGCCGAGGATGCCGACTGCCCCAAACAGCGCTACTGTGCCGCAGTCTTGCACGACTACTCCCGCCGGATTGTGGGCTGGCAAATCTCGGACGCTTATTCAGCGTTGCAAGTTGCCGCCGCACGAGCGCCGACGAGCCATGATGCGTGGGTGCGCCGATGGGCGGACTATGTGACCCGGTTGTTCTCGTACCTCAGCGATGCCGGACCAGTGAGCCGTGCCGACGCCGAGCAGATGTCGGCGGATCTGCTGACCGGCCCCGCCGAAAGGCTGACGGTACAGATTGCCGCCAGCAAAAAGCACTGGCAGTGCGCTGAATCCGGGAGCTACCCAACATATCTCTACATCGACCGCAAGTCTGGCGCATTTCGGATGACACGGCCGCGTCCACTGTCCGAACAGGAACTCAGCACGTTGCATCGAGACGATCGCGCGCGAAACCGATTGGTACCGCGGCAATCAGACCGTGCGCGCCGACCTGGTCGTGTCAGGTGAACGCGCCGCTGCCGATTATCGCGTCCTCGATGACCGGTCGTGCGTGGGTACCTGCATTTACCGCCTTTGACTTGGCTCGAGCACGTGGGTAGACGTCTCGAGAAGACTTGCTCGCCTGCGCTTGGTTGTGCTGGTGAATTCTGACGTCGTTTATCGGTGAATTGTCCTTTGTCAGTGAATCTGAGCCACGTGCCGCCCTTGACCTGCGGTAGCCCATTTTGAGTGGCAAGCCTTCGGGCCCGGGTTGCCACTCGAAGTGGGCCGGTTTGCTCCACCGGCAGCAGCGAAGCCGCTGACCAAACGCTCACTGAGCCAGGTTCGGTGGCAGAAATATGCCTGTTCGCCAGTTGCATCGAGCGGCACCCCGACTTCCACGTTGCTACCTTGGTTGCATGGTCAGTGCGTCATCTGCCCGGCGGCGCGAGGAGCTGCGCGATTTCCTGCGGTCGCGGCGGGCGCGGATCGGTCCGGGCGAGGTGGGGCTGCCGGTGGTGGGGCGGCGGCGGACGCCTGGGCTGCGGCGTGAAGAAGTGGCGATGTTGGCCGGGGTTGGGGTGTCTTGGTACACCTGGCTGGAGCAAGGGCGTGACATCACGGTGTCGGGTGAGGTGCTCGATTCGGTGGCGGGGGTGTTGCGGTTGAGTGGGTCGGAGCGGGTGCATTTGTATTTGCTCGCGGGACTCAATCCGCCGCCTGCGGGTGGGTCGGCGACGGAGGTGACCGCGCAGGTGCGGGCGGTGATCGACGGGTGGGAGCGGGGGCCTGCTGTTGTGCGCGATCGGTACTGGAACATCTTGGCGTTCAACGCGCTTGCGGGGCGCGTGTTCGGGTGCGACGACGGCGAGCCGCACAACTGCCTGGTGACGTTCTTCACCAGCCCCCGCTACCGAGAACTGCCTGAGCTGTGGGCCGATGCCGCCCCTGGCGTGGTCGCCGCCTATCGCGCGGACGCGGCCCTCGTGCCGCATGACAGCGAATTTCAGCGTGTAGCAAGCGAACTCGCTGCTTCGGAGCCGGAGTTCGCTGAACTCTGGGAGCGCCACGAAGTCGGTGCGCCGCTCCAAGCCGTGAATGCCCTGCACCATCCCGAGGTCGGCGATCTCTACTTCGATGCCACCACGCTCACCGTCGCCGACCACCCGAATTGGTCACTGGTGCTATACAACCCGCAACTGAACACCGACACCGCCCAACGCCTGGCCGGACTCCCCCGATTGCACCTGACCGAATCGGCGTAGCCACCGACTGCGCGCATAGTCATACACCGTGAGGCGTCGGACGGCTAAGTGGCGCGGCCCGGGTCTACACAATCGAATTGCCGCCGTCTCTGCGACGACGGCCAGCCTGGTGGTGGCACACCCCTGATAAATGCGCACTGCCTACTCGGTCGGCCGCCCGCCACGCTGAATCCATGACGCACAACAGTTCTCGATTCGAAGGCAAGACCGCGCTGATCACCGGCGGCAGTAGCGGGATGGGTTTGGCCACCGCGCGTCGGTTGATCGCGGAGGGGGCTCGGGTGGTGGTCACCGGGCGAGACAAGGAGCGGCTCGATGCGGCCGTTGCCGAGCTCGGTGGGCAGGCGCACGGAATCGCCGGTGACGCTAATGATCTCGGCGATCTGGATATTCTCGCCACGGCGGTTGCCGACCGCTTCGATCACCTTGATCTGGTGTTCGCGAACGCGGGCATCGGTTCGTTTCAGCCGATCGATCAGGTGACCGGGGCACTGTTCGACCAGGTGATCGGCAGCAACCTCAAGGGTGCCTTCTTCACTATTCAGAAGACCCTCCCATTGCTCCCCGACCATGCCTCGATCGTCATCAACGCCTCATTCGGGCTGCACCGCGGCGTCCCCGGCTCCGCCCTGTACTCCGCGAGTAAAGCGGCAGTCCACAACCTGACCCGCACTCTCGCAGCGGAATTGGCGGCCGGCGTATCCGCGTGAACTCGGTCAGCCCCGGCTACATCGATACCCCGGCCTTCCGCGCGGAGCTTTCCGAAGCCGCTCAGCAGGGAGTCGCTGCCCTGTCCCCCGCAGGCCGTGTCGGCACTGCCGAAGACGTCGCCGCCGCCGTCGCCTTCTTGGCTTCGTCCGACGCAACCTTCATCAACGGCCACGACCTCCGCGTCGACGGCGGGCTCACCGCAGTCGACGCATCGGCGCTCTTGTAGCCACCGGGTCGCGCGCAGTGGAACCCGATCGCGGGGAATTGCGCTGAGCGTTCACCACTTCGCGTTTCGGTCGGAAATCGACCGACGAACCGATTGGTGAACGCGCAGCGCAGCCCGCCCGGCACGACCATCTGCCTTCAGCGCAGAGCCGCGCGTCCTCGAATGCGGCCGAGGACGACCAAGACCACCAGCGTGACCACCACGAGGACGGTGGTTCCGGCTGCCGCATCGAACACCTCACCGCGGTCGGTTTGGGCGAAGATGCTGACGGGCAACGTCTTCCAGGTGGCGGGGTAGACCATGATGGTCGCACCGAGTTCGCCCATCGACAGGGCGACCGCCAAGCCCGCGGCGGCACCGAGGGCAGGCAACAGCAGTGGCAGTGTGATGTGGCAGAGGACTCGAACTGGTCCTGCACCAAGGGATTCGGCGGCCTGGCGGTACGCGGGGTCGAGACGGTCGAGGGCGGCGGAGACGGCGCTGAAGGCGTAGGCCAGGACCAGGACCGCGTGGGCGAGGATCACGATCCACTTGGTGCCGCCGAGCAGGAGCGGGCGCTCGTTGAAGGCGATGAGAACGCCGAGGCCGACCGCCACCGAGGGGACCGCGACGGGCAGGTGGAAGACCGCGTCGGTGAGGCGGCGCAACCAGGTGGGGGCTTCTCGGGAGGCCAGGGCCGCCCAGGTGCCGAGGACGAGGGAGATTGCGCCGGCGAGCAGGGCGGTTTGCAGGCTCACCGAGAGGCTGGCCGCCTGCTCGCCGCTGAGCGCGTTGCCGATATTGGTGAAGCCGAGGTCCGAGGGCAGTGGGCCGGTCCAACTGCCCGCCAGTGCGGCGGCGATCACGGTCGCGATCGGGGCGACGAAGACCACCCCGACGACCAGCGCGAAAACACCGAGTACCAGCGCTTTTCCGCGTGGAGTCCAGACGAGCACGATCAGTCCCCCTTCGGGCGGGCGATGAACCGGGCGAACACGAACCGGTAGACGAGATAGAGGCTCAGCGAGAGCAGCACCTGTACCGAGGCCAGCACGGCCGCGCCGGGCAGGTCGAAGGTGACGATGCCGCGGGTGTAGATCAGCGCGGGCAGGGTGATGACACCCTTCGCGCCGGTGAACAACACGATGCCGAACTCGTTGAGCGTGAGCAGCAGCACCAGCGAGCCGCCCGCCGCGAGCGCGGGCCATGCTTCGGGCAGCACCACCTGACGCAGCACCCGCCACGGCGAAGCGCCGAGACTTGCTGCCACATCGAGTTGTTCGCGGGGCAGCTGCGCGAACGCGGCAAGCACCGGGCGCACCACGAACGGGGTGAAGTAGGTGATCTCGGCGAGGATCACGCCGAGCGGAGTCGTCAGAAAGTCGATGACCGGTGTTGTCGCACCGGTCAATTCGGCGATCAGGGCATTCACCGCGCCTGCCGTCCCGTAGAGGAAGGTGAAGGCGAGCGTGATCAGGAAAGACGGCAACGTCAGAATCGTGTCGATGAGCCTGCCGACCAGACCGGATCCGGGGAACGGCACGAAGGCCAGCACGATCGCCAGGAACGTGCCGAGGACCAGGCACCCAGCCGTGGCGCAGACGGCGATGGAAACGGTGCGCCACAACGCTTCCCGGAACGTCTCGGACGCGAGCACCGAGGTCCACACCTCGATGCCGCGACCGGTCGGGGTCTGGGTCGACTCGGTCAGCACCCGCAGAATCGGATAACCGGCGATGCCGAGCACCACGAGCACGGGCGGCAGCGTCCAGAGAATCGGCAACCACGACCGACGCGGTGCGCGATCCTTCGACGGCGGCGACATATCGGGCTGATCGAGAACGACAGCACTCACGACAGCACCTCACACTCGCACAGTCCGATGGTGTGTCGGTCGGCTGTGATGAGCAGATCGTGTGCCGCGTCGGCGGTCGGTCGACCGGCGACGTTACCGAGTGGCTCCGAGGAGACGAGGCTCTCACCGGGCCGTACGCCTCGTGGCAGGATCGACGACGTTGTGTTCATGACGCGTTCTCCGGTGGAATGGAATTGCCTGTCACGGTGGATGCCTCACCGATCACGCGAGGGATGAGCACCCCCGCCGGATCAGGGAGCTGCACTCCGACGACGGCACCGACTTCTTTGGTGAAATGCCCCGACACATCGGCAGCCAGCGCATCGGACAGCCCGTCGACCGCGAGTTCGACCCTGGTCGTGGCGCCCCGCCATACCGCGGTGAGGACGGTGGCGCGCAAGGCATCCCGATCGCTGGGCCTACAGATCGTGATCGTGTGTGGGCGGATGCAGAGTAGGGCATCGTCCCCCGGTGCCCAATCCGCCAGTCCCACACCGGGTTGTGGAGCCTGCGCGCGCAGGGTCTTGGTGCCCGCGGTGACCAGGGCGGCGGTGCCGGTGACGTGGTTGACCGTGCAGGGCACCAGGTTCGCGCCACCGAGGAAACCGGCGGTGAAGTCGGTGGGCGGGCGCTGCCAGAGATTCTCGGCGGTATCGATGTCGACGAGCCGGGAATCGCGCATCACCGCGATCCGGTCCGCCAGCGCCAGCGCCTCTGCCTGATCGTGGGTGACGTAGAGCATCGCGGTGTCGGGCAACGCTTTTCGCAGTGCCTGTAACTCGCCGAGCATCGAATGTCGCAGTTGCGCGTCGAGGGCCGCGAGTGGCTCGTCGAGCAACAACACGCTGGGCTTGATAGCCAACGCGCGAGCGATCGCCACGCGCTGCTGCTGACCGCCGGACAGTTCACGCGGCAGCCGCTCGGCGTAACCACCCATCCCGACCATGTCGAGCGCCTCGGTGACCCGCGCGGCGATCTCCGCCCGCGCCACCCGATGCGATGTCAAGCCGAACGCCACATTGCTGTGCACGGTCATGTGCGGGAACAGCGCGTAGGACTGCACGACAACGCCGATGCCGCGCTTGGCGGGCGAGAGGTCGGTGACGTCGCGGCCCGCGAGGCGGACCGTTCCCGAGGTGGGCCGGACGAAGCCTGCCAGCGCCTTGAGCGCGGTCGACTTGCCCGACCCACTCGGGCCGAGGAGCGCGACGGTCTCGCCGACGGCGACGCGCAGGGTGAAATCGGCCAGCGCGACGGCGGCCTTGCGGCCCCTGCCATAGCTGACCCCGACCCGGTCGAACACGATCGCGGGCTCGTTGGTTGCCGCCACCGAGGTCGCGGATTTCATCTGGAGGTCACCGTCGGACATCATCAACTCCCTTGGATCACAGCCGCATTCAGCTGCCGGTTGCCTTCTGGTACGCCGCGACATCGGCGTCCAGCTCGGTCAGCACCTTGTTCCAGTCGACCGGGACCACCTCGACACCCGTCAGCGCGGCCGCTGGACCACCATCGGCCGGGGCGGGCACATCGGTGCGGGGCGACACGGCGAAGGCCTCGGGGCCCAGCTTCGCCTGCGCGGCCGGGGCCATCAGGAAGCTCATCAGCTTGGTGGCGTCGTCCTTGTGCGGCGCGCCCTTGGCCAGACCCATCATGTACGGGACAGCCACGGTGGAGCGCTTGCCGTCGGCGGCCGGGAAGAAGACGTTGAACTTGGAGCCCTTCTCCTGCACCGTGGTCAGGTTCATCTGCACGTCACCGTTGGCGATGAGCAGCTCGCCTTTGTCGACCTTGGCCTGCAGCTTGCCGGTCGAGGACGACGGGCCCACATTGTTGGCCTGCAGCGCGGCCAGGTAGTCGAGGGCGCCCTGCTTGCCGCGCAACTGCTGCAGCAGCACCAGCACCGCGGTACCGTCACCGGCCTGGCCGGGGGTGGAGTACTGCAGCTTGCCCTTGTACTCCGGCTTCAGCAGGTCCTCCCAGGTGAGTGCCGAGGCGTCGACCGTGGGGTTGGCGATGAAGCACAGGAAGTTGTTGGCCAGGGTCACATAGTTGCCATCGGGATCCTTGGCCGCGGCCGGAACAGCGGCGGTGTCGATGCCGCTGGGCTGCAACAGACCCGACTGCTCGGCCTTCTGGATGAACGGCGGCAAGGTGACCACGATGTCGGCCTGCGGGTTGGACTGCTCCTTGTCGACCCGGTTCACGACCTCGCCGGAACCCGCTTCCACCAGGTTGACCGCGATACCGGTCTCGGCGGTGAAGGCGTCGAACTGGGACTTGTACCAGCCACCGACACCGTCGGCGGAGTACACGGTGACGGTCTTGCCGTCCGCGGATTCGGTACCGGTGCCACCGCAGGCGCCGGTGAACGCGACGGCGGTGACGCCGGCCAGCAGCAGCGCGGCCTTGGACAGCCGACGCGCGGTGAGGGAAGTACGCACGATTACAGCAACTTTCGTTCAGATGTCGGGGGAATCGCAGGGACGGGTGGATCGGAGGGAGACGCCGCGGTGAGTACCGCGACGGCACATTTCAGTGGGCGAAGACCAGCGCCGGGAACTCGGCGACCGACGCCACGACATGGGTGGCACCGGCGGCGCGCAGCTGATCGGCGCTGTGCGCGCCGGTGAGGGTGCCCGCGACGATGCCCGCACCGGCAGCGAGACCGGTGGCGATATCGCTGGTGGTGTCACCGAGTACGGCGATCCGGTCGACGGCGTCGACGCCCAGGCGCAGCGCGGCGGCCAGCACCATGTCGGGGTAGGGGCGGCCGCGACCGGCATCGGACGGCGCGAGGGCGAGGTCGACCAGATCGGCCCACCCCAGCGCGGCGAGGAGCTTGTCCTGGGTACCCCGGCTGAATCCGGTGGTGAGCGCGACCCGGACACCGGCGTCACGCAGCGCGGTGATCGCTTCCACCGCACCAGGGATCGGCGCGATCTCGACCTCGTCGACCAGGGCGTCGTAGGCGGTTTCGAAGGCTCGGTTGGCTTTCTGGGCGGCAGCCTCGTCGCCGTCGAGCAGCGCGCGGAACACCTCGATCTTGGACTGGCCCATGGTGTCGACGACGTAGCGGCGAGCCTGTTCACGGCGCGGGCCCTCGGTCTCGATTCCGGCGGCGGTGGCGGCGCTCTCGAAGGCGCGCAGTACGAGTCCGCCGTCGGCGACGGTGGTTCCTGCCATGTCGAGGGCGGCGAGCTGAATCTTGTTGTCCGACATAGGTGTTCCTCACAGTCCGATCTGGTCGGCGGTTTGTTCGCCGATGGCGGGGCCCAGCGTCATACCGCGACCGCCGGGGCCGGTGACGACCCATACGTTGGTATCGGCCTGCACCCGGGTGACGACCGCGTCGGGGTCGACACTCTGGCTGTAGACACCCGCCCAGCGCCGCACGATCGGCGGCAACTTGCGGCCGAGCAGTTCCTCGGTCACCTCGGTGAGGTGGTCGTAGGGCGCTTCGTCGACGTCGAAGGCGAACGGTTCGACGTATTCGTGGGTGTCACCGATCGTCAGGCCACCGTGCAGGCGCTGCACGCACAGCAGCTGCATCTTGTGCTCGGCGGCGGTGGCGGTCTGAGACTGCTCGGCGACCAGCGAATCCACCTGTGGGCCAGCGAAACCCGGGTAATAGCGGAAGCTGTCACCGTCGGCGATCGCGGTGGTGAGCGGTTCGCCCAGCGGGGCGGTCTGCATCATCTGCAGCCGCACACGACGCACCGGCAGTTCGCCCGCCAGCTCGTGGGTGAGCCCGGAGTGGGCAGCGCCGGGGCAGTGGATCACGAGATCGGCCTCGTGGCGGCGACCGTGATCGTCGACGACGACCGCGCCGGAGCCGGTGTCGAGCACCGAGCGAGCCTCGGTGCCCTCGTGGAAGGTGTAGCGGCCGGTCGCGGCCATGTGGGCGCGCAGCGCGGGCAGCGCCTGGCGTGACTCCACCGCGGCATCGGTCGAACAGTGCAGGCCCGCAAGATATTTACCGCGCACAGCCGGGTTGATCGCGCGCACCCGGTCGGGGTCGAGGAGGGTGAATCCACGGGCATCCGCGGTGGCACCGGCTGCCGCGGCCTCGGCGACAGCGAGTTCGGCGGGAGTGCGCACGAGCGTGATCGAGCCCGCGGGCCGGAAGCCGACGCCGGCGACCCGGCCGCCGATCTCCTCCCACAGCTCGCGCGAACGCAGTGTCAGCTCGAGCTCGTTCGCCGACCGGCCCGATACCCAGACCAAACCGAAGTTGCGGACCGTCGCGCCGCGGGCTTCGCGTTCGCGTTCGAGGTGCACGACCTCGTGTCCACGAGCTATCGCCGCCCAGGCGTGTGCGGTGCCGAGGATCCCTCCACCGATGATGACCAATCGCATGCCACCGATAGTGGCAAATGGTCTAGACCGATAGGTGTGGGCCGCGAGAACGGCAAGTTAATTTTTGGTATAGACCAATCCGGGTAGGCTTGACGGCATGGATTCGCCGCAGCCGACCCGAGTTCCGAAGGTGTTCCTGGTTCGCACCGAGATCGATCTACTCCTGGCCGATCTCACCGAGGGCGACCCCGTGCCCTCCGAACGCGACCTCGCCACCCGCTTCGGCGTCGCCCGCGAAACCGTGCGGCAGGCACTGCGAGAACTGCTGGTGGAGGGCAGGATTCGACGACAGGGCCGCGGAACAGTGATCTCCCGGCCCAAGCTCACGCAGCCGCTGTCGCTGCGCTCCTATACCGAGGGCGCGATCAGCCTCGGCCGCACCCCCGGCCGCATTCTGGTCGCATGGGAAGACGTCGCCGCCGACGCGGCGACGGCCACCGACCTCGAGGTGGAACTGGGCACCGAGGTGATGCACCTGGAGCGGGTACTGCTCGCCGACGGTGAACGCGTCGGATTGGAGAGCACCTACCTACCGCTGCACCGCTTCGCCGCCCTGCGCGGCACCTACGACCCCACCACGTCGCTGTACGCCGCGATCCGCGCCACCGGCGTCGAACTCGCCGGTGCGCGCGAACGCATCGAAACCGTACTCGCCGCCCCGCGAGAGGCGGGTCTACTCGACTGCACCACCGCACTACCGATGTTGCTACTGCACCGGCGCAGTGTCGACGCCGACGGCGCACCCATCGAACGAGTGCGCTCGCTCTACCGTGGTGACCGCATCGCCTTCGAGGCGAGGCTGTCACCGGAGCCGGCGTAACCCCTACTGCTCGGGCAGCCTTCGCCGTCCGCCTGTCACATCGGTGACCAGATCTGTGTAACCATCCACAAGCTCGGCCAGGTGGTACCAGTGCTTGTGCGTGTTGTCGCTTCGCGCGCCGCCGACGTCGATGGCCTGGTTGGCATCCACCCAGCTACGCGCCATCCGGTCGACGACCGCACCGAGACTTTCGGTGTGCAGCGAGGCGCCGTTGCGGTGCAACGGGATCTCCTGGACACACCAGTCGTTGATGTCGTCGACGAGTTCACTTCGACGGCAATCGATCTCGGCGATCAATGCCGTGTCACGCACCTGCCCCCGCCGTTCGTGCAGTTCAGCGAGCGCATGCGCTGAACGCAACAATTCGCGATCTTGAAATCGCCGCCCCTGAAATGCACACAACAATTGTGGAGCGGTCGGCAGTATCCCCATCACCGGCGCGCTCATCGCACGGCCCCGAATTCACCCGACACCCAAGATTTGTCTACCAACATGATTGGCTCTCGATTCGGTTGTCCCGGTCATCTGTTCGGATTGTTCGCAACCAGGCTAACTGGATCATGCTCGCTCAGAAGACGAAACGCAAGATTGCGTTATCACTCCTGCAGTAAAGCCGCCCTGACAGAACCTGTGGTCACATCCGCAGCGCCGCACGGCCTTCCGGCGCGCCTCGCGGACTCGCCGAACACCATGACAACCCCTACGTCGCTGTCTTCGCCGAACGCGTGACATGGCGGCCACACAGCGCAATAATGCGATTCATGGCAGGCAAGCGCACGACCCTGACCGTCCGGCTTCGCTGGCTCGCAGCCATGTTGCGCGAGTTGCGTGAAAGCGCCCAGCTGAGCAAGGAAGACGTCAGCGCGCGAACCGGAATCAACGTCACCACGCTGTACCGGATCGAAATGGCACAGGCGCGTCCACAACGTCGCACTCTCGGCGCCATGCTCGACCTGTATCAGGTCGACGACAAAATGCGCGAAGAGGCACTCAGTCTGCTGACCGACGCGCTGAAACCCGGCATGTCGCGCCCTTACGAAGGCGCGGTGTCGGAGGTGTATGCGAATTACATCAACTTCGAGGCGGAAGCGTTGTCGGCCAGGCAATACCAGACCTCGACGGTGCCCGGCCTGCTGCAGACCTTCGAGTACGCCGCCGCCGTCATCGACACCTCGATGCCACGTCTGGACGCCTCGGTGATGGAGAGCAGGGCGCAGGCGCGCATGGATCGCGCCATCAACCTGACCAAGGACGACCCACTGGAATTGTGGGTGGTGATGGACGAGGCCGCGATCCGCAGGGTGGTCGGCGGGCCCGCGACGATGGCAGGTCAGCTCGACCGGCTGCTGGACGAGACCAAGCGCAAGAACGTGATCCTGCAGGTACTTCCGTTCGACGCGGGCGCGCACCCCGGCATGGCGGGCTCGTTCACGCTGCTCGACTTCAAGAACCCGGTCGACCCGGAACTGGTGTACGTGGAGAGCATGTCGGTGCACGATCTGGTCGAGGGGCACTCCGAGATCCGCCGGTTCGGCGTGATCTTCGATCAGCTGCGAGCGATGGCGTTGAGCCCTCGTGACTCGGCGAAGCTGATCACCGAAGCACGGGCCGCGATCACACAGTCCGCGACCGCTCAGTAGCGGCTGGTTCTCGCCAGGATCTGGGCGATCTCCGGAAGAAGCTCGGGTGCGGCGAGTTCGTCAGGGGTCGCGTCGAGAACGAAGCCGGTGATCGCACCCTCGACGTAGGGGCGCCAATTGCGCACCGTGGCACCAGGATCGAGGCGATCGGTGCCGTCGGGCGCGCGGCCCGCGACGCACACGGTGAGGTCACCGGGGAGCCACGAGGGTCGGTGGCCGGTCACCATGGCCGCGGCCGCGGTGCTCACCTCGGCGATGCGGTCGAGATCGCCGCCGGTGAGGTCGATCGTTCCCGCCAGTGCGGCGTTGATCGCCGCGGCGGTTGCCTCGGTCGAGGTGGACGTGTTCGGCTCGAAGGCCGGGGTGTCGATGTCGAGCCGTGCGGCGAATCGGTCGGCGGACAGCGGCGCGGGCGTGGGGGCCGCGGGGTCGGTGGCGAGCAGGACGACACGGACGCGTTCGCCTGCCGCGCGGAGTCGCACAGCGACTTCGTGAGCGACGAAACCGCCTGCTGACCAACCGAGGAGCTGGTACGGGCCGTGCGGGGCGACGCGGCGGATCTCGGCGAGGTAGCTGGCGGCGTATTCGCGAATCGTGCGCGGTTCGGCGCTCGCCTGCAGACCGTAGATCGGGACGCGGGGGTCGAGGTGAGCGACGAGGTCCACATAGTTCCAGGCCAGGACCGCTTCGCCGGCCAGGCAGAACAGGGGCGCGCCGTCGACGTAGGCGGTGCGTGGGCGGATCGGCAGCACGATGGCCGTCGCCGCGGACTCGGCGCGCTCGTCGACGGCGGATTCCGCCGGACAGGAATCGGGCCGGTCGGCCGTCCACCGGCAGGTGGACGGCATGCCGACCGGCTCATCGCGAGTACTCACAACAAATGATACTTCGTACGAAACCTCTAGCGGCCCAATACTTTCGGGGGCCTGCGCAGCCGACCGTACCCGCATCCGAACCTCCTCGACCGACCCCGGCAACAGGGTGTGAGTTCCACTGTCGCGCAGGAAGGCCCGGCCCCCAACCAACCCCTGGGCCCGGTCACGCCCACCCAGGTGGCGACGAAACCACCCCAGGGTGTCGGGCAGGCCCGCACCGTTCGCCTGGGTGCCACCACGAGGTAGGCAGGCCGCGTATCGGTATGAGTCCGCGGGGGGATCAGTAGCCGTTCGAAGGCAGGCTGCGTGCACCGGACCACAGGTCCTCGATCAGACGCTCATAGCTGTCGGCGAGGTCGTGGAGGCGGACCCACTCGTCGTAGAAGACCGATTCGGGGGCACCGGCCAAGGCGGCGAAGGCTTGGGAACAGTGTTTGGCGAGGCGGTCGACCAGGTCTCCGAGGGTTTCGCAGTGTTCGTCGGCCGCGGCGGGCGGCACGGGAGCGGCGAGGATGACCCAGCGATCGATAGCGCGCATCAACTGGGCGCGGCGGCGATCGATGCGCTCGGACTCGCTCAGCGAGGTTCGCTCGCGCAACTGGTGCAGCTGCGCCAGCTCACCGGCGGCGGCGAGGATGGGGTGGTCATCGTGCGGCAAACCGCGGAAGGCCGCCAAGAGCACATCCCGGCCGGGCAGCATCGCCTCTCGTGCCGAAAGGCGCATATCACCGCTCCCCCGCCGAGCCGCCGACGTCAACGCGCGAAACCTTCATCTGGCACACCTCCGGCTCGGGCACGACACCCCGGTGGGGGTGTCATCGCA
Organism: Nocardia sp. NPDC059195; assembly: GCF_042754695.1. Taxonomy (NCBI): domain Bacteria; kingdom Bacillati; phylum Actinomycetota; class Actinomycetes; order Mycobacteriales; family Nocardiaceae; genus Nocardia; species Nocardia sp. NPDC059195. The sequence continues at coordinate 17,902 of NZ_JBHZBG010000043.1, read as the reverse complement.
TGCGGACCGAACGGCCCGAGCAGACGCGGATCGCGCCCACCCGGCAACCATTCCGCCACCAACTGTCCCTCACAACGCCCTCGGCGGGAGTAGTTTCCCACCGGACATTCAGATTGTCCGCCCCTCCGCCTCTCCGTGAATTCAGGCCAGGCCTGGGAGCGTGGTCGGCTGGGCAGGCGGCCGACGGACGTGTGTTCGGTCCGGTTCGCCCGTGCCCGGTGAGTCACCCATGTGCTTCCTACTGCACGCGCAGGCTTCCGAAAAGGCCGTCCTTCTCGTCTTCGGGGCCGGCGGTGAAGTACAGGGCGTTCGCGTCGCCGAGGCTTTCGCCGTTGCCGAACATCAGCGCCCACAGGCCGGCGATCTCGACCGGCTTCGCCTCACCGTCGCGCAGATAGTCGACGAAGGTGCCGGTGGTGTCGTCGTAGGCGAGGACGCGGCCGAGGCCACCGAAGTTGCCGATCAGCAACTTGCCCGAGAGCGCGCCGAAGTTCGACGGCGCGATCGCCACGCCCCACGGCGCGTTGAGCCTGCCGCCGTCGTCGATGATGCGCACCAGCTTGCCCGCGCCGTCGAACTCGGCGACCTTGCCCTTGTCGGGCTTGCCGTTGGAGTCCTTGTCCTGATCGGCGTCGAGCGAGGATTCTTCGGCCTTGTCGAAGGCTTTCGGATCGTTCTCGTCGGGCTGAGTCACGGCGTAGGACACGAACACTCGGCTACCGAGGGTGGTGATGTTGAACGGCGCCGGGTCGCCGGGCACTGCCTTCTTGCCCTTCTCCGGCGAGGAGGCATCGATCACCTCGCCGGTGGCGAACGGATTGGCGAAACCGGTGGTCGTGACCGGCTGCCAGTTCTTGTCGAAGGTGCGCACCTGCGGGTCGGTGCCGAAATCGGCGGCCAACAGCTTGTCACCCGAGGGCGCCAGCGCGATACCGAAGAAGGCCATACCCTGCGCCGAACCGTCGAATACCTGGTTCGCACCGCCGTCTCGTCGCACGATGGCGCCGTCGGGGGCCTGCTCGGTCCAGGCCGAGATCTTGCCCGAATCGGTGGCGAAGATGAAGCGCGAGGAACCGCCGAGCGGAACCGGCATACCGTCCACATCGACCCACTGGTCGCGCACCACGAACAGATCCGAGGTGATCGGCGCCGGATTGAACACGACACCCGTCGCCTTGCCGATGCTCTTGTCTGAGGTGTCGGCATCGGCGCCGGGGATGCCGACGAGCTTGAGCTGGTCCTGGGTCAGCTTCTGCAGCTTGGGATCCGAGGACGACTGCACATCACCGAGGAACTGGAACGACTTGCCGCCCGCGCCGACCCAGAAATGCCCGCCCGCGCCCTGCGGCCGATCGGCCAGGCCCCAGGCGTTCACCATGCCGGGCAGCGTGAACTGGGCGTGATAGGAGTCCTTGTCGGCGGCCAGGTTGGTCTGGCTGTAGCGGTTGCCGTCCAGCGCGGCCACGTCGTCGGTCGGCTCGGTGCTCGAGCACGCCGCGGCGAGCAACACAGCCGCGCCGAGCACCGCACCGCGCACCAGCCCGGACCGCACCCCGCGGGCGCCCCTCACATGTCCGTTCACGTTCTCTTCCTTTCGACCCTCCGCCGGACGGCGTTCAGGCGAGGCTGACCTTATCGCGGCTGATGCGGTGGCGTGCCGTGACCGTCGCAGGAACCACAGGGCTACGCTGTCGGCCGTGGTCGAACCTTCCCCCAACATCGCCCCGCATCCCGACATCGCCGCCCTGGCACCACTACTCGGCACCTGGCGCGGCCGGGGCAGGGGCGAGTACCCGACCATCGAATCCTTCGACTACGTCGAGGAGATCACCTTCGGGCACCTGGGCAGACCGTTCCTCACCTACAAGCAGCGGACCAAGGCCGGCTCCGACGGCAGGCCGCTGCACGCGGAGACCGGATACCTGCGCAGCCCGGCGCCGGGCCGGGTCGAGCTCGTACTCGCCCATCCGACCGGAATCACCGAGATCTGTGAAGGCACGATCACCGAAACGGTTGACGGAATTCGTCTGGAATTGAACTCCACGAATATCGGCCTGAGCGAATCGGCAAAGCCGGTTACCGCGGTCGGACGCTCATTCCATGTCACCGGCGACACGATCGAGTACACGTTGCGGATGGCAGCGGTCGGCGAATCTTTGCAGCATCACCTAGCGGCAACTCTGCAACGCGGCTGAGTCACGTGTAATTCGGTAACTTACCCGAACATGCCCCTTGATCAGCGCATTTGCGCGACCGAAACCGGTAGTTCATCTTTTCATCACAGGCCGGTAGCGGTTGTGTTCGAACACGCCCGCACATAGGGCAACAATTGTGTGTCGCTTGCTGCCGTCGCCTGTTGCCGAAGTAGCCGCCGTTCTACGGTAATGCATCAGCTAATCCTCAGACAATCGAACTACTGCCCCGCGAACACGTCGAAACCCTGAATGAGGGAGACGAACTATGAGGCGTTCCACTCTGATCTTGACCACTGCGGGGATGATCCTCGGCGGCGCGGCCGCCATCGATATCCTCGACGGCGCGGCCATGGGGGCCGCACCCGAGCCCGTTGTCAGCTACAACGTGCTGCACGACACCGCGTCATCCCATACCGAGAGCACCTCGCTCGCGGTGGTTCGGGGTCTGCTGGCGACCGGGAATCAGTAGCCGGCGGGCAGCGCGGCGAACATATCCCGGGTGACGGCGACCGCGTTGTCGGAGCTACCACCCTTGACGAGCAGTGTCGCGAACGCGATATCCCCGCGATAGCCGATGAACCACGAGTGCGATCCACCGTCGACTTCGGCCTCGCCGGTCTTGCCGTAGACCTCGCCCTGATCTCTGATGCGTTCGGCCGTGCCACCGGTGACCACCATGCGCATCATCGAACGCAGCCCCTCGACCACCTCCGGCGCGATCGCGGGCCGATCGCCGGTGATCTCGGTCGGTCTGCCCGCGATCAGATACGGCACCGGCGCGGCGCCGTTGGCGACGGTCGCGGCCATCACCGCCATTCCGAACGGGCTCACCACCACTCGGCCCTGGCCGATCCCGTCTTCAGCGCGCTGGACCAGGCCCTCGGCTTTCGGCACCGAACCGGACATGGTGGGTAGACCTTCGACCTTGTAGTCCTGGCCGACACCGAGGCGCGCCGCGGCCTCGGTGAGCGCGTCGGGTGCGAGCCTGCTGGCCAGCCTGGCGAAGGTGGTGTTGCACGAGCGTTCGTAGGCGGTGGCCATCGGCACGTCACCGACGGAGAACATGTTGTAGTTGGGGATGGTGCGTTCGCCGATGATGGTGCTGCTCGGACAGGCCAGCACGGTCTCGGGCGTGGCCAGACCGGCGGCCATCGCCGCCGACGCCGTGACCGTCTTGAAGATCGAGCCCGGCGGGTACTGACCACTGGTGGCCACCGGACCGTCACGGTCGGCGAACTTGTTCTGGGCCACCGCGAGAATCGCACCGGTCGACGGGCGGAGCACCACCATCATCGCCTGCTCGGTGCGCAGGTCGACCGCGTGCTGGGCGGAATTCTGCACGAACCGATCGATGCTCAGTGCGAACGACGGTGCCGGTTCGGCCGCTACCTCGTGCAGCACAGCGAGATCGGCACCGTCGGCATTGCGGGTGACCACGCTCCAGCCCGCCTTCCCGTCGACCTCGGCGATCACCGTTTTGCGGACCTGGGTGAGCAGGTCGGGCGCGAATTTGCGGTCGGTGGGCACCATGTCCCACTCCTGGGTCAGGGTGACGCCGGGCAGGCCGATCAGTTCGCCACCGATCGTCTCGGCCTCGTATTCGTTGAGCAGGATCACGGTGTGCGCGCCGTCGGTCTTGCGCGCCGACGCGAGGATGGTCTGCGGGGTGTAGGCGACGGGGTCGATGCGGCTCAGCGCCGCGGCGAGCGCACCGGCGACGCGACTCGGGTCGGGGGCATCGGCCACGGTGAACTTCACGCGCGAGACCTTGCCGGGGACCAGCACGTCGCTGCCCGCCGCCTCATTGACCCTGGCGCGCGGCGCGGGGCGGGTGCGCAATTCCATGCTCTGGGTGTCACCGAGTTTGGGGTGAATGTCAGCGGAGCTCCACCGGACCAGCCATTGCCCGTCGCTGCGGCCCATCTGCAATTCGCCGGAGTAGGTCCACTGGCGCCCTTTGGGCAGGGTCCACTCGTAGGTGTAGTCGACCGTCGCGGTATCACCGTTGACGCGCGCGTCGCCGGTGCGGATCGACAACTTCTCCGCCTGCAGCGCCTGCCACGTCGAAGTCAGTGCCGCCGTTGCCCTCTCGGGCGCGGTGGTGAGCGCCGCCGCCGCGGAGAGATCGTGTTCGGCGAACGCCGCGGCGAAGGCATCGGCGGCGGGCACCGGCCCCTGGGCGCCGGAAGAACAGGCGGTCGCCGCAACGGCGAGGGCGGCCACCGCACAAGTGGTGAGCATCCGTGTCCTCATCGGCACCGATGGTAGCGGCGAACAGGCCGCTGACCTCGGCGCAACACGGTGTCGCCCTTCTCGTTTGCGGCCGCCTCGATCTGGACTGACCGAAGGGTGCGACGAAGGAGTGCCCGGCGGCACCAGCCGCCGAGGACTCAGTCCACCAATACGGTTGCGAAGGTGGCGATCTGGCGGAAACCCACTCGGCTGTAGGCGCGGCGGGCGATCCGGTTGTAGTCGTTGACGTAGAGGCTCGCCGTACGGCCTGTTGCCACAACAGCATTGGCGACGGACGCGGTGCCCGCGGTGCCGACACCCCCACCCCGGAATTCGGGATGTACCCACACGCCCTGGATCTGGCCGGTGCGTCGTGACAGCGCACCGATCTCGGCCTTGTAGATGACCACACCGTCTTCGAAACGTGCCCAGGCCCTACCGGATTCGATGAGACTCTTGATCCGCCGCCGATAGCCGCGACCGCCGTCGCCTGCGCGCGGGTCGATGCCGACCTCTTCGATGAACATGGCGATCGCGGCGGTCAGGTAGCGGTCGATCTCGTCGGGTCGCACGCGGCGCACTCCCCCGTCGGCGCGCGCGGCGGCCGGGCGGGCGAGCGCCAGCAGAGGTTGATCGGCACGTAACTCCCTGGCGGGGCCCCAGGACGGGAGCAGCATTTCCCACAGCGGGAGGGCGAGCTCCTGCCTGCCGACCACCGAGGAACACACCCGAGGCCAGCGGCCCGCCCGATCGGCGAACGCGCGCAGGGCCTGCTGGTCACCGCGCAGCGGAACCAGGTTCGCGCCGGAGAAACACAGGGAGTCGGCCGGCCCGCCGCGGCTCCACAGTTCACCGACGCCGGTACGGGAGTCGAGCCCGAATTCCTGCACGCGGGCGGCGATCATGCACGACGCCACCGGGTCGGTATCGAGGACGCGCAGCACCTCGCCCAGATCTCGCACGGCCACCGGGCGCGCGGGAGTGGTTTTGGACCGTCGCGTCGGCTCCAGCAGACTCCGCACGGCACCAGCCTGCCACGAAAGCACGCCGAACGGTACGGGTCCGCCGAATCCGACGTGTGACCGTGAGGGGAGTGGGATTCAGCTCACGGTCACAACGGGCTCGGCGCCCGGCTGCTGGTCCATCTCCTCGGCGATGCGCATCGCCTCTTCGATCAGGGTCTCGACGATCAAGTGCTCGGGCACGGTCTTGATGACCTCACCCTTGACGAAGATCTGGCCCTTGCCATTGCCGGAGGCGACACCGAGGTCGGCCTCGCGGGCCTCGCCCGGTCCGTTCACGACACAGCCCATCACCGCGACGCGCAGCGGCACTTCCAGGCCGTCCAGACCGGCGGCGACAGCGTCGGCCAGGGTGTACACGTCCACCTGGGCCCGTCCACACGACGGGCAGGACACGATCTCGAGCTTGCGCGGGCGCAGGTTCAGCGACTGCAGGATCTGGCTGCCGACCTTGATCTCCTCGGCGGGCGGCGCCGAGAGCGAGACCCGGATCGTGTCGCCGATGCCCTCGCTGAGCAGCGCGCCGAAGGCTACCGCTGACTTGATCGTGCCCTGGAACGCCGGGCCGGCCTCGGTGACGCCGAGGTGCAGCGGGTAGTCACTCTGCGCGGCGAGCTGGCGGTAGGCCTCGACCATGATCACCGGGTCGTTGTGCTTGACCGAGATCTTGATGTCGCCGAAGCCGTGCTCCTCGAACAGGCTCGCCTCCCACAGCGCCGACTCGACCAGGGCCTCCGGCGTGGCCTTGCCGTACTTCTCCAGCATCCGCTTGTCCAGCGAACCCGCGTTGACACCGATGCGGATCGGGATACCCGCGGCGCCCGCGGCCTTGGCGACGTCGCCGACGCGGCCGTCGAATTCCTTGATGTTGCCCGGGTTGACACGAACCGCGGCGCAGCCCGCGTCGATCGCGGCGAAGATGTAGCGCGGCTGGAAGTGGATGTCGGCGATCACCGGGATCTGCGACTTCTTCGCGATCGTGGCCAGTGCGTCGGCGTCTTCCTGGCGCGGACAGGCCACCCGCACGATGTCGCAGCCCGAGGCGGTGAGCTCGGCGATCTGCTGCAGCGTGGCGTTGATGTCGTGGGTCTTGGTAGTGGTCATCGACTGCACCGAGATCGGCGAATCGCTACCGACGCCGACATTGCCGACCATCAGCTGGCGGGTCTTGCGCCGGGGTGCGAGAACAGCAGCGGGGGCGACGGGCATCCCCAATCCGATGGTGCTGGTCACGGTCGGCTGCCTTCTTTCGTACGTTTGCCGGTTTCGTGCGCGGAACCCGAGAGGTTCCGCGCTTTGTACCAAAAGTTCCGTGCGTGCAACTCGGTATCGAGCTTAGTCGCGCAGGGTGACCCGCCGCCCTGTGAGGGTCACGACAGTGAATACAACGCAGTTTTCGGCCGCCCCGGATCCGAGGGGCGAGACGGAACGCCGAAGGCGCAGTATCGCCCCTCGGATTCGGGGTTACGAGGCCGAAAACCCGCGGCGCCAGCCGCCAAGAACACCGAAAACCCGCGGCGCCAGCCGCGAATATTACCGCAAGCTGATCGGGTTGACGATGTCGGCGGCCAGGGTGAGCAGCATGAACGCACCACCGATCACTACTGCCACATACGTCAGCGGCAGTAGCTTGAGGTAGTCGACCGGGCCGGCAGGGGCCTTGCCGAACCAGCCTCGGATCGTGTTGCGGACCTTCTCGTAGAGCACCACTGCGATGTGACCGCCGTCGAGCGGCAGCAACGGCAGCAGGTTGAACGCGCCGAGGAAGAAGTTCAGGCTGGCCAGGATCAGGATGAACATGCCCCACAGGCCACGCTCGGCGGTCTCGCCACCGAGGCGGCTGGCGCCGTAGACGCTGACCGGGGTCTCCGGGTCGCGCTCACCGCCGGTGACCGCTTCCCACAGTGCCGACACCTTCTGCGGCATCTTCGCCAGCGACTTCACCGTTTCGACGAAGAAGTCACCGGTGAACGAGATGGTGGCCGGGATCGCGGCGATCGGGCCGTACTGCTTCGGCTCGGCGAAATCGGGGCCGACGCCGACCGCGCTCACCTCACGACTCGGGCCTTCCTTGGGCGAACGCATGACCCGCTCCGGGGTGACCGGGACCGTCACTGTGTTGCCGTCGCGTTCGATCGTGTAGGTGAAAGTGCCGGTCTGCTTCTGGGTTTCGGCCTGGAACTGCGCCCAGGTACTCACTTCGACGCCGTTCACGGCCTTCACCACGTCGCCACGCTGCAATCCGGCGCGCTGGGCGGGTCCATTGCCGACGCAGGGCGCGAGGGTCTTCTCCGGGGTCTCCTGCGCGACGCAGCTCATGGTGCCGAGCGCGGTAGCCGGGGGCTGCTCGAGCTGCGGCAGACCCCAGCCGATCGCCAGGACCACCAACAGGATGAACCCGAGCAGGAAGTTCATGCCGATGCCGCCGAACATCACGACCAGACGCTTCCAGGTCGACTGGCGATACATCGCCCGGTCGACTTCCTCCGGCTCGAGCTCGTCGAGGGCCGTCATGCCCGCGATATCGCAGAAGCCGCCGAGTGGCAGCGCCTTGAGTCCGTATTCGGTCTCACCGCGGCGGAACGAGAACACCTTCGGTCCGAAGCCGATGAAGTAGCGGCGCACCTTCATGCCGGTGGCCTGCGCGGTCCACATGTGCCCGCACTCGTGCAGCGCGATCGAAATCGTGATACCGAGGGCGAACAGTGCGAACCCCAGCGCGAAAACCATGTGGCCCTTTCTTTGGCGGCTGGCGCCGCGTGTTTTCGGCCTCGTAACCCCGAATCCGAGGGGCGATACTGCGCCTTCGGCGTTCCGTCTCGCCCCTCGGATCCGGGGCGGCCGAAAACGTGGTGGTGTCGTTGTGGTCGTTCAGGTCAGGTTGTAGTTTCGCCGTCGATGGTCTTCGCGGCGTACTCCCTTGCCCAGCGGTCGGCCGCGAGGACGTCGTCCAGGGTATCGGGTTCGGCGTGCCAGCGGTCGGCGGCCTCTACCGCGCGTGTGACGGTGCGCACGATGGTGGGGAAGGTGATCTTGCCGTCGAGGAAGGCTTGGACGGCGACCTCGTTGGCGGCGTTGTAGACCGCGGTGACGCTGCCGCCCGCTTCGCCTGCCTGTCGGGCCAGGCGCACGGCGGGGAAGACCTCGTCGTCGACCGGCTCGAAGGTCCAGGTGGCAGCGGTGCCGAAATCGCAGGCCGCAGCGGCGCCGGGGATGCGGTCGGGCCAGCCCAGTGCGAGGGCGATGGGGAGTTTCATGTCAGGCGGGCTGGCCTGGGCCAGGGTCGAGCCATCGGTGAAGGTGACCATCGAGTGCACGATCGACTGGGGGTGCACGGTGACGTCGATGCGGTCGTAGGGCACGCCGAACAGCAGGTGGGTCTCGATCACCTCCAGGCCCTTGTTGACCAGCGAGGCCGAGTTCAGGGTGTTCATCGGGCCCATCGACCAGGTCGGGTGGGTCTTCGCCTCGGCGGGGTTCACGGATTCGAGCATCTCGGTGGTCCAGCCACGGAACGGTCCGCCCGATGCGGTGAGAACGAGGCGGTCGACCTCCTCGGCGCGACCACCGCGCAGGCACTGGGCCAGCGCCGAGTGCTCGGAGTCGACGGGCACGATCTGGCCGGGTGCGGCCGCGCGCGTCACCAAGGAGCCGCCCGCCACCAGCGATTCCTTGTTCGCCAGCGCGAGGCGGGTGCCGGCGTGCAGAGTGGCCAGTGTCGGTTCCAGTCCCAGCGAACCGACCAGGGCATTGAGCACGACATCGGCGTCGGTGCGGCGGACCAGTTCGGTCACGGCATCCGGGCCGCCGAGTTCGAGATCGAGCGCTTGGGCGGCGGCGGGATCGGCGACGGCGACATTGCGGGTGCCGGTGGCCGCCATCTGCTCGGCGAGCAGGGCGGGATTGCCGCCGCGCGCCGCCAGACCGACCACCTCGAAGCGGTCGGGATTGGCGGCGATCACCTCGAGCGCCTGAGTACCGATCGAACCGGTACTGCCGAGAAGCAGCACCTTCACCCGATCGGTGGACGGGGAACTGTCGTGCGCGGCACGCGTTGCGGGGTGGGACACGGGCCCATTGTGGCAGGGCTGCTGGCTACGACGGACGGTCGTATGCCACGATATGCTCACTCGCCCAACCAGAACTCGAGCCCTAAGGAGCGATCGTGGCAGCCACGGACCTCGATAAAGCCAGCACCGAGCGCGCCGTCGCCACCAGCGTCGACCCCGCCGAGGTGCCCTCGGCAGCATGGGGCTGGAGCGGTGAGTCGCGCAAGACCTTCCGTATCGCCGGTTGGTTCGTCGTCATCGCCCTGCTCGCGATGACCATCGGCAACCACCAGGGTCACGTCGAGGACATCTTCCTCGTCGGTCTGGCCGGCCTGATGGCGCTCATGATGGTCGTCGACTCGCTCACCCGGCGGATGCCGAGGTAACTCTCCAGCTCGAAACGTCCACGCCTGCGGCAGCGATCACCTTGCGCCGCAGGCGTTTTCGCGTGTCAGCGGCCGCGTCGAGCCGGTTTGCGGCCACGCGCGACCGGCTTCTTCGGCGTCGGCTTCTTCGCTGCGGGTTTCTTCGCCGCGGGTTTGCGAGCCGGGGCCGCGGCGCGCTGTTCGGGTTCCGCCACGCCGCCGCGCGAGCTGTTGGCCGAACGACCGCGCACGATGCCGACGAACTCCTCGAGCAGATCACTGTCGGTCCCGGCGGGCCAGGCCAGTGCGATCTCGGTGAACTCGGTATCGCTGACCGGGCGGTAGACCAGGTCGCGGCGGTGATGCAGGCGCGCGATCGACTGCGGCATGATCGCCGCGCCACCGACCGCGGCGACGAGGGCGAGAATATCGACGGCCTGATCGAGATCGGCGCTGTCCTGGATCGTCTCGTCGACCAGATCCGCGGGGCTGATCGACTCGAGCAGCGACAGCGCGTCGTCCTTCTGCACGACCGCGACCGGCGTCTCCTGCCACAGTGAGATCGCGTTCGTCGCGGTCCGGTCGATGGGCAACCGGACGAAGCACAGGTCGATGCGGCCCTCGCGCAACGCCGACTCCTGCTCACCCTGCGCCACGCCGACGACCTCGAGTGGATGGTCCGGTAGCCGCTCGCCCCAGATCCGCGCCCACTTCGACACCGTCACCCCCGGTACGAACCCCACCCGCAGGCTCGCGGGCGCGTCAGGCTTCTGCTCCCGTTCGGCCTGCTCCCGCACTCGGATCAGGTCCCTGGCCCGTACGAGCAGGGCGTTACCGTCGTCGGAGAGCTGGGTGGGTGCGGCGCCGGGCACGAAGACCCGGGTGCCGAGCTCTTCCTCCAGCTCGATCACGGTGGCGCTCAGTGCCTGCCGCGGGATCCGCAGGGCTTTGGCGGCGCGCGCGAAGTGCAACTCCTCGGCGACGGCGACGAAACGACGCAACCGGTCGAGGTCGATGGAGTCGGCGGCGGTGACGTCGAAGTCGCTCATTCTGACCAGAATATGGCACCCGCCGATCAGGTCGGCGGGCCGATCAGAGGTTTGCCAGCAGCGCGATCACTCCGGCGATCACGATGACCACGACCAGCAGGATCGCATAGGTGCCGAGCGCCGATCCCCAGCCACCTCGTTGCGGCGGCGGATTCGGTATCCGGGCCGGTTGCTGCTGCCAGTACTGCGGCGTGGGTGCGTACTGCGGCTGTGGCGCCAACGGGGGCATCGGAGCGGGGTTGTACGGCGGCATGGGAGTGCTCACCGGGCGCATGGGCTGCATGCCGACGAACGGCTGAGCGTGCGCACCCGAGGTTGGGCGGGCGAGCGGGCGGGCACCGGTGGTTCCGGTGCGCACTGCGCGCACAGCGGCGTCGACGAACTCCTCGCACGAGCTGAACCTGTCGGCGGGTCGCTTGGCCAGCGCGCGAGCCATCACGGCGTCGAGCACCTGCGGCAGACCCGCGCGACGCGGGCTCACCGGGGGTGGTGGTGCTTGCAGGTGGCCGGTGATCACCGCGGCCGGACTGGTCGATTCGTAGGGCGCGCTGCCGGTCAGCAACGTGTACAGCGTGCACGCGAGGGAGTACTGGTCGGCACGGTGATCCAGTGCGGCGCCGGTGAGCTGCTCGGGCGCGGCGTAGGCCAGGGTGGCGGTGAACGACCCGGTCTCGGTCAGGTGACCCGAGTCGTCACGCAGACGGGCGATCCCGAAGTCGGTGAGATACACCCGCTCCTGGCTGCTGGAACGCGCCAGCAGGATGTTGGCGGGCTTGACGTCGCGGTGCAGCACACCCGCGCGGTGCGCGTAGTCGAGCGCGGCGGCGGTCTCACCGATGATCTGCAGTGCCCGGTCCGGCGGCAGGGTGTGCGGATCCAGCGAGGAGGCGTCGATTCCGTCGATGTACTGCATGCTGATCCACAGCTGATCGCCCTCGACCCCGCGATCGAACACGGTCACGATATTGGGGTGATCGAGCTGGGCGACCAGATCGGCTTCCCGCTCGAACCTGGCCCGGATCTCGGAGTCGGAGAACAACTCCCGGTTCAGCAGCTTCAGCGCCGTCCACCTCGGCAGGCGCGGATGCCTGGCCAGATACACCGACCCCATCCCGCCTTGACCCAGCTGCCGGTCGATCGCGTAGCCGGCGAACACCGTCCCGTCAGAAACCACTCTGACCCCCGAATCTCGCTCTTCGTCCGACGGCTGGACCCTACCAAACAGGGTGGACCACGGAGTCGAGTCGATGCCTGGGCAGACTCACCACGGTGCCGCTGACACGTGTCTCGCGCCACCCACCTCACTCCTCGATGCGCACACCCATCGACCGCGCGGTACCTGCGACGATGCGCATCGCCGCCTCCACATCAGCGGTATTGAGGTCGGGCATCTTGCGGATCGCTATGCGGCGCAATTGGTCCCGGCTGATCGCGCCGACCGGCTGGTGGCCGGGTTGCGGGGAGCCCGCTCGGCCGAGGGCCTTACGGATCAACGACGCCGTCGGCGGGGTTTTGAGCCGTATCGTCCAGCGCTTGCGGGCGTCGATCGTGATGACGGCGGGAATGATCTCGCCGCGTTGATCTGCCGTCGCGGCGTCGTAGCGCCGTTTGACCTCGAAGGGTGGGACGCCGGTCGGCCCGAGCATCTTGCCGAGGATCATCAGCGAGGCGTTTCCGGCTTCGAGCTCGAGAGTGACTGTGACAGAGGCTGTTTCGCGCGCCATAGTCAACGATCTCGGACGCACGCGTCGATCCGGTCCCGCGACGATAACGCCTGGGCCGCAACCCGCTCGAGCGGTTCGGTTCGCCTGATCCCGGTTGGCCTGTCAGTCTGTGGGCGTGAAACGGGACGTTTCTGCTCGCCTGGAGGTCGCGGTCCATGCCGATTCGGTGCTGCAGTGTCAGATCGCTGTCGCCCGTCGGCCCGGAATCGACCTGATCGAGTCCATGACGTGCTCACTCGACGGCGAGTTCCTCACGCCGCGCGAAGTGGTCGGCCAGCACGGTTCCCGGATCCACGTGCTCGATGTGCGCGCGGGCACCCTCCGGATCGACTATCAGGCGACCGTCCTCGGCACGGCCTTCCTCGAGCCGCCCTCCGACTACGACCTCGCGCTGTATCGGCGACCGAGCCGCTACGCGGAGTCGGACAAGCTGCTCGGCTTCGCGGCGGCCGAATTCGGTTATGGCATAGCCGATCCCGAGGTCGCCAACCGTGTCTCGGCGTGGATCGGCCGACGGATCACCTACGTCTCTGGCAGCAGCACGCCCATCGACGGCGCGGTGGAAACGCTGCTATCGGGCACCGGCGTCTGCCGCGACTTCTCACACCTGATGGTCGCGCTGCTACGCGCCGTCGGCGTCCCCGCCCGGGTCGCCGCGGTCTACGCGCCGGGCTGCGTGCCGATGGACTTCCACGCCGTCTGCGAGGCCTACCTCGACGGCAAGTGGCGCACTTACGACCCGACGGGCCTCGCGCCGCGCTCGAGCCTGGTGCGCATCGCCACCGGCCGCGACGCCTCCGACATCGCCTTCCTGGACAACCACGGCGGCGACATCACCCTGAACTTCATGTCGGTCAACGCCTTCGTCGCAGGCCCACTCCCCTACGACGACTTCATCGCACCGATCAGCATCGTCTGACGGGCGTAGACGCGCAGGCGTACGTCAGCCCCTGCGCTTGAAGGTGGACCTAGCCCTCGGCGGCGAGCTGACCGCAGGCCGCCGCGATCTCCTGCCCTCGGGTGTCACGCACTGTGCACGACACACCCTGGGCGATCACCCGCCGCACGAACTCCTTCTCGACCGGTTTGGGGCTGGCATCCCACTCGCTACCCGGTGTCGGGTTGAGCGGGATCAGGTTCACGTGCACGAGCGGGCCGAGCGCCTTGTGCAGCTTCTTGCCGAGCAGGTCCGCCCGCCACGGCTGATCGTTGATATCGCGGATCAACGCATATTCGATCGACACGCGGCGCCCGGACTTGTCGGCATAATACCGTGCGGCGTCGAGCACTTCGGCGATCGACCAGCGATTGTTCACCGGAACCAGGGTGTCGCGCAGTTCGTCGTCGGGAGTGTGCAGCGACACCGCAAGACGCACCGACATGTCCTCGTCGGCCAGCTTACGGATCGCGGGCGCGAGGCCGACGGTCGACACCGTCACCGACCGCTGCGAGATGCCGAGCCCGTCGGGAGCGGGCGAGGTGATCCGGCGAACCGCGTTCACCACCCGCTTGTAGTTGGCCAGCGGCTCGCCCATGCCCCCTGTTTACAAACGCGCTGACCAGCCGCATCCCTGCTCAACAGCCTTCGCGCACGGAAGGCTTATGCGAACGGCCGACTGACAGGACGAGGAGCAGGCAATGCCAGACAGGAAGTACAGCAAGCCTGTCGTGATCCCGGAGAATCTGCGGTTCCTCAAGGGCCCTACCAGCGGGATCGTGCACCTTCCCAGTCATCTCGATTGGTCGGGTAACGCCGACTACGACCTGGACCGGTCGGGTCGAATCGTCGATCTCTACCGCGCGGTTATCAACGAGGCCATGAGTCCGAGCGATCTTCATACCTACCTCAATCAAGCGGTGCTCAAACAACTTTGGTCGTACATCTGGCTGCCCGCGGCAACCAGGCGCGTCTGGGAAGTCAGCTTCCCTGAACTTGCTGAACTCAGCCGCCTGGCGTCGGCGTAGACGCGTGGAACCGCGCCACCGTCGACTCACGGAAATTGCTCCGTCGCGGGTGATCACGGATTCGCGTTGGCCGGCGGGTACGCGATCCGAGCCCATGGCATGGGCAACCGGCCGAGCGGCGACGTCGACACCGCCAACCTCACCGACAGATCCTCATCCGCGAGCTCGCGGATAGCCGACGCTAGACCAACCGTCGAGACGGTAACTGACCGCTGCGAGATCCCGAACCCGTCCAGCGACGGTGAGGTGATGCGCCTAACATTTGATATCAAACGCCTATAATTATCTAGCGGTTCGCCCATCTCCCCTGATTTACAAACGTTCCGACCAGCGCTGACGGCAGGCAAATCACGTCGAGAGTTAGTCGGCGCTCGGTTGGCCTTGCATCCCCGCCAGCAGTTGGGCCAGGTCGCGGTCCCGATTGAAGCCTCGCTCAGTGATCAATCGAATCGCCTCAGCAGCGTCTGCAATGTCGTCCGCGGTTGCGACCGCGGCCAAGCTCCTGAGGTCCGCACTGTCCTGTGGACGGCTCTCGTCATCGCGAGCTAGCAGCTTCAACGCGATCAGATGCCCAGTGCGAGCGATGGGCACGACCAAACCGGGAAATATCTCGAGCGGCTCTGCCGCCCGAACAATCTCCGGCTCGATACCCGAACTGGCAAAAAGCAGGTCAACGACCACGGGAACCCCGTCGATGCGCCGCTTGAGCCGGACAGTCGCCAACCGGCCGTTGTCGTGCTCGACCGAAGCGAACAACTGGTATCCGGCCGCTATCAACGACTGCACCAGGCCTTCAGCTTGGGCGTCATCAGCCACCGCAGCAGCGATGTCGATATCGGCCGTGAATCTTGGATTCGATCGGGCCGACACCGCGAACCCGCCAACGATCGACCACCGAAATCCGCGCTGATCAAGATCGGAAGCAGCCTTGCGGAGTGCGGCCTCCAGCGGATTCATGCGAACCTGGCCGACGGTCGACCTCGCCCTCCGCCAAGCGGCTCGAACGGTCGCGACAGCAACCACTCGTCTATCGCTGAATCGATGACCGACTCATTCGCGTCCGGCCGCTCGCGACGAAGTCGAGCGCGCTGCATGCCCAAGCCGAACTCGAACATATCGATCGCAAGCCGAAGCCGATCCGCAGGTGAGTCGTCGTCCATGTACAGAGCCTACCGTCGGGGTCGGCCGCCACACCGACCATCCGCACGCAGTAGCCACGCACCCGGCGCCCTCGTCAGGAACGACTTGGCCACCCATTTGGCGTTGAGGGCCTTGGCACTTCATATTCAGATCGCCCACAGCCGCAATCCACTTCTAGTAGTTTTGCCACCGGTTCTGTCCCGGTGACACCAAGGGACGGGAGGATGGTGAGCCAAGCACTCTGCCGCAGTGATGACGCGATCCACCAGGCAGTAAGGAAGGAACCGATGTCCGACGTCAGTTTTTCTGTGGCGGTTCGCGCCTTTTGCCCGGTCGAACGCGGTGGGAGCGGAGCCGACCCGGGTCCGCTGGTGTCGATCACCGCTACCGTCGCGGTTACAGGCACCGGGACTGTCCATATGCATGATTGCCGAAGCCTGGGGAAGGCCAAGCCACGCAACTACACGTTCGCGGAACTCACAGCTGCTGGCGTGCAGCGGGCCTGCAAGACCTGCCGGGTCGACGAGCGGGTCCCGCTGACAAAGGAACAGTCTGCCTATGCGACCACCGCTACGGAAGAATGGCGAAGGACTGAGAGCATCCGACAAGAAGCCGAACAGCTGCGGAAGCGACGAACTGAACTGAAGAGTCGGATCAAGAGGGCCGACGATCAACTCGACTCACTGACGCGCAGTTGGGGTCGTGAGCGGTTGCCGCAGGGCTCATGGCCACCCGCTTCGACAGCGACAACGGCGACCGGCCCATGTAACGAACTCCTGCGCGATACCGAGCCCATTGCATTCTGTGAGGCTGTCGCGGTCGCCGCTTACGACGCTGACGCGGGCACACTCATCCTTCGGTGCCCTGTTGACAGCGACCACGACCCCTTCATGCTTCGCGAGCATGCTAGGAACTTGGTTGCCCATGGCCATCCCCACCGCGCCGCCCGCGGGTTCGATCTCTGGCTGTCTTGGCAAGCCGATCGGTCGGCCGCCTTCGCGGCATTGGAAGCGATCGAGCGCCAGTATGCCGACGTTCTTCCGCTCCACCCGATCCCGAACTGCGCAGTCTGCGGGGATCCACTCCAGATGCATCGCACTCGTGAAGAGGAGATCTGGTTCTGCCCCGGAGTCGAGGGCCAGCGGCGGCACCTGGTTCGACGAGACAAACGCGACGATCCGACGTCGGCCTCGCACGCGGTCGAGTATTTGGTGGGACATTTCCTTCAGTCTCTCCGCCGCCCGGCCTACGGCCAGCTTTGGCCATTTGCGCTGAGTCCGACGAGCCAGCTCGGAGATGAGTCCCTCAACCCTGACCCCGAGCTACTTGAACGGAATCATGAACGACTGCTCACGACCATCGCAGTGGTCGACGGTGCTGGTCTCGCCGCCGACGATGCCGATCTGGAGGATATGAGGCGGCAATGCCAGCAGCTACTGGAAGCTGTTGAGACGCTTCAGGTAGACGGCTCCGCCTACGGTGTACTAGAACCGGCGGTTGCTGTCGGTGCCACCCCTTCCAAGATCCAGCAATGGCTGCTCATCGAAACCCTCACACTGGGTGCCGAAGGGCCGCCAAAGGTGACGTTTACCCTTGATCGGCCAGATGTCAGGGAGCGATTGGAGATTGCTGGCCTGCGTCACGCCATCTCAGCAGCTCGCGAATGGGCTGACCAACGAGAGCAGGAGCTCCACGCGAGGGAGAAGCATCAGCCGTAGAGCGGATCCGTGCCCAGTTACACTCCGCCCGAAGCATTCATGATGCCGGTCCGGCCCGATAGACCCTGAGGCCGCCGCCCCTTTCGACGACTCGGCCCCACCAACAAACCCCGCAACCCTGGCAATTCACCACCGCCCCAAGCGAATCCCAATGGCGTGCATAACTCGCAGGCCAGACCCGACTCGAAGTGACTGCCGCTCAAGCACTCCGCCTCGTTCGCGACGCCGAAGAGCAGAAGTATTCGGCTAACTGGGGTCCCGACACCTGGCTCCCGATACCGGCGTTCCTTGACCTACTGGCTGGCGCCCCCGGTCTGCGGTCGCGAAGCCATTCGGGGGTCCGGCCTGCTAGTGCCTCGTCCAGGAAGGTTGCCTCGGTAACTGGTCGAGTTGATCGCGCGCCCGCGACCGGTGATGCTCCCCGGTGGAGGTGGTGCCGGTGG
>NZ_JBHZBG010000042.1:0-41245 GCF_042754695.1 Nocardia sp. NPDC059195 | reverse complement strand
TACAGATGCAGGCCCACAAGCCCGCCAACACCGAAAACCCGAAGGCGCCTGTCCGGCCCGGGTTTCCCGACCTGCCTGATCTGCTGGCCTGAGACAGGTCCGCGACCTGCGCAGTGTCCGGTTTTGCGCACAAAAATGAGGCGGCGCGAACAGCAGATGACCCCGGTACCCGAGAGGCGGTACCGGGGTCATCTGTCGTTTTACCGGAGTGCGGGGCTAGATCCGCGAAAGTCACGCCGAGCGGTGCGGCTATCAATCCAGCGATTGCCGTAAGAATTCCGGCTCATGGGCAAAATGCCTTATCCGGAGGAGGTTCGATCTTGTTGGGGCGGAGGTCTTCCGTTTTGGGGCACGCGAGCTACAGACGCGATCCGACGTCCATCCGCTGGTGCAGGATGCGGACGATCTCGATGTCGTCGTCAGCGTTGAGCCGGTAGTAGATGACGTGGGCGGCCGCGGCCGCGAGCTTCCGGTAGCCGGGACGGATCTCGTCGCAGGCGCGCCCGACACCGGGTGTCGCCGCAGCGGTTTCGATCGCTGCCTGAATGCGACGGATGTAGGTGTCGGCTTGGTCTGCGTTCCAGGTCTTTTCGGTGTAGTCCCAGATGTCGTGCAGGTCGGTCTGCGCTGCGGGGGAGAGCAAGTATCGGTTCACCGACGCTTGCCCGCCAGAAAGGCGTCGAAGTCGAACGGGGTGGCCGGGCCGCTGTTCTCGCCGGCGACGAGCTCGGCGCGCAGCGCGCGTAGCTCGGTCTCGCGGTCGTCGAGCAGGCGCAGTGCGGTGCGCACGACGTCGCTGGCGGAGCTGTAGCGCCCCGAGGCGACCTCGTCGGCGATGAAATCGGTGTAGTAGTCGTCGAGGCTGATCGATGTGTTCCTACCCATGACCAGCATGTTACCAAAGTTTGGTAACACTGTTCGGGTGGGCCAGCTCAGTTGAGGCGGCCGCGAGCGCGACGCAGTTCGTAGACGTGGGCGCGGTCCTCGTCGTCGTCGAGTCCGTTGACCTCGCGGGCGACCAGGCGCATCTCCGCGCCGAGTAGAGCGCGCTCGATCGTGGTGCAGTCCGCGAGCTCGAAGTTCGATTCGGTGCAGATCCAGCCCCACCGGTCGATGCCCGGCGTGGGTACGGTCGCGATCAGCTCGCAGACCGGTTGCGCGGGACGGTAGCCCTGGTCGGTCAGTTCCTGCTCGGCGTCGGCCCAGTCCTGGTGTTGTTCCGGTGTCCAGTGCGCGCGCGGGTCCGCGCCCCATGGCAAGTCGTGGTGTTCTGCCCCGTCGTTCATAGCGTCCTACAGATCGTGGGCTGACCGGGGGAGACCTGGTCAGCGGCGGTTGTCGCGGTGGCGGGTGGTCGCCGCCTGGCGCACGGTGGGTTTGGTGTCCATGCCGCCCAGCGTCGTGTCGATGTCGCGGAGTCCCTCGATTGTGCTGACCGCGTCGGTGATCCGCTCGATCAGCGCCAGGAGCTGGTCGCGTTGCTCGAGCACCGTGGCGAACTCTTCGAGCAGGGTGGGCTGGTGAGGGTCGTGCCGGTCCAGACGCAGGCCACGCTCGGCCAACGCGGCGTCGATCGTGGCCATTGTGCCTCCGCCGAAAGCAGGGAGACGGCTCAGGTCGTGGTGGGCATAGGTCACCAGATCGCCGAGGGTGAAGATTCCCTGCCGCCCGAGCATGTTCGCCACACGCGGACTGAACATCGTCCTCAGCTGGACTGTCGCGGAATCCTTCGGCGCGGTCGCCTCGCTCATCGCTTCACCGTAAACCGTGGTCGCGCAGTCGGGTTCGGTATTTCGGGTACGGGCTTGCCCTACTCGGCGGCGTGGTCCTGGAACAGGGGTATGGATCGCTTGTTGAACCAGTCCTGAGCGCCTTGCTTGCTCATGCCCAGCGCGGCGCCGATCGCGCTCCAGCTCTGCCCGTCCGCGCGGGCCGCGGTGATCGCCCGGTGTCGGGCGCCGGACAGCTGATTCGCGCCGGCCTCGGTGGCGCGCAGGACGTGCAGGGCGGTCACCGGTGCGAGTCGATCGAGTTCACGCTGGAAGGTCGCGCGCATCTCGCCCACGGTGAGGGTGAGCCCGGAAGCGCTGTCGTAGGGCTCGTCGTCGGGTCGGCCCTCGGTCTCGGCCAGGCCGCGTCGGGTCGCTCCGATGACATCGTGGGTGTGGATGAGTGCGGCGATGTGGTCGAGCTGCTGGTTCTCGATGAGCCCGTCGAGGTCGGTGTCGGCGGGCAGTGGCAGGTTGGCGTCGATATCCATAGGACAAGTTTACTTGACGTCAAGCTAACTTGTCGCTGATTCGACAAGTTAGCTTGACGAATTCTGGCGCCGGGCCTGCTTCCTCTCGCGGGTGAGTTCGCTCTGGTAGCGGCGATGGTCGACGACGGCTTGGGCGCTCATGCCGAGCGCGGCCCCGATCTCGGCCCAGGTCTTGCCGTCGCTGCGTGCGTCGTCGATGATCTCGGCGCGGAAGTGCAGGAGCTCCTCGATCAGCCGCGCGCTGGCGGCCAGCGCTTGAAGGGGTTCGACGGGGGTGGACTTGGCCTCACGCAGGATCCGCTCGCGGCGGTACTTGTCGGCGGAGGCCACGCCGTCGGCGAGGCTGGCGCTGTTGTCATCGGGGAGCACCGGGCCCGGTCCGTAACCGAAGTAGGTGAGCCAGACCGCGGCAAGCGCGTCTTCGTGCCCGTGGGCGATGATCGCGTCGACATCCATGCCGGGCGGGAGGAACCCGCCGTCGATCACCTCGAGGTTCTCGTCTGGGTCGTATGCCACGCGGCAAAGGATACGCGCGGAGTCGGCCGAAAATCCGGGGAACACGTGTTCGATTTCTGACCGCCGATAAGTGGGTCTTATCGGCGGTCAGAACGCGGATTTGGGCCGCTCACCCCGATGATGAAGTAGGAAATGCCGACAGCCCTAATCACGGCAAGCGAGCGCAGGGGGGTGGACCGTGCGGCGCTCGGGGCGCACGCTGGAGTGGTGGGCACCGAGGACCAGCGTCGGGCCATCATCGCCGAAGTCGCCGCCGAGCTGCGCGACCTGGCCGAGTATCTGCGCGCCGAACGTGCCCGCCGAACTGAGGCGGGCCGCGACACCGAGTTGCTGGACCGGGCGCTCACCGAGTTGGACCCGCTCGTCGTGCTAGCCCATGAAGCCGATGTCGCTGGAGCGATCGGCCGAGTACTCGACCGCCACGGACCAGGCCCCTGGCCGGACGCCGATCTAGCCACTGTCGCGGGAGTAGATCTGACCGAGCTGCGTCGATTGCGCGACCAGCTGGCCGCCGCCGGCCTCGCCCACCCGAACGGCAGCTCACCGCCACAACACCCTCAGCAGTAAGACCCCGCTCCGCGTCCTGCCGAGAACGAAGATGGCGCGAACCCTTCCCCGCCTGTAGCGATTTCGCTACAGTTGGAGGTGTAGCGAAATCGCTACAGACAAGGGGTTGGGAACCATGATCGATCAGAGCGCGGCCGCCGCCACTTTCGCCGCCGTCCTCGGCGCGTACCTCGTCGGCCACCAGGTCGGTGACTACTGGGTGCAGACCTCCCACCAAGCCGGGGGCAAAGGTGCGCCGGGATGGCACGGTCGGTGGGAGTGCGCCAAGCACGTCGCCACCTACACCGCGACCCTGGCGCTATGCCTGGCAGCGGTCGCCTGGTGGCTGCGACTGCCAGTCGATCTCGGTTGGGCCGGTGCAGGTCTCACGATCAGCGCGGTGACCCACTACTGGGCCGATCGGCGCACCACCTTGGCCGGTCTCGCCGACCGCCTCGGCCTGGGCGGCTTCTACAACGCCGGGACCGGACTCGCCTCCGGTGCCGCGCATCTGGATCAGTCCTGGCACTGGCTCTGGCTCGGCGTCGCCGCCCTGGTCACCACCGGACACTGACCCGCACCTTCCGACACGACATCAGCAGGGAGACACCTAGTGAGCACCGACTGGACTCGCGGCCGCCATGTCATAAAGCGCCAGCCCGACGGCATCTTTCACCACACCTACGAACTGTCCTGGCTCGAAAACCACATGGCTGCCGAAGAGCTCGCCGATTACGCGGCGGGCTCGATCGCGGCGCTGGTCGCGGCGAAAGCCGATCCGGACAGCCTGACCGACTCGGTCAGGCTCGACTCCGCCATCACCGATGTTGTCCGCGCGCAGCGGATGCTCGAAGCGCTCTACGACGAGCTGCTGTGGATCGGTCGCGGGTACCCACCTGGCCAGACCACCCCGACGCGGGACCCGGTGCTGAGCTGGCGCGAGGTCGCCGATTCCAGCGGCGACACCTACCGATCGAGGGCACAACGTCGATTCGAGGCCCTGCTCGAAGGCGCCCGCGCGGCCTACTCCAGCCGGTTCGCCAAGCGCGAATAGCCCCGCACAACAACATCAGACGGTCCGCCAGCGCCCACGCTGGCGGCCCTTCAGTGATCGAGGATCAGTTCGTCGCCTCGCCCGGGGCGGCCCGCGGCGACACACTCTTCGCACGTGATGTCTCGGTAGGTCCCGTCGTAAGGCTCGAGCAACGGGTACCGGTGGATCCATTTCCGCAGCTTGTCCGGGTGCATCAGCAGCTGCTGGGCGTGCTCGACCGTGAACAGCGGGGGATCGCGCAGGACCGCCCATGCGGTCAGGGTGTAGTGCGGGTGGTCGGAGTGCTCAGGCGGCCCGTAGGCGTGTTCCACCTTCGAGATCGTCAGGGCCAACCCATCGCCGGGACCGTCGATCTCGATGTCATCGCCGGCACGTGGCATTCCTGGTGTGTGGCAGTAGAACTGGATAGCGGGGATGTCAGGCCGGTCGTAGTCCGCTGGCTCAGGCACGTCGAAGTCGACCAGGAACCGAACCCAGCCTGTCGGGACACTCACGCTCGGCCCCCTGGCTGTTCTGTCTCCCCGGTCATGTCGCCCAGGCTATCCCGTCACACTCACTGCGAAGCGGGGATCGGATCGGCTACTCATCGTCACGGTATCGACGCGAGGCGACAGGCACAGGTCGCTCAGGTGGGTGAGTTGTCGAGTGCTCGTGCTGTCGGTGTTGCGGCGAGTTCGAGGTCGGCGACGATGACGGCGTACTCAGGGTCGTCCGGGTCGGGGACGGCGTTGTTCCTGAAGGCAGCGACGACCGCGGGGTGATTGGCGAACTCGGCGAGGGAACTGAGCGCACCGTCGTAGCCCCAATCGTTATGGAAGAGCCCGTCAATGACAGCGGTGAGGGTTGAGGTGACGAATTCGGGGGGTGCATCGCATTTGAGCAGAATCTCGGCTATCGGGCCGAACACGGTGTCCCCTGCCGAATTCCAGGCCATGATGTCCTTCCGATGGTGCGGCCGCAGTCGATGCCATCGTCTCAGCGCTGGCCCAGCCTCCGTGGTCGAAGTCCGCTTTGTGATGTTCGAGGTCGACCACAACCCTCAGCGGGGGTCCTGAGCTGGCCGCGCCTGTCCAGCTGCGCCTAGAACAGCGAGTCGGGTTGGGAGTCGATGAGAGTCGAGAGTGCACTGCTGCTGACGGACCCGGTCAGCAACCCCGCCAGAACCCACCTTGTGGCCAGTTCGTTGGTACCCACGCCGACGGCATCGGCGCGGGCGCGTAGCTGCTCATCGGCAGCATGCGGGAGTGTGAGCGTGAGTGTGGTGGAAGCATTCGATTTTGTGGGTGGGGCGGGCTTTCCGCTCATGTTCTTCCACGTCCACTCGCTGCAGCTGTCGACTGCGGTGATGATCTTGTAGTCACTGCGTCCGAAGCCCCGGGATTCGTTGATCCGGTATGCCTCTCGGCGGAGCGCGTCGGTGAACGAGCCCTTGGTCGTGTGCTTGTTGACCTCGGCGTAAGAGAAGTTGCTCAGGAGGTGGAAGAACTGCCTCTGCGGGTCCGCGTGTTCAGAGCCAGGTTTCATGGACAGGGATGATCGCATGGGCCACTGACAAACGACCTCCGATTGGTATGGCCGCTGAACCGGTTTCGGTCTCGCCGAGCACACATCCCCACCATGATGTCCGGATGACCGTCACTCCCGATGTTCACAGCCTGGGGTTCCTGGTAATGCTCGCGGCCCGCGAACTCCGAGATGTCGTCGATGTTCTCGACCATGACCCAGATGGAGCGGAAGCCGTCACGAACGCGGAGGCCGTGGCGCTGGCTGAGCGCGTCTACGAACTCACCGCCGTCGTTACCAGGTTGGAAGCCCATCTCGGAAAAGTCTTCGACGGTGCGAGGCATCAGCGCAGCAACAGCAAGCGACAGCGGGGCATCAACTGGGACTCGGCGCTGCTCGAATATGCCGGCGAATCCGTCGCCCGACTCAAACGCTCACACCCCGCAGAACCTGGCACAGCCAGCCTCGCCGCGCTCGTCGACGTCGCTGTCCGCGACAAGCTCACCGAATTCGAGGTCAAGTACAACAACGGTCGCCAATTTCCGCCTCTGGTCTGACCGGGTTCGTGCAGCGCATCCGGAAAGGGGTAGGTACCCGGCGCGCTTTCGGGTCGTGAGGTTCATCGTGACCACCACCATCGGCGCCGGGTCGCCGCAAGCAGCTTGAGCTGGTCCGCGCGCCGACGCGGGTCGTCGCTGAAGTTGACGACGAGCCCGGCCAGCAGTCGCGGAATGCCGTCGAATACGAACCACACCATGCCGATGGCGGTGATGATCTCGCTCGGCGAAAGACCGGCGAGATCGGGGATCAAGGACATACTGCGGACATTAGAAAATGGGGGTGCAGCGACTCAAACATCTATCGCGAGACGGTCACCAACGGTGCGCCATTGCGCTCCGGCGACAGGCATCTCGGCGCGATACTGGCGCGGTGACCACAGACGGTAGCCACCTGTCCCACTACACCCTCACCATCCGACCGAACGCACCACTGTTCGTCGATGACGAGATCTGCCTGGAGATCACCGCCCGGTTCCTACCTCGCAGCGGCGACCGCCTCAACTTCGACGGCCCGGACGGCTGCACGCTGGTCGCCGACGTCACCGAGATCTTTCACTACTTCGACAGTGAGGGTGAGCTCGCTGAACCCCAGGTCATCGTCGAGGCCACCGCGCACCCGAGCACCGAAGACGATGCGATGGAGCTGCTCGACCCGGTGCGCTTGATCGAGTGGGCGCGCCCGTTCCAGTTCCTCACCGCGACGCCCTCACCTCAGTCCGTGACCGCGGCCGCCGGCTCCGTCGATATCGATCCGCGCAAACCTGCCGACCAGACATGGGAGCAGTGGGCCCAACAGATCCGGACGCTGAGGGCGGCCTTGCCCGCCCTCGACTGGTCCCGACGCTGATCTATCGCCGGTAGTAGGCGCCCGCCGACATGAGGTCGCACGCCTCGCTGGTCGAGATCATCGGCTGCCCGCGCATCGAACGTTCGTAGTTCTGACGCTGCTCGCCGGGCAGGTGTGTGAGTGCATGTGCCAGATCGAGATTCGGGTGATCGCAGCGAGGGCACGGATAGCTCATGGCGGGATCCTATTCGCCAGGGCACCATCTGGGCGGCGGCTGCACCCGCGCATCGGTCGGTGGGGTAGTGCTCGCGCTCCTGGAACAGACTCGGGGCAAGCCGGAATGATCACCGCCCGCAGCGTGAACTGCCCGTTCGAGCAGTTCAGTTCGCGACGACGTGATCAACGACGCTCGGTCCTGCCTGAGCCAGCCCCGAGTCCAACACTGTGGTGCGGTAGCTATCCCAGGCCGTGAGCTTGGGCTGATCACGTTCGGCGCCGCGCGCGACCATTCGGTCGCGTATCCGGACGGTGTCGGTGTTCACCCACACCGTCCGGATCTCGACTTCGGCTGCGGTGGCTGCGCGTATGTAGTCGGTGAGCAGCACGCCGTTCTCAGCGGCGGCCTGGACGTGGCCGAGGAACGGGGCATCGACGAGGACGGGGCAGCGTGCCCCGATCCTCACCGCATGGCTCAGCAGGGCAGCGTAGATGTTCGGGGAAACAACCCGGCGGTAAAGGTCGCTGTCACGGTCGAACGGATTGCCGTTCAATTCCGACATCACCGATTCCTCGAGCTGCGGCGCGAAAGTGTCCTTATCCAGCACGACAGGATCCACGAGATCGGCCAGGAACCGTGTCGCGGTGGTCTTTCCCGCCGCCGGGAACCCACAGATGATCGTCACCCCGCTCATCGCCACCGACGCCAGCTGCTGCAACGAGGTCAACGCGGTCGACGAAAACGGTATAGGCCGTGGGGCATTCGCAGAAACAGTCACCTAGACCATGTTCCCCGCCAACGCGCGTGAGCTACAGCAGAACTCTCGTTGTCGATGTCAGGCACCGCCAGATCAGCCAGTCAGTAGCGGTCCTCAACCTCGCAGACCGGTCGGTGCGGCACAAGTTCGCCGCCCTCGGAGAAGATCTCGATCGCGGTCAGGATGCGCGCGAGCACTGCGGCGGGACGCTCTCCACGCTTGAAGGCGACGGGGGCGAGGGCGAGTATCCGCAGAACCGTGTCGACATCCGCTGAGTTCGGTGGGGGAGCGAGGGTCGCGCGCACCGCGGTGTGGACGTCGAGGCCGTTGTTCAGGGCATCGACGACGGCCAGGACCAACCGCTGCTGGTCCGCCGACATCAGATGTTCGTCTTCCACGGTGCCTCCCAGCGCCCTGGTGTCAGTCGTCGGTCCAGGCGACCAAGTCGGTCAGCCGCATGTGGAACGCGTAGGCGCCCGGTGCGTCCAACGTGGGCTCGATCAACGCGCGAGTGTCCTCGACCTCCAGCACCCGGAACTGGCTGAGGCCCTTCGTACCGAGCCGGACTAGATCACCTACCTGCACGGATACGAGCATACTAGAACATATGTTCGTATCAATGGGTGGCTCGCCGGGCCGCATTCCGAGTGGTTCGACGGCGTGAGCGGTTGGCCGGAAGTCGACCGCCGGCCGGTGCGGCGGATCGCGCCCCCGGTGCGGGTACTGGTGTGGGCGAACCGGATCTGGCCCCCACGGCGGTTGAGATGGGGAGCGAACACTCCCATTTGGGTCAGGGCCCGCGGGTTGAAGACCTGCGAGCCTTATCCCGGGCGGCTGACCGCGCTGATGCTCACCCAGACCGGCGACGTCCTCGCCGTGGTCGAGTGCGCCGTTGTCGTCGATGCCCGGTCGCGGCCGCTGACTCTGCTGCTGCCCCTCTCCGACGCGATCACTCCGGTGTCCGAGGCCGAAGACGAGCGTTTACGGGCGCTGGCGCGCGAGATCGAGATCGACTGAACGCGGTATCCGTGTTCTGGGCGGATCTGCACGAGCAGCACGAGCAGCGGTAGGCCGAGGGCGACCGCGTAGCCGAGGGCGATCATCGGCCGGTGTTCTCGGCCGCGGTAAGCCAGTCGGCCACGTTGTCCAGGCTGCCGAAGCACACGACCCGGAATGGGTTGTAGAGCTCCCAGCCGTTGGGTGGTTCGTCGGACCATCTGATGGCCATCGATCTGCGCTTGGCCCGCTCGGTCAGGTCGGTGGGCACGCGGCGGGTCGTGTCGCTCATCGGCTGCGGGCCTCCTCGAGGGCGGTGAAGTGAGAGCCCACGGCGCCGGTGACTGCTCGTCGGACCGGCGCCGCACGGCTTGGCCACAACGCTAGAAGTGGGACAGACCGCAACGGAACAATGTTGCGAAATGTTGCGCAACAGTGAGCCATTGACCCATCCACACCCCGGCGACCAGGATGAACGGGCAGCAGAAACATCGCGCAACACCGTTGGCAGGGGGCCACCATGAGTTTTACGTTCGTCGCCAAGGATCCCGGATCCAACCCGTCCGGATCACCGACGCTGTACAAGACCGATACCGGTTGGATCGTGCAGGGCTGGATCGTCACCGACCCTGCGATCCTCGCCCAGATGAACATTCCCGAGGGGGAGTCGTGCGTGGAGATCCCCGACCGGCTCGTCCCGTTCTTCGCCGAAGGAGCTCAGGCCGCCAGTGACAGCAATCAGTGACGCCGAATTCGACCGGCTACTGACCGATTTCACCCGCAGCGCCGTGCATCTGGAGACCCGCGACGCCTACGGCACCGAGATCGAGCTGCCGTACATGGCGAAGTGGGCCGCCGGCGAACACGACGATCTCGCGTGGTTGGGCGAGTGGTGCACCAATCTGCGCGCCCATACCGCGGCCGGGCGCACGGTGCGCCGGGCCCGGGTCGTGTCCGAACCGCTCTCGGCTTACCAGCGCTGGTCTCACTCGATTGCGGCGCCGATGGTCGATGCG
The DNA here is from genome assembly GCF_042754695.1 of Nocardia sp. NPDC059195. Classification (NCBI taxonomy): domain Bacteria; kingdom Bacillati; phylum Actinomycetota; class Actinomycetes; order Mycobacteriales; family Nocardiaceae; genus Nocardia; species Nocardia sp. NPDC059195. Next base: position 31,033 of record NZ_JBHZBG010000042.1, on the reverse strand, counting down.
GGCGAAGACATCCGGTGGGTACCGCGCTCGCGCCTGGACTCGGTCGCGGTCCCGGGCAACGACTTCTACCTGCTCGACGAGCAGTTGGTGATCTTCTTGCACTACTCCGGCGACGGGCTGAGCGTGGACAAGGTCACCTCGACCGAACCTGCAGATATCGAGCTGTGCCGCACGGCGTTCGAGATGGTGTGGCAGTGGGCGATCCCGCACCGTGACTACCAGCCCGTCTAGCTCGGCCCAGGACGGACGCCGCGCACTCGGCCAACGACTGCGCGAGCTACGTACCGGGGCTGGGTTGACGATCCGCACGTTCGCTGATGCCACCGGGCAGCACTTCACGCGGGTGTCGAAGATCGAGAACGCCCGTCAGCTGCCGACCGTGCGTGACATCGCCGACTGGTGTCGTCTGGCCGATGCGCCCGAGCAGGAACCCGACCTGGTCGCCACACTGCACGCCGTCGACTCCGCCTACACCGAGCACCGACGCGAATCCCGGGCCGGAATGAAGCGGGTCCTCGGTGCGCACACTCCGCAGCGCTACGAGGCGACCACGGTGTTCCGGATCTACGAGCACAACGTCGTACCAGGACTTTTCCAGACACCGGAGTACGCGCGGGCGATGGTGCAGTTCTGGATCCGGTTTCTCGGCACCCCGAACGATGTCGAGGACGCGGTCGCGGTTCGGATGCAGCGGCAGCGGATCGTGCAGCGCGGCGGGCGCCGGTTCGTCATCGTCCTCGAGGAACAGGCGCTGCGGACGTTCTTCGGCTCGGCCGAGGTGCAGGCCGGCCAACTCGGGCGCCTGCTGGAAGTGATGGCGCTGCCGCAGGTTTCGCTCGGCATCATCCCGTTGATGCGCGAACGCGGCGGGGTCGGTAGCGCCGGGTTCTGGATCTTCGACGACGACCTGGTCGCGTTGGAGACACCGACCGCCAGCATTCAGGTGAGCCAACCCGCCGAGATCGGTCTCTACGCGCGGATGTTCGAGGAGCTGAAACGGTCCGCGGAGTACGGCCGCGAGGCCCGCCAGCTGATCGTGACCGCCCTCGACGACCTCGACCACCGACGAGGAGCTGGTGACTTCTAGTCACCAGCTCCTCGTCACCAGCTCGCAGGCTTGCCGCGCAACGATCCTGGACTACCGGTTCTGGCCGCAGTGTGGGCACGGCGACGACGGTGCCCCGCCGAGCATGGCCCGCACGTTCACGGCGCTGACGAGCAGTCGAGCGAGTTGCACCAGGTCGCTGCTGTCGATGCGCCAGATCACCGCCAACAGCAGGAGCAGGGTCGCTGAGCTGGGTGAGATTGTCGGGGTTCATCGGGTGTTCCTCTCGTTGAATGTGTTGTCGAGAAGGAACTTACGAACCGGGTTGTTTGTCTGTTGCAGTCTAAAAAACCGGCCCGTCAAGCAGGCAATATCTATCGCCCCGGAGGGGCTGCGCGCCCGCGCGTACCAGCCTGGTGAGGGCACTGTTGCAACACCGACCGTGCTCGCCGTTTTCCTTCTCAAACTGGAAGAGATGAGCTTTTTCGGCCCGGTGTGACCGACTACGGCCAACTATTTTTGGGCAGATTACGGATCGAGGTAGCGCCACTCGATCCGGGTGACCTCGCTAGACGCTGTGCACCCCTTGTGCGTCCAACTCGAGGACGCCGAATGTGTAGCGGTCGGTGGGGTCGAACTGCACCGACAGCACGTATTCGCGCACGTCCCGAACGGCCGTGTGGCGCCGCCACAGCGGCGCGGTGCGCGCCCGGTGCAGGTGCCATTCCAACAGCAGCGGGTGCAGTGTGTAGAGCTGTTCGACCAGCGCGTAGGCCAGGTGTGCATTGCGGTGGGAGATCGGTGCGCAGCTGGTGAGGTCGGGCCCGGAGACCAAAGTGCCGCGCAGCTCCGAGGCCCAGATCTTCGCAGTGGCCTCACCGGTGGGCAGACCACGTTCGGCGGCGGCGAGTAGGGCGCGGGCCCGGCGGTGGTGGCCGAGCAGTTCCGCGCGCACCGACTCCGCGCCCACGACGGCGGCAACGGCGAAGCAGGCGAGGGCTTCTCGGTCTTCCCAGAGGTGGGCGAATCCGTTGGTGGTGTAGTGGCGTGGGTCGGTGGCCAGGAAAGTGCTGATGGGAGCGGTGGTCATGGTGGCTCCAAGCGAGAGTGGAAATCGAATGTGAACAGTGATCGCGATCGTTGGTTGCGACCACTGTTCACATTAGGTAGTGTCGCCAGTCATGTCAACACTGTTCGCTACCACCGTTTACACTCAGGGAATGAGCACCGATGCCGATGACAACTCTTTGCCGCTGCGAATCGAGCAGGCGGCCACGGCCTATCGCGAATCCAAGGCCCGTTTCGAAGACGATCGTGAGCAGCTGTTCGACGCGATCCTGGACGGACTCGACGCCCAGGCCACCGACGGCACTCCGCTGTATGGGCCCAGTGCGGTCGCTCGCTTCGCCGGATTCACGCGCGAGTACATCGCCCGCATCCGCGACGGCAAGGTCAAACGCCTGCGCGAACGCCTCTGACCATCCGGTCTGTGCTGTTACACCTGAAGCCGCTGTTCTCACTAGGATTTCCGCGCTCGGGGCGCAGGGGCACCCGAGCTCCACCACGAAGGGGGATGGGTCATGACGATGTCGTTCGATCCGGGCGCGCTGGACGCGTATCAGCGTGCGGCCGCGCGGGTTTCGGAACTACTCGGCGAGGCGGCAACCGCCACCAGTGCTGCGGCAGGCGTCGACCTGTCCGGGCTGGGGCTGATCGGCCGCGAGTTCGCGACCGCATGGACCCAGGCCGCGACCGATCACGCGGCAACGCTGACCACGGCGGGCAGCCTGGTGACCAACTACCAGGGGATTCTGTCCAGCTACGGCCAAGCCGTCACTGAGGTCGACACCGGCACCGCTGGCGACCTCGTCACCCTCGAGGAGGGCTTGGCGTGATGGGCAGACCCTCCTCGACGACCACAGCATCGGGCGCGTAGGCCATGTCCGACAACGCCTTCGCCGCGTACTTCGAGGCCGAGACCGCACCGACGACACCGCAACGACCGCAGAGCAAACGGTCACGCCGTCGACGGCGTGAGGCCGAGCCGCAAACGATCGGCACGAACCCGCCGACCTGGCCGCCACCAGATCCCGAACCCGAACTCGACGACGATGCCGAGCCCGACTACCGGCCGCCGGCCTACACCGACGCCGCAGCTCAGCCGCCCCTCGATGTCGATGTCGTCGACGAGGACGGGTTCAGCGGGGACTGGAACGACTGGACCGAACCCGCTCCCGGCGAGGACTCGCCGCCGCCGCGTGGCGATGATGTCGACTGGAACGACTGGGCGACAGCGACAGCGACCGAGCAGTCCGGTGACTACGACGCGCCCCCGACGTTGCCGCGGCTCACCAGCTACGGCGGGGGCGGCAAGATCGCGCGCCGACCCCGCAAGAACTACGACGACGAACGCTTCGACGAGAAACGAGGGCGGTCGAAGGCGGCGGCCGCGCTGACCGGTGTGGTGGGTGCGGGTGTGCTGGTCACCCTGATCGGGTTGGCCGCGATCACGTTCGGCTCCGAGGACGCCGCTACCTCGACTCCGACTGTGGTCGCCGGGTCCGCTGCGACCGCGACGACGTCGCCGACGGTGGTGGTGCCGCCGTTGCCCGCGTGGGCGTTGTCAGGGTGTGAGGACTTCCGCAGTGCCTCGATCACGATCAGCGCCGAAGCAGGCGACACCGCCACCCCCCAAGGCGCGATCCTGGGCTTCGAGCACAGCTACTTCGTCGCCCGTGACGCCGCCAAGGTCCGCTCCTTCACCACCGACAACGGCGAGACCCACGTCGGTGACCAGTCCGCGCTGGCCGAAGGCATCGCGGCCCTGGTGCCGGACGTGAAGTACTGCGTGCACATCCTGCGCGCCGACAGCACCGACAAGTCGGCATGGGCGGTCACCCTGCACCAGAAGTGGCCCGGCGACACCGAAGTCGAGAAGATCGCGTTCGTCATCCGCACCACCGAGGTCAGCCCCGGCACCCACAAGATCGCCAGCATCACCTACAAGTGACCGACCACGACCAGTTCGTCAGATAGAAGTTAGCGGCCGCCCGGGAATCTCCTGAGCGGCCGCTAATCGTTGTGGGTCGAGAATGTCGGGGGCTGCTGCGATCATCCGCACAACGAGTGCGGCATGGGACGGCGGTGGTGACGGTGAGCGAGAGCGAGTTCGCGGTACCGGTGAGTGAGCAGCTGCCGGTGCTGTTGGCCGGTTTCGCCGCCCACCTCGACAGCCGCGATCTCGCCGTCCGCACCCGCACGGGCTATCTCGACCGGGTCACCCAGTACCTGCGCTGGCTCGCCGCCGACGACGACCACACAGACGCCCTGGGCGACCCGGGCGCGCGGGACGTGGCGGTGGTGGCGTGGCTGGCCGAGGCCGACCTCGCACCCCGCTCGGTCCGAACCTCGCTGGCCGCCCTCGCGATGTTCCACGACTGGCTAGGTCTCGGCGCACCCGACGCACCGCGGGTCACCGCCGAGCTCTACACCCCGCGCACCCTCGACCACGGCGAGCACCGTGCCTTGCTCGCCGCGGCCGCCGCCCGCGGCCCCCGCGAGTACGCGTTGGTCGTGCTGACCCTCGACGTCGGCGCCCGCGCACACGAGCTGGCCGCCCTCAATGTCGACGACCTCGACCTGACCGACTGGCCCGGCCGCACCACCATCACCCCCGCCTCCGGACAATCTCGGACCGTCGCGATCAGCGCCGCGTCACGGGCCGCGCTCACCGCGTGGCTCTCGCACCGACACCTGCGACTGCACAGACGTACCCACTCAACCCGCGCCTTGTTCGTCTCCCGCATCTGTGGCCGGATGGCGCTGCGGTCGGTCGACCGGGTCATCCGTGCCGTCGGTGCCGACGCCGGGCTGCGCTTGGCGCCGGGCACCTTGCGTGCGACAGCCGAGCAGCGCATGCTCGCTGGCGGCGTCGACCCCGACACCGTCGCGGCCCGGCTGGGCCGGGCCCGCACGCAACCCGACCGGGCGGCGGTGCTGCTCGGTCAGCGCCCGCACCGCAACCGCGCGGCGCTCACCGACAACGAGCAACTCACCCTCTTCGGCGACATCCTCGCCTGACGGCTGCCGCGCCTTCCCGCTGCCACAGCCCAATCCTTCACACCTCTCTCTTCCACTCGCACCTTCCCCAAGCAGACCTCTGGCATCCCGGACTCGACCCCGCACTATTCGCCGGAAACGCGACAAGCCGTGTCAGCTCACCGAACCCCCTGCCACAACTGAAACTCTCCACACACCTCTTGCACCATCAGTGAGAATTTGGGGGAATTTCGTCGGATTTAAATCGGTAGAGTGCCGCTATGGAGACCAAGAGCTGCCCACGCTGCGGCCAGGATGTGCTGCCAGTACCGGGCCGAGGTCGACCGCGGCTGTGGTGTTCGGACGAGTGCCGACGGCTCTCGTCAGAGGAGCGTCGCGCTGCCCGCCGCACCGGTCAGCCCGTCGAGATCCACGAGGAAATCCGCGATCGTGTCATCGAGCGCAGCCGACCGATATCGCCAGACGGTGCAGTCGAGCGGGTTCTTTCCAGCTCGACCGCGACGGAGAAACTCTTGCGGGTGATGGCGCATCGAATGCACAACGACCCGCCAATCACCAAGCATCAGCAGTGGATGCACTCACGACTCAAACCGTTCATCGACGAGCTGTGGACCGCGCATCGTGACGCCGGGACCACAGCGCAACCGACCCCCGTCGTGCCCGATCAGCCGAGATCCGCGACGACAGATCGAGCGGCCGCGCACCGAGAGGCGGTGGCGTTGGTGCTCAGTTCACCGCGCAGCGTCCGGGAGGTGCTGCTCGGTCTGGCTGAGCAAGCCGGGCAGGGAAAGTTATCCGGCGGGGAGCACTCGAGCACGGCCACCGCCGCCGAAACACTGTTTGGCGCAATGGTTAGGGCAGGGGTGATCCGTCGTCGCCGATGAGGCGATGTCGATGACTTCCGGCGAGCAAGGTAACCGGTTGGATTATCTAAGTGGCGATCCCTCGGACCGCTGATGCGACCCGAGATCGTGAGGCAAGCCCGCGAAGCAGGCGCGGCAGCCCGTATGCCAGGCCGGCCAACGCTGGGACTTGCCGATCCAACCCGAACTCGACGACCGCAGCCCCCGGCCCCCTTCCCCTTCCATCACATTCAACTCACTTCATCTTGTGTTTCTGTTCTGCCCCGTCCCCGACTTTTGAAGACCACCCTCTGTCTAGGTACGCAGAGAGCGGGTGGTCTTCAAAATCGGAGCCCGCGAACGAAGGTGACGGGGCAGAACAGAAACACCGCTGGTCAGCAGCCCAGCGACCCTGGCTTACCCCCTGGCCTAGCCCCTGGCCTAGCCCCTGGCCCAGGTACCGGCTTACCCCCTAGCCCAGGTACTGGACCCACGGCCAGGGGGTAGGCCGGGGGGTAAGCCAGCCCTTCCACCGCTACAAGCTCGGTCCGGAATCGCGGCCGCGACCCAGGTCCGGCGGTGGCTGGTACGGCATCTTGTAGCCGGTCTCCGTCGACTTCTTCGGTCCCTTCGGCGCCGTGCGAGCACGCCGCTGATCGGCCGCGCGCTGCTCAGGAGTCAACCTCTCACGCCGCTCACTCTCGGCTTCGACACGATCGAGAGTCCGCTGCAGATCACGCAGGTAGCCGCGGTCCTCAACGAATTCATTGCGGTCCTGCTCCTTGGCCTTTTCGAGCCGGTGACGCTCCCGTGCCGGGGTCGACTCCCGAAGGATCTCGTTCCACTCGTGCTGGGGAGACCCGGTGGCTTTGGCCGCGGCTTCTGCTTCGCCGCGCGCTTGTTCGGCCTGCGGGCGAACCTCTGCCAGCTCGGTCTCGGCCCGCTCGGCTCGGTCCTGCAGCGCCTTGCGGGCGAGCAACTTCCGGCGCGGGGTCTCCTCGATCGCGGTGTCGAGTTTGGCGAGCTCAGCGTAGAGGTACTTCTCGGCGCGGGTGAGCTCACTGGCGGCCTGGTCGGCCTGCAGTGCGGGCTCGATCGCGTCGGCCTTGCGTGCCAGCTCGGCGTTGTCGGCCTTGGCCTGCCGAGTCCGCGGCCCCTCGATTTTGCGCTCGTCGAGGTCGCGGACCAACATGCCGAACTCGGCCCTTCGTTCGGCCAGCTCCTGCGCCAGGTCCTCGTCGCTGAGTGCGCGCACGTTCAGATCGCGGAACGCGAACTGGGCGTCGGTGGTCGCCTTGACCCGCATCAGCGTCTTCTGCTCCGCCGTCATTTCGCTGTAGAACACCCGACGCGGCCGCGCGGGTTTGCGTGCGTTCGACGCCGACGGTGGCGTCAACGGAGCGCTCGCCGCAGCCGCCGCCTTGTTCAGCATCTCGCTCAGCTTCGATGTCTTCGCCGCCGCGATGTCCGTGTGCCGCTCCGGCGTGGGTGTGACGCCGATGTCGCGGATGTCGCGGTCTTCGTGCCCGCGGCGCTCATCGATTTGGGCCTCCCACCGCTTACTCAGCGGTGACAGGCGCGTGGTGCTCACACCCTCCAACGCCACTGCCCGACCGAGCTCGCCCCGGGCACGGTGCGCTCGCGCGACCTCGAGCAGGATCGCGATCGCTGCCAACAGCAACAGCAACAGTGCCGCGAGAACTGCGGCTGACACCGCCGCCGTGACGTCGACGCTCTCGCGACCATGAGACTCCGCCCGCGTCGAACCTCCCGACATCAGCAGCTTCGCGAGATCGCCGAGATGCTTTTCCGTCGACGACGGCCGGTAGCGTCGCTCGCCCTTGGGCAGCTGTGCCGACCGGGTCAGTTCCTGCGCGGCCGCGGCGAGCGCACCGGGCTGCTCACCTTCGAGCTTCTCCGACCATGCCGCGAACACCCCGGCGGCTTGCCCGGCCGCCCACGCCCACCGCGCCCGATCGGTACGCGGGATCTCGCCGAGATGCTGGTGCCACTGCCCGAACTGGGTCGCGGCCTGCTGCCACAGCTCTGCCTCGTCGAGACCGCGCCGAGCACGCTCACCGGTGGTCTTCGGCGACAGCCACGCTGCGACCGCCGCAGCACGCGACTCCGGGGAGTCCTCCCACTGCTGCTCGCGCAACGCGTTCAAGTTCAGGTCCTTGGCCAGCGTTCCGCCGCCGCACCACGGCCCAGCTTCGGTATTGCCGTGCCGCAACCGCACCGAGTAGCCGACCACGTCGGTCTTCCCGCCGGCCGCCCAGCGCGGGACCACCGAGATCCCCGCGTCCCGCAGCTCGCGCACGAACGCGACCTCGCTGTCGGCACTCACCGCGGCCGCGCGCACCATCCGACGCAAACGCTCACGCTCGGTCTCAGCACCCTGATCGCGTGCCATGCGCTCGATCTCGGCGCGGGAATTGGCCGAGAGCTCCCCGCCCTCCTTGCGGGAGGCGCGGACCTTCAACCCGTACTGCTGCTCGATCAGCACGCAGACTTCCTCGGCGCGGGACCAGTCGCCTTTGGCTTTGCCGGGCCCGTAGTCGAAGGTCGAGACCTTCGATCCGTCTTCACGCACGAGCGACGCCGCGATGTGGACGTGGTCCTGGCCGTCGCCGTGCTCACCGGACCGCCCGTGCCGCACCGCACCCCACCGCGCCTGCGCACGCTTGGCGTCGGGGGTCGCACTGAATCCCATCTCGTCCATGAAGGTGTGAGTGATCTGCGCCCACACCTCGTCAGACAGTTCCTCGCCCGGCATCGCCGCGAGCACGCAATGCCAATTCGGCGCATCCCGCATCACCCCGGCCTCGCCCTTGCCGGGCCGCTCGACGACGTCCACGCCGTGGCCACGCGCACCGACCGCAACCGGTTTGGCCTTCATCCGCACCGCGGTTCCGTACAGCTTTCGCGGGAGGTCGATCTCGCGCGCGATCTCCAACGCGATATCCCGCGCGGCGCGCTTGGCCTCGGGCCCGTGGAAATCGACCATCCAATCCGCGCGCATGACGCTCGGTGAGCCCGCGATCAGGTGGCGGTGCTCGTGCTCGTTGTGCTCGCCCTCGCCGAGCAGGTAGACGAGCAGCCCACCGAGTTTCTGGCCGCGCCCGATCTTCGCGATCATCGGCGCGTCACATCTTTGGCCAACTGCTCGATCCGTGCCCCGCGCTCACGCATGTCCGCATCGAGTGCACGCCACTCCTCGAGCGCGAGGTCCAGTTCCTCACCGCGCTCCGGATCGAGGTAGCCCGTGCTGTTCGCGATGCGCGCGATCTGGTTGATGTTCGACCCGACCGGCGCGACCTGCTCCAGCCGCATCACGTGCAACGCGCTCGCCGCCGACAACAGCAGTCGCTGCAACGCCAACCGCTTCGGCCACGTCAGCCACGGCCGCGGCTTGCCCGACTTCGTCACCGAAGCACCGACCGGATTGAGCGCGCACTGCGCCAGGTACCCCGGCACCGACATGCCCGCCTCGTCTGCGGCTTCTCGCACCGTCGCCAACTCGTCTGCGGTCAGGCGCACTGTGACCCGCTTGTAGCCCGCTCCCTCGACGGCGTTCGGGCGGCGACGGCGCTCACGCGAACGCTCGATCTCTTGCGAGCGCAACGTGCTCGACGACGCCTCCGTGCTCACCGCCACCACCTCCATCTCAGGCTCCGCCAGACAGCCCAGCGCAGCGCCCACCCGCCGGGTGGTTCCCTCGCCCCGCGAGGGCCAAACCACTTACGACGTCGTAAGTGTTACCTTGCTCTGCCGGGGCCTGACTTAATCGTACCGCGAACACAGGTGCTCGGTCGGCTTTGGAGACGGACCTCATCGCCGAAATTTCCAGCGCGGCCGAGCACCGGCGGAACTCACTTTTCGGGCGGAATCGACGACGCCGGTTCCAGACCGACGAGCTCGCCAGGCGGCTGGTACGACGTCGTCAGCTCGCGCCCTAGTAGTGTCTGGACACGACGAGACCCCGGCGGATAAGCGCCGCCGGGGTCTCGTCTTTTCTGTGGCTGGGTGTCAGCCGTTGTGCAGGTGGATGACGCGGGCGCCGGTGCGATCGCGTCGGATCTCAGCCGCGGCGTTGAGCCACTTCTCAACCTGGGCGAAGCCGATGTGCAGATCGCGGGCGACACGGCTAGGAGCGTCACCGGTCGCGTCGTGGTGTGCCAGCACGGTCGCGATGCGCTCCACGGCGGAGCGTGACTGCGTCGCATCCTTCACCGCGCCGGCCAACTCCCGCACCTCCGCCAGGATCGTCCCCGGCTCGGTGTCGTTGGCCTGCTCCGTAGAGCGCTGCGCAGCATCGCCGCTCTGCTCCGTAGTCGGGGCGCTGCTCCGCTCGTGCTGCGCTGGCTGCTCCGCAACAACGGAGGTGCTCCGCGCGTGCTCTGCACTCGTGCTCCGCTGCTCCGTGGAGCGGTACGGAGCAGTAGCTGAAGGCTGTGGCGCAACGTGCTCCACGGACTGCTTCGTGCCCGTGCTGCGCACGACGACGGGCTCGACCGCGGTGAGGTTCTGGGCGGGCGCGGACACCATGACCGTGTCGGCGGCACGACCAGTCTCGACAGCGACGGGGGCGTCTGCGCCGTCGTCAGCGACCACGGTGACCTCGAGGAACGCGCCGAACTCGTCGTGGTGCGGGTCGCCGGAGAACTCATCGGCGGCCTGCTCCGTAGCAGGGTGCTGCACGGTGCTGCGCATGGCGAGCACCTCTGTCATCGACTCACTGACCTCTTCGACCGCCACGGCGTTGGCGACGGGGTTCTGCTCCGTACCGTTTGCTGGGTTGCTCTGCGCAGCATCGGTGTGATGCTGCGCAGCACCGGGCGCGGCGGGTGCTGCGCTGCTGTGTGGAGCAGTGCTGCGCTCGTGCTCCGCAACAGAGGCCCCCGGGTGCTCCGCTTCGTCGGTGTCCTGCTGCGGAGCAGTGCTGCGTTCGCGCTCGATAGCAGCTTGCTCCGTAGCAGTCGGGGCGAGGATCGCGGGCACGATCCGGTTCCCGGCATCACCGACCTGAGTCAGCGCCACGAGACGAGCCTGGAGATCTTCGTGATCGGGGATCGCGGCGGTAGCCGCTTCGATCGCCTTGCCGTAGCGCTCGGCGACCAGACGGTGGGTGATGAGCGCGACGCCGATCATCACCGGCGCGATGGCGTGGATACCGAAGCCGTACACGTCGCCGGCGCGGACGTAGGGGAAGGTGTTGAGCCCGATCGAGGCCAGCAGCAGCGCGGCCTCGACGAGGTAGACCTGGCGCAGCTTGCCCTCGTCGATGACGTCCCACTCGGAGGTGTCGCTCGTCGAGAGCATCAGCGCGACCAGCACCGCGGAGATGAGCGCCTCCAGACCGTAGGACAACCAGAACATCGGGTTGGCCACATCGAGCCCGGGCGCGATGTTCTGCTGCACGGTGACCGCGGAGAACAGCATCGAAAATGCCACCACACCGACGAGCAGGGCCAGCACGCGCGGTTTGCGCTTGTGCAGTCGGGCGACCTTGGCGTGGGGGCTGCTGCTGTGGCGCTGCTCCCCTACCGCCTGCGCCGCACGCAGCAGATCGGTCGCTTCCCGATCCGCCAGCGACTTCGCCGTCTCACGCACACGCTCGGCGGCGTCGGCGGCCGCGCGGATGCGGGCACGCTGCTCGGCGCGCTGATGCTCACGCACCAACTCGGCCAGCTCACGGTCCTGGGCCAGCTCGCGCTCCGAGAGCGCTTCGAGCAGCGCCGGGTCGTACTGGTGCTCGAGCCGCTCGCGTGCTGTTTGGACCCGGTCCGGCAGCGCACCGGCCACCAGCTGGTCGGTCGTGGTCGACGCTTTTCGGGTCGTGATCGTGGTGGTGGACTGACGAAACATCAGCGGGTCTCCTTCTCGGCGGTGCTGTTGGCGATCTGGGTTTCGAGTCGAGTGATGGTGTTCTCGGCCGCGGTGAGTGCGCGCTGCAGCGCCTCGGCGCCGGCCTCACCGGCCTGCTGCACGCGGGCGATCTCGGCGGCGTGGTCGGCGCGCTGCTGCTCACGCTCGGCGCGGGCCTCAGCCCGAACGTCGGTGAGTTCGCGGCGCAGTCCGGCGATCTCCTCGCGGGCGGCAGTGGCATCCTCGCGCGCTTGCTCGCGCGCCGCTGACAGATCGGTCTTGACCTGGGCAAGCTCAGTGCGGGCTTCGGCCGCGCGGGTGTCGGCGGCCGTGGCGGCGGACTCGGCGCGCTGCTGGGCGGCGGCAGCGGCGGCCACCTGGGCGCCTGCGTCGGTGGTGACGCGTTCGACGCGGGCGGCGTGGTCGCGGGTGAGGGTATCGACCTGCTCGGCAGCGTCGCGCCGCGCCTGCTCGGCGGCGGTCTCGGCGGCGGTCGCGCGTTCCTCGGCGGCGCGAGCGTCGGCCTGAGCAGCGGCGGCGCGCGCTTCGGCGGCCTCGACGCGGGCGGTTTCCGCTTGACGGATCTCCTCGATCTGGGCCTGGGCCTGGGCGCGGATCTCCTCGACCTCGGTCGCAGCTTCGGCGCGGATGGCGTCGATGCTGCGTTCGGCCTCTGCCAGTGTTTGGTCCCGCTCGGCGAGCGCGTCCTCGGCAACGCCGTCGGCGAGTTCCTTGTCTTCGACGGCGCGGTCCCGCTGGCGGCGCGCGACGTTGGCGTCGGCCTCTGCTTCGTCGGCACGCGCTTGGGCGGTCTCGACTTCTGCTTGGGCCTCGCGGCGCATCGAGGTGACTTCGGCGACGGCGGCGTCAGGATCCCCAGCTGCCCCGACCACGTCGACGACCCGGTCCAGCAGCCCGCCCATCTGCTCACGGTGTCCGGCGGCGACCATCTCGAGCTGTGCCAGCAGGTCGGCCAGCGACGCGCGCGCCGATGTCACCGGCCGGGGCGTGGGCCGATCGCGCTGCACAGGCGCGGCCTTGCCGAGCGCGGCCCGCTCCAGCTCGCGCTTGCGAGTGAAAGCCCCGGCGCGGTCGTGACGACGCTGATGCCCGTCCGGATCGATGCGGCTCTCCCCGCAGTACTCGGGTTTGCGGCCCGGTCGCGGCGCGACGTCGTCGAGCGGGCGGCCGCACACGACCCACGGGTCGGCCGCAGCTTCAGCGGCTTCGGGGTCGTAGGCGGTGGGGAACTGGCACAGCCGCGGCGCGGCGGCCGTGATCGCGGCGCCGGGCGAGATCTCTGGTTGATCGGTCATTCCTCGATTCTACGCTTAATTCGTCAATTTCGATACGTTTTCAAATCGTTTTTCTGATACGTTTTAACGAAACAAAACGATTTGGTTCTTTGGCGACACCCGTTCGTGTGCCCCGTCGCACCGATCGGCACGAGGCGCGTTTCGACGAGAACTGGCCGGGTGGCGGTCTTATGCTGCGAAGCATCCGAGTAGCCCGGGGACGCCGGGTGAAGCCGCGGAGGAGAACTGAATGGCGTACGTGCATGTCCTGCTGAACCAGAAAGGCGGGGTCGGGAAGTCGACCCTGGCCGTGAACCTGGCAGCGGTGACCTCCGAAGTCGCAGCGCGTCCCGGAGCTGAGGACGACCCAGCCGATGTGGCTGCGGTATCGATCGACCCACAGGGATCGGCGGTGTGGTGGGGCTCGCGGGTCAAGAACCTGCCGTTCCACGTCGTACAAGCCCATGAGGACCTCGACGGGCTGCGCCGACTGCGCGATCTCCCCGGCATCAATCACGTCTTCGTCGACACCCCCGGGTGGATCGACATGGCACCGGCCGGCGACAAGAGCGACCCGCTCGGCGAAGGCCCAGCCGCGGACGCATTACGCGCGGTATTGGACTGTGCAGACCATGTGGTCGTGCCCATCACGCCGGAACCGCTGAGCTTCGACCCGACTGTCCGGACGATCCGCAAGGTCGTCATCCCACGCGGCCTCAAGTACACAGTCGTGCTCAACAACTGGGACCCTCGGGATGGTGAGGCCGAGCGCGACGAGACCCTCGAGTTCATGGCGCGCAACGAGTGGTCGAGCGCCCGGACCGTGGTTCGCCGATACAAAGTTCACTCGCGGGCCGCTGCCAACGGGCAGGTCGTCACCGAGTACGCCAGTTCCGGAACGGCTATGCGTGCTCGTGAGGACTTCTTCAAGCTCGCTTTCGAATTGCGGGTGTCGTGATGGCTCGGGGCGGAACACGCATCAACCTCGCCGACCTGACCGAGGCGACAGGCGACCACTCCCCCGTCGACGGCAAAGAGGCGGCCCAGCGGCGGCGGGCGACGCCACCGACATCGGCGCCACTGGCCGATCTGGTCGCGAATCCGCGCAATCCGCGCATCGATCTCGGCGACCTGACCGAGCTTGCCTCGATCGCCGAGATCCAGCTACAGCCCGCGCTGGTCATCACCCGCGCTGCGTACCTACAGCTCTACCCCGAAGACCAGACCGACATCGGCAGCGCCCGGTGGATCGTCGTGAACGGGTGTCGCCGCCTCGCGGCCGCACAGCAGTACGGGTGCGCCGAGCTGGAATTCGTCATCAAGGACGCGGTCGCTGCCAGCCGGGCGACGCTGCTGGCTGTGTCGATCGCTGAGAATGTCGACCGGCAGAACTTCGACGTGCTCGAGGAGGCCCGCGCGGTCGATGCTCTGGTGACCGAGTGCGGATCCGCCGCCGCGGCCGCCGAGCAGCTCAAAAGGTCGAAGGGCTGGGTGTCCCAACGGCGTGCGCTGCTTGAGCTCGCGCCGGAGCTGCAGGACGCGTTGAGGCGCGGCGATCTCGCGGTGCGGGTAGCTCGCAGCCTCGCTCGAGTCCCTCGCGAGGAGCAGGTCGACCGTTGGCTCGCCACCAACTCCCCCGACGCCGACAAGCCTGAGCAACCGCCGAAGGTTCCTGCGCCGGCCTCGGTCCCTCAAGTCACCAAGGCGCTCAAGAAATTCGGTGCTGGGCCGGAGACCCTGGCCGCCGCACTGACCGGCTACCTCGACCAAGGCCAGCTCGGCGAGCTTGTTGCGGCGCTCAACGTGATGCTCGTCGAGCAGGCAATCCGCACCCGGACCGACTGACCGAACCGTTTACCGCGGTAAACGCTCGGTTCTCGTCCGCATGACCACGCTCGCGACCGGGGTTTCTTCGGTGGCGGCCGCGCGGTCGCGTGTGCCTGCGCTAGCTGCCTTCCTGACGCTCGTCGCGGAGGCGTCGCCAGTGTCCTCGGTGGTCGAATCGCTCACCGGCGTCGCGCCGCTGCGCTGCGGCGTCCGCGATCGCACGGGATTCTGCCAGCGCTGCCCGGCGGCCGTCACCGGCGAGAGCGGCCTCGCGGGTCGAAGCTCGCTTGGTGGCCGCCGCGGCCTTGGCTGCGGAGACTGCTGCGTCGACGGCGTGATCGATTGTGGCCTGGGCCTGAGCTTCTTGGAGCGCGGCGATCGAGCGCAGAACGTGGGGCGGGTACGGCAGGTCCACGGCTGCCAGCATCGCGCGCACGTAGGCCAAGGGCCAGTGTGGGTCGGCGCCGGGGTGAATCGACTCGTTGAGATCTTCTGGCGTCCAACCGTTCTCGGCTGCTGGCGCCAGAGCGTGCGCCCATGCGTCTGCGGTGTATCGCCGTGCCCATACCGGAGTTCGGGCGTCTCCGAGCCACCTGAGTGCCAGCACAAGCGCCTCCTGAGGCGGCCTCGGCTTCGCTTCGCGCCGCCCGCTCTTGTCGATGCTGCGCGAAGCGCGATTTCCACAGCTTTTGCCTACGTAAGACCCATCTAATCTCTCGGCTGCGGGGAAAACCCGGCCCCTTTCAGGATGGGTAGCCATGTTTGTTTGACCTGGGCGAATGCTGTCCCCACCGTTATCCACAGGCCCGGCGGCGCGTGGTGGGTGAAGCGACCACACCGACGCCCACCCACGCGCACGGTCACCGACGCGCCAGCTGGCCATCCGCTCGATCCGCGTGCGCTGGCGGCCGCGCATGACCTCGGTGGCGACGCCCATGAGCAGCATCGCCAGGCGCACCCGTGTCACGGTGGTCAACGACAGACTGGTCCGCTCGGCGAGCTGGGAGTTGCTCAGAAAGCACCCGCGCCCGGTGTTGCGGTCCACGACGGCCGCCATCACCTCCACGACCTTCATAAACGGCCCCTTGGCGACGCCCCCTCCGGTCGTGCCACCGCGACGCTTGACCAGGATCGGGCGCACGCCCCGGTATCGACGGTCGTACGCGGCGGCCGCGGCCTGGAGATAGGTCGCGCGATCGAACCAGCACGCCACTGCACCGACGCTGTCTTCGTCGTTGTTGCGGGGATCGAGCCGGACCCGGCACACGCGGCGGCAGGCAGCTTCTTTGCCGCCCCACGCTGCGACCAGGCCGGGGTGCAGGTTGGTGCACTGGTGCCCGCGAACGTGGCCACGGCGGATCGTCGGCGGGCATTTGATGTGCCCACGACGCCGGTTGGTGGGGCTGGATCCGCGGTAGCGATCGGTGATCGCGGACTCGATCAGCGCTAGCCATTTGTCGGCGTCGTCGAGTGTGGGGAGTGGGGCGGGGTAGTCGTGTTTGTGCTGATCAGGATACGTACACGCACGTTCTGTGCTGTCAAGAGCGTGTCCACACACAAATGTGTGCGGACGTGCGTTATCCTGAGACCTGTCGTGCAAGACGCGGCCTCTCATTTGAGGGGCGAGACATAAGCCCCTGGCCTGCCTGCCGGGGGTTTCTCGCTTTTTTGAGTTGTGAGTGCAGGCTCAGAGGCCTGTGGTCAGTCGCCTATCGCGGTTCTCCTTCATAATCGTGTGTACGCGCTGCATCATCGTGCTGGGAAGCAGTCGCTCCCAGCACGTTTCACACAGCTGGTGTGCTAGCTAGCCAACGAAAGCTGTCCCGGGGGCACATCGCCTTCGCGGGGTGCGCCGGGGTAGGGATCCAGACCGAGCAGCTGTCGCAGCGCGATTTCGTAGATCGCGCGCCTGTTCAGCCCAGAGTCCTCGACTGCGGCGTCAATCGCCTCGATAACCTCGAGGGACAACTTCAGTCCGACTGGTTTTGCTGGCGGAAGCGTCACTGGTCTAGCCATGCGATTAGATCTATACGTTCTCGGCGAGGTTTGCGCGCCGACACGCCGCTTCGACTGAAGCAATCTATTCGGCCCCACCGAATTCCAGCGCCCGCACTACGAGTTCGGCCAGTTCGCCAGGAGCCCACTCGCCTCGTACACCGGGACGTACTGCCAGGTAGTCACGGATTTCCGGCGCCGACCACTTGTGAGATTCGTGGAGCCCTGTACTGATCATCTCAAGGTATCGAGTTGAGGGGCACCGCAATTCGACGGTGTGGACATCCCACGGCGAAGTGAAGGTCAGCACCGGAATCCCTTCGAGCTCGTCTGCGAGCACGAGCGTTTCGTACCGCCCCGGCCCTAGCTGACATCGGCCGGTCATGAGGACCTCGGTGAGGTCGATGTCCGCGCCGGGTTCCCGATACATCTCCTGGGTGAGCAGGTCCGAGAACTGGCTGGTGGTAAGCAGATAGCCGTGCATCGCAGCGTTGTCCGGCCAGTCGGGTCGTTGGTGGTCGGGCGCGTAGAAGCCGACACCACCGGTCCACACTGGGCTCTCCCAGGCGAAGTAGATGGTGCCGGGCAGGGTGAGCGCCTGGGTCTTCAAAGGTGGTGTCTTGTCGCGGAATCCGGGGTAGGTGTGCCCGGTGCCGGGCGGCGTTCCCCCCTCGATGTAGTACGCCAGCCGTCTGGAGTGCAAGTTGGAGCCGTAGGCGGCGTACCAGACGTAGTCCGGCATGGAAGTCCTTTCATCGAGGGTCGACGTCGAGGGGGAGACGCGATCGAGCTAGCTGGTCGGCCCAGTTCCTGTGCTGGCATGTGACCCGTTGTTCAGCACGCGAGCGGCCTGTTCGAGCGCGGTGTTCCAGTCGGTCGGCAGCTCCGGATCGCGCATGGCGGTGACGAGTTCGGCGGCGCGGTCCCAGATCGCGGCCGCCCCGTCGCTCTTGCTGCTGACCCCGACGCCCGTGCCGCTGATGGTGCGGTAGTACATCCCGCCGTCCTGCCGGATGCCGCGGGATTCGTTGTTCAGCGCGCGAGCTGCCTGTTCGAGGCCGGTGTTCCAGTCGGTCGACAGCTCCGGATCGCGCATGGCCGTGACGAGTTCGGCGGCGCGGTCCCAGATCGCGGCCGCGCCGGTGGGGTCGTATCGGTCGGGCTCAGTAGTCATCAGGAGTTCCTCTCAGCGGGTTTGTTGGCTCCGTTGGTGGCGGGCCGGTGCTCGGGGACGTAGAGGTCGTACTTGAGCCGCAGCGCGTCTCCGGAGAAGACGCTGAGCAGCACACGCACACGGCGCCCGCTTGCGTCGACGCCGACGCGAGCGTGCTGGCCGACCGGGGTGCCGGGCTGCTGCTCGAGCAGTTCCGCCTCGTCAGGCTCAGGCATGCGGACGGTGATCTCGTCGGAGAACTGGACCTGGCGGAAGCCGAGCGCGCGGTAGATGCCGCCGGGGTAGACGACGTTGCTTTCTTCGCGGAGCGGGGCGACGCCGTCGATCGTCATGTCCGCGATGTCGAGCGGTGTCCACGTGTCAGCGATCATCGCGAGCTGTTCGGGCACTTGAGGTTTCGTGACGTAGCGCAGCCGCCGACGGCGCAGCAGCAGGGTGCCGGGCTTGCACTGTAGGTAGCGGGCCACCTGCGCTGTAGCGGGCAGTTCGGCGACGCCGGCGACGACCTGGCGGGTCTGCCAGCCGTCGGCGTGTGCGTCGGCTTCCCACTGGTCGACCCGGTTGACCGGGTCGTCGGTGTACGCGCCGAGCTCGAACTTCGTGAGATGCCACGTGATGAGGTCGCGGCTGCGGACAGTGCGGCCGATACCGGCTGTCGCGGCGCTGACCAGTCCTTCCTGCTCGAGGCGGCGGAATGCCTCGCGGATCGTCGGCCTGCTGAACCCGTGCTGGTCGATGAGGTCGACCTCGGTCGGGGTCTTGTCGCCTGGCTGCATCTTGCCGCTGACGATCTGCTCGCGGAGCTCGTCGTAGACGATCTTCCATCTTGGTCGCGTGCTCATGCTCTCCATCATCTCCGTAAGTACGGACAAGACAAGCTATTGCCATGTCCCGACTTCGTCATTACGATCATTACCAACATATCAGTAATGACGAATGGGAATCTAGATGACGATCCATCGAGAGGGCCAGTGGCTGATCGCCACTCGCACCGAGCACGTCGCCTTCGAGTACGAGCAGGGGATGTGGAAGCTGTCGCTGCTTCCGCAGCAGCTGGTCACGGTCCCGCAGGCGCTCGCCGGGCTCGCGATCGCCGAGATCGTCGACCAGTGGGGCCCGCTGCTGTGGGAGGACAACCCCAACGTCGACATGGTGTGGCGCCTGATCGCGATGCACGCCGAGACCCTTCGTCTGGACGCCCTCGACGCGGTGCTGCGGGTGCTGCAGCTGGAGTGGCCGATGACCGCCGCTGAGCGCGAGGCGTGGTCCTGATGAACATCCCGACCACTTGGAGCCGCGATATCTGGCGGCGCGCAGCGACTCCCGCGATCCCTGCGGTGCAGGTCGTCGACGGCCGCATGACCTCGGAAGTGACCGAGCATCGCGCCGTGTACGTCGGTGATAACGAGTGGGTTGTCGACTTCTTGCCTGGGCGCACGCTCACCCAGGCGCAGGCCAAGGCAGCGATGCAGATCGCGGTCGCACCTGCCCAGCTCGAAGTGCAGCGTTGGGCCGCTGCGATCGGCATGACTTCGGCTGAGGCGCTCGGATACGTACAGCTGTCCGAGGTTTCGTCATGAGCCGCCCGACATTCCGCACCTACGACGTGATCATCCCGATGGGGACCGGTTCGCCGGTCGGGCCGATGTTCGCCCTGTTCGGGCTGTTCGTAGCCGCAGCACTGTTCGTGATGGCGCTGGTCTGCTTCGCGTTCCCCTCGACCGATTACCCCTCGGTCGATGTGACGCCCGGTGCGGTCCCGACGAGCGCCGTGGCCCCGACTGGGGGTGCGCGGTGATCCGCTTCGTATTCGGGCTGCTTATCGCCGTGGCGCTGTTCGTGATGGTGCTGGTTTGCGTCGCGTTCCCGTCAGCCGATTACCCATCAGTTGACGTGACGCCCGGTGCGGTCCCGACGAGCGCCGTGGCCCCGACTGGGGGTGTGCGGTGATCCACATTCAGCTCCAGAACATCAGCCCTGATCAGTGGCCGGACCGGGCATGTTCGACCGTGCCGACGCAGGTGTTCTTCCCCGGAAGCATCCCCGGCGCCGATCTGCAGGCGAAGGCGATCTGCGCGGGCTGCCCGCGGTTGCGTGCCTGCGCGGACTGGGCCCTTACAGCGGGTTTGACCTTCGGAGTGGTCGCGGCGGTGCGGATGCCCAACGAAGGCGGCGGCCGCCGTGTGGCGCTCGCCGAGCTGGCCCAGATCGCCGCGACCGGGCAGCTGCCCGGTGTGGGTGAGGCGGCGGCCTGATGTCGTACGAGACCTGCTCCGGACCAGTTCTTTTCGAGCTTCACCGCGACAACGACCCGACCGGCTTCAGCGGCACGGGGGTCGTCGCGGACGGCGTGATCTGGCCCGACGGCACGGTCTCGATGCGCTGGCGGGGCCAGGTGCGCACCACGGTGCAGGCGTCGTGTCTGACCGACATCCAGACCATTCACGGCCATGACGGCGCGACCCGCGTCGTAGTGGCCAGCGATTCGGAAGGGGTCCGGTGATGGACCGCAGTATCAAGGCCCCCAGCGGTGGGTCCGACGACGACAACGGGATGAAGTCGCTGATCGCGGTCGGTGCCGGTTTCGGGCTGATCGAGGGAGCGGGCGCGAGCCTGCGGATCGGTGAAGCCCTCTACGGCGGGCCCGATCAGGACATCACCCTGCACCCGCTGCACCTCACGATCGAGCTGATGAGCGGCCAGGTCCAGTGGACCACCGCCGCCACAGGTGGTGCGGTCACCCTGGTCGCCGGCCTGGCCGCGACCGCGTTGGGTTCAGCCTGGGCATGGGGCCGGTTGTGCGAGAAGTGCGCCGACCTCAAGGCCGGACGCAAACGCCCCAAGACCAAGCGCAAGAACAAGGAAACTGTCGACGCCCGCGCCAGGTACATGGCCCGTGGCAAAGAGCTGCTTCCGTTGAGCCGCAAGGCGATGGCGACGATGGCAGCCACCCTCGGTGTGGTCCTGGCCAGCGGTGACGCCCCCGGGGTGCTGATCGGGCGTGCGGTGATCGACGACACCGAGCTCTACGGCTCCTACGAGGACCTGCACCTCGACATCTGGGGCCCACGCCAGGGTAAGTCCACCTCCCGGGTCATCCCGGCCATCCTCGAGGCGATCGGGCCGGTCGTGGCCACGAGCAACAAGCGCGACGTGGTCGATGCGACCCGCGCGTTGCGTGAGCAGCGCACCGGCGGTCGTTCCTGGGTGTTCGACCCCCAGAACATCGCGGGGGAGGAGTCGAGCTGGTACTGGGATCCCACGGAATGGATCTGGGGAACCGAAGACGGCGAGGGTGCGGAGGTTCGCGCCGCCGAGCTGGCCGGGATCTTCGCCGCGACCGGCGAGTTCGGCTCCGGTGACCCGTTCTTCGAGCCGGAAGGCAAAGACCTTCTCGCGGGGTTGTTCTTGGCGGCCGCGGTCGATCAGCGCCCGATCACCGACGCCTACCGGTGGGTGACGACCCCCAACGACGAGACACCGCTGCGGATCCTCGATGCGGCGTCAGGCCGTTTCGAGTCGTTCTTCACCGGCCTGTCCGCGCACTACTCCACTGCGGGAGATGAGCAGCGCGCCGGTGTGTTCGGCACGGCCAAGAAGATGGCCCAGGCGTTGAAGTTCTCCCACGTTCGTCGGTGGGTGACCCCTCCCGGACCCAACGACGCACCGCGTACCGCGTTCTACGCCGACGAGTTCGTGACCTCGAAAGACACCCTGTTCCTGCTCTCGGGTGAGTCCGAGGGCAACGCGGGCCCGCTGGTCACCGCGCTGGCGGCCGCGGTCGCGGACGCGGGAGCGGTGGAGGGCAACCGGCACGCCGGTGGTCGCCTGCCGGTTCCGATGCTGCTGGTGCTCGACGAGGCCGCCAACATCGTCAAGTGGCCGTCGTTGCCGAAGCAGTACTCGCACTTCGGTTCTCGCGGAATGGTCGTGATGACGATTCTGCAGTCGTGGGCCCAGGGTGTGCGCTGCTGGGGCGAAGAGGGCATGAAGGCGCTGTGGTCGGCGGCCAACATCAAGGTCTTGGGCAGCGGGCTCGATGACGCCAGCTTCTTGCGTGACCGCTCGGAGTTGATCGGCGACCACTACGAGCAGGTCTCCTCGACATCCAAGAGCCAGGGCGGGCACAAGTCGGTGTCGACCTCGCGGATCACCGAGCGGACCATGACCGGCTCGGATCTGACCTCGCTGCCGCGTGGGCGCGCGGTGGTGTTCACCTCCGGTCGAGCTGCGGTGCTGATCAAGACCGTGCCCTGGACCGAGCGTGACTACGCCCCCGAGGTCCGCGACGCGATCAAGGCCGCCGAAAAGGCTGCCAACGCCAAGATTTCGGACTCGAACAAGACCCGTAAACGCCGTCGAGTGACCGGTTCCGCGCCGTTACGTGTGGTCGGTCGCGGTGACGGCACCGAGGACACCTACCAGGAAGGCCGTTCCGCATGACGACCGAGAACATGACCGAGATGCTCAATGCCGCCCTGCAACGCGCGGTCGACAGCGAGCTCGATGTGCTGGCCAAGTCCATGGCCAAAGAGGCACTCACCGAGATGCTCACCGACGAGGCCCGCGCGGAGATGGCCGAAGCCGCGCGCCACCAGGTCGAGATCGCGTTGAACCCCCCGGCCGCCACCGAGGACGACGAGGCAGGCGAGGATGCGGCGGCCGAGCCTGCGCCGCCGAAGACCCACTACGCCAACGTCGTCGACTTCGTCGAGAACTACGTGGCGGTGACCTACCGTCGCGATGCCACCGCCCACAACGGCAAGTTGCGGTGGTGCCCGCAGTGGTGGCGCCACGGCGAGGTCAAGAGCCGCTTCGCCGCGCTGTGGATGGCGTTCGAGAAGCTGCGGTTGGGCAAAGGCCTGGAGCAGTCGCAGTTCTGGCTGCAGCACTTCGATCCGATGATGGCGCGGATCTTCGACGGCGAGGGCCCGTTCAAGCACTGCTCGACGCGCGATGGACACCAGCCGCTCTACGGGGTGCTGCCCACCGTTCCCGCCGACTCGCGTGTCGCTGACGCTCGCACGATCCCCGGTGTCAGTGATGACGGGTGGACGGAGATGCCCGGGTCGAAGATCTTGGTGCCCAACAACTTCGACCCTGACCGCAAACCGCGTGAAGTAGTGCCGTTCATATGAGCGCCGCGCCCACCCCGAAGCAAGGCCCGCGTAGCTGGGTCACCATCACCACTGCTCTGGAAAAGAAGATGGGGCCAGGGCGCCGGGCCGGAACGTGGACACAGTTCTGCTGCCCGGTCCATGAGAACGACGGTCGACGTCATCGCCCGTCGCTGGCGGTCAAGCACCTCGACGACATGGCCAAGACCAAGGTGAAGTGCTACGCCGGCTGCACCGACGAGCAGGTCCTCGAGAAGCTCGACCTGGACGTCAAAGACCTCTACGACCGGCCCGCCGCGCCGGGGCGCCGGGTCGGCAAACCTGCGGTGAAGCCCGCCCCTGTGGTGTCGCGGGCCGAGCAGGCGCTCGAAGCAGCAGACCTACCGGCGATGTCGCACAAGCCGGAGCTGGGACGTCAGAAGTCGAGCTGGCGGATGGTCGAGGCCTACGAGTACGCCCGCGCGGACGGAACTATCGCCGGTGTCGTGCAGCGCCGCGAGGCCGCGTTCGAGGGCGGGCGCGGCAAGGAATTCAGCCAGCGGGCCTGGAATGCCGAGACCGGCCGGTGGGAGCACCACGGCTTCGACCGGATCCCGTTCCGGTTGCCCCAGGTCCGTGAAGCCATCGACGACGCCGACCGCGTGATCTATGTCTGCGAGGGCGAAAAGGATGTCCACGCCGCTGAATCCGCCGGTCTGACCGCGACGACCAACGTCGGCGGGGCGCTGTCGTGGACCCCTGAGCACGCCCAACACCTGGCCGGGGTGCACACCGTGGTGATCGTCGTCGACCACGACGGCCCCGGTTACCGCCGCGCCGAGAAGGTCATGGACAGCCTCACCGGTATCGCGCAACGGGTCCGCGTGGTCGGTGCCGCGACCGGCAAGGACATGCACGACCACCTGCAATGCGGTCACGAGATCGCTGACCTGGTCCCGATTGCGGGCCTGGACCCTTTCACCCCGATTCCCGCACCCGCCACCGAGGCCACCGCCTCACCCACTTTGGGAGGAACCCCCGATATGCCCGATTACCTGCTGATGCCCTCTGGTGAGGCCCCCGTGCAGCACTCGGACGAACTCGGCGACATGGGCAGGCACTGGGGACAGTTCGTGCAGATGCTGTTCGCCAAGGTGATGGCCGCCGCCCTGGCCGCCGCCGAGCGCCGCAGACAAGACATCGAACGCGAAGCTGCCCGCAGTGCCGAGCACGAACGTGCCGAGAAGCACCGCCAGGAGATCCAGCGCAAGGCGATCGAGGCGAAGCTGAAGAAGGCGTTCGACTCCGGTCTGGACAATGTCGGACGCGAACAGCTCGCCGCGCTGATCAAGGACGCGGCCACGGTCTCGGCCGAGTCACCGCTTGCCCAGGACGGGTTGGCGCGCATGGCCGCCCACGTCAAGACCCGCTACGGGCTCACGATCGACCTCGCGACCGGGCAGGTGTCCCCGACCGAGCAGGTCGCCGCGGCACCGGAGTTGGCGGCCGCGCTCAAGGCCGCCGAGGGTGAGCGCGCCGATGGTGCCCGGGTGAAGACGGCCCAGGAGCGGATGGTCGAGATGATCGCCCGTCAGCCAAACCTGTCGGAGGAAACCAAGACCGAGATCTATGCCGCTGTCGAGGCGTGGCGGCTCAACCCGGGCGCTACCCAGCTCGACGCCCTGACCAAGAAGTTGGCTGGTGCCAAGGTCGAACAGCCTGTGCGCCATCAGATCCGCCTCGTTGCTGCTTACCTCGGACAGCCGGGTTCGGTGGAGGCGCTTTCGGGCGCGACGACCTTCGAGACGGCGATGGCGACGCGGGAGATGCGGCGCCTGCCTCCGCTCGTCGATGCTGGGGAAGAGGCCAAGGCGCGCATCGATGGGCTGCTGGTCCGGTACCAAGACGCCTTGCGCGCCGGCGGGCCGACCGACGGGATCCGGGAGCGTCTGGCCGGTGAGGTCTCGGTGTTGACCCCTGAGGATCAGAAGATCGCGCGGGCGCGTGGTGTCGCGATCCGCGATAACCCGGACGTGAGGCTCAAGCCGTTGTGGCCCAACCACGTCGATCGCGCTGAGCTGGCTGACACCGTGCAGATGTATGCGGTCCTCTCGGCCCAGGCCGAACGGATCACCGCCGAGGGTGGGTCGTTGGAAGCGGTCGCCGATGACGGTGTCGTCAAGCGTGCCGCGGCCAACAAGAAGAAGATCACCGACGTTCTCGCCCACGGCGAGGGTTTGCACCCGCTGGAGAAAGACCAGCTGTGTGCGGTGCTGGTCGACATTCATGCGGGCAAGACGAAGGTGCCCGCGTTGATGTTCGTTGATGACCGTTCCGCCGCGCACGCCGATCACACCCGTGCGCAGGTCTACGCCTCCGATAACGCGCGGGTGACTCGCCGCAAGGTCGAACGGGTCCTGGAATCTTCCGCCGCTCCGGAAGGGACGGTGCGCCGGGCCCGCAACCAGGTCTCCGCTGTCGTCGATGCCCATGTGCAGTTGGGTTCGGGGCGGATCTCGCTGACCGAGCACGAGCAGTCCCTGCGCCTGGAAAAGCTCGATGTGCACCTGTCCGGTCTCGGTGTGCCCGAGGCGTTGCGTAACCAGGTCCGAGGCGTGTTCGAGGCCTCGCGCGAGGAAGCCGCGATCGACGGCAAGCAGGCCCGCCGGATCGCCGATGTGTGGGGTGGGCGCGAGGACGGGATCGCCAAGCAGCGGATGCCGACCAAAGTGCAGCACTCCTACGACCCGCACGAGCGCGCCGCAGCGATGAAACGCGGGTTGCAGCAGGTCGGGCTCAGCGCCGACGAAATCCTGCAGCAGGTCGCCGCGGAGTCCGGGCGCGAACCCGCCCCCGCCGAAGCGGCTGCCCAGCCCACCCAGCGTGGCGGGGCAGGGGGAATGCGGTCCAACGCCTATGGCGTGCATCCCGAGCAGGACAACGGGCAGAGCAAGGGTCGCGGCCGCGGCCGCTGACCAACGGGTGACCTGATCATGTCCGACCAGCACGACACCCGCGACAGCTACGAGTGGAAGACCGCTCCTGCCTATCTGATGACCCGCCGTCAGCTTCGGGCGGCGGGTCTTCGCCCCAACGGCGCGGACCCGGTCGCGGTGACGGTGCGCCAGCGCCGCGGCCGCCGCCTGGTCGCCAACCTCTACGACTCCCGCCTCGCCCCGCCGAAACGGTTCGCGACCCCTGCCCAGCTGGTCGCGGTCGCGAAAGCGGTTCGCGCGCATCAACTCGCCGCCGCCCTGCGCCGCGGCGTCACCGAACAACAGCTCACCACCGCCGGAGATCCCGGCGCCGCCTGGACCACCACCGTGGTCACCGAGGAAGGAAATCCCATGTCCGACAACCGGATCGCCACCACCGAAGAAGTCGAAGAGTTGACGGCTCTGCAGCACGCCAACTACCTGCGTGAACAGCTCATCCAAGCCGAGAAGGACGCCGCGACACCCGGGCTGTTCGTCGGCCAGGTCGACGGGGCGCCGGTACGCGCTGTCGGCCCGGCCGAGGGTGTCGGCTGGGTCGTGGACTACGCGCGCCGCGAACTGCATACCCACCTGGTCGCGTCGCGTCCGCTGCTGGGTGAGCACCCGGAGTGGAAGCCACGCTACGACGAGATCGACGATGCGTCGGTTGTCTCGACCAAGGTCAAGCCGGTCGGGCATGCCCAGCGCACCGCGCACCTGCACGCGATTGTGGCGTTGAACCAGTCCCGGTACCGGCGTGAGCGCCGTACCCGTGAGCAGGAGATCGCTGTGGGGGAGGGCACGGCGTCGGTCGAAGAGCTCGCCGAGCTGCTGGCCGAGCAAGCCGCGGCCGCGAAAGAGCGGTTGTCCCAGCCGATCCCGTGGGCCAACCGCGACCAGGTCGCGCTGAGGCTGACCGACGCGTTGGAGTGGCGGCAGGAGCTGGAGGTGGCCAGCGATCAGGTCACCAAGCTGGTCGGCTCCTACGCCCACGACTGGGGTGTGCGCATCGATGCGGACAAGGGCACTGTCCGCATCGACCCCGCCCATGACGCCGCCGAACGGCAGGCCTTCGACGAAGCGGCGGTGTTGTGGGACCGGGAATCAGCGGTGATCGACATCGTCTCGGCCTCCGGTCTGGACGCCGAGGTCAAAGGCCCGGTGATGGAAGCGATTCACCGCTGGCGTGGTCCGGGTGTCGATTACCGCGATCCGCAAGGCCACGCCGCTGACCAAGCCCAGCGACGTGAGCAGTTGCGGGCCGAGCTCGCCGAGTTGCCGCTCCCGGCCGACGCCCGCGCCTACCTGGACGTGACGGTCGACTACCTGCGCGGCGACGTCACCGACGTGGATCTGCTGAACACACCGGTCTCGGTCGACCCCGGCGAGGAAGCGCGCGGGCGGATGGCCGAGCTGCTCGACCTCTACGCCGGCGGCAGCATCGCACCGCAGGAGATGGCCACCGAGATCGCGGTCATGACCCCGCAAGATCAGCAGCTCGTGCGCGAGATCGGCCGCAACATCCGCGATGGGAACAAACCGGATCTGGGGGTGTGGCCCGACTACGTCGACCGCGACAAGTTCACCGACTCGCTGCTCCGCTACCTCAACGACGCCGAAGCACAGCGGGCCGAAGCCGACTACATCGTCGACAACATCCACCCCGACCCGTCCGAGCTCGGTGTCAACGACGACATCGAGACCCGCCTGCACCGCATGGCCACCGCCCGAGACACCCTGCACGACACCATCACCCAGGGCCGTGGCCTGGCATCGACCGAACGCCACCAACTCACCGCGCTGCTCGCCGACATCGAGACCGGCCGTGTCCTGACCCGCGACCAGCTGCCCGAGTTGCTGTTCCTCGACGAACGCACCAAGTCCGAGGTCGACGCCCTGCGCGAGTCCGCCGTCATCGACGCGGCGGTGCCGAACCTGCCCAGCGAGGTGAGCAAGCGCGTCACCGCCGCCACCAACATCGACCCCGACAACCCTGTTCACAAGGTGATCACTACCGCCAGCGAGAAACTCGACGACACCGTCCGGACAGTCGCTCGGGGTGGGTCGAGTCGCACCGTCGAGCAGAGCCGTGAGCTGTTCCTCGCCCAGCGCAACGCCTTGGGCAAAGCGTTGGGCCGAGCCGGGGTCGACCGCGACACCATGGCCGAGATCCGCACCATGGTCGACACCAGCGCGAAAGCGGCCGCGCAGACTCGCACCACGATCACCGACCGGCGCGCGCAATGGCCGGTGCGGGTCGACAAGATCGTCACCGACCGCGACCAGGCCGCGACCCAGAACACCACCACGGCCGCCACCGGGCAGGCGCGGGCGTGCCGAACCCGCACCGACCGGGCGGCAGCGCCGAGTCCTGATCCGGTGCCTGCGCCAGTCCAGGAGACCGTGGTCGCGGCCAGTCGGGGGATGCGCCGGTGAGCGCGAGCACTGTCGAGCTGCATGTGATCGCACGCCTCGACGACGGTGATTGTGCCGCTGACCTTTTCGGCTGGGAGATCTTCTACAGCGCGGTCGATGGCAGCGAAACCGGGCGCGCGGTCACCGCGTTCTGGGAATCGGTCACCGCGACCGCCGGCGCCAAGGACGGGCTCATCGCCCTCGATGCCGCCCTGGCCGATGCGGGCTACCAACGCACCGCGCAGTGGCGCAAACACGTCACCGCCTCCGGGTGCGTGCGCTACTTCACCGACGCAGCCGCCCACATCCACGAAGAACTGCCCTGACCACCCGATACCTCACACAGAAGTAGGCCCAGCCGGAAGCTTTCCCGGCTGGGCCTACTTCTGTGTGAGGTCAGTTGGTGGCGAGCATCATCGCCAACAGCACGATAACCGCGATGATGAACACTGCCAGACGCAGTTGGTGGACCCACGGGGCTTCGCGGCCGATGCGCCTGGCTTCGCGGCGCCGGACTTTGGCCAGGACCCGGGCCGAGTCCGACATCGGCGGTTGCCGAAATCCCGGCAGGTCGCTGCGGATCGGGCACTCGATGCTGGTGTGGAACTGCTCGGGGCAGTGCCAGTTCGAGCACGGCCAACGCTTCTCGTAGCTGGTGGTGCCGTCAGGATCGGTGGTGACCAGGATCGCGCCGTGGATGTAGCGGTGCTGCCGGTACAGGAACGGTTTCTTCATGCCCACCTCCGCCGCGTTGTTGATCATTGTCGAGCGTGCGCAGGCAGTGTAGGTGCGAAATCGCCCGACCGGATAACACCTGTGAGCGCGGCCGGGGTGCTCACTGTCCGTTTTTGGGAACCTCGACGGCTGTCTCGTTCGGCTCCAACAGCAGCTTCTCGCGCGTCTCGTCGTCGACGGGAGTTCCCGCGACCAGGGCCACGCCAGCGGCCGTGGTGGTTTCGGCGAGCAGCGTAGTGCCGGGTTCGACCGAGTCGAGCAACTCGGTCGGCACCAGCACCGCGGTGCCGTCACGGGTGGAGGCTCCCTGCACGACGAGCAGGTCGGCGTCGGTGTCGTAGAGGGCGGCGAAACCACCGGCCGCGGTTCCGGTGCCGAGTAGACGCAGCATGGGCATGGGATCCTCCGGTGGTCGAGATGGTGGTCGGGTGGGCTGATCGTGCCAGGACGCCCCGTCAGCCTGATGCGCGCGGCGCCGGTTGCACCTGATCTGTCCCGAGCGAGCTTGTCGGACAACGCCTCCGGCGTAGGGTGAGACCAGCCACATCGATGACAGGGGGATCGAGATGAGCAGCTTGGAAGACCGGTACCGGGATCTGATCGCGGAGATGAAGCGGATCGGTTTCGACCCTGACCAGCAGCGGCTACACGAGATCGGCGAGGAGCTCGATGATCTCGACTACCGGTTGCGGGTCGATGTCGCCGCGGGGGAGCGCTACTACCGGCTGAACATGCTTAGCCGCGAGACCCACACCCTGCTCGGCGCGGCCACTGACCGCGATCAGATCGACCGCGCCGTCGCCGACGCCGCCCGTAAGCGCGAGGCCTACGACCGCGCTCACCCGACGATCCTGAGTCCGCAACCCAACGCTTTCACCCGCGCGCCGATCAATGCCTTCGACGGCCTCGAATCGCCGGGGCAGGGCTTCGAACGCGAGCGCTGATTACCCCGGGCTGCTGTCGAGCCCTCACCGCGATCTGTTCTGCACCCGCAAAGGCGGGATTGGGCTTCGCTTTTGCGTGTCGTACCTCATCAAGCGAGCGTCGACACGACCGTTGGTGTCGGTGCCCGCGCTCACACTGATGCTCCAATCCTTCTCAACCAGGAGCACCAATATGACTGAGACAAGCGGCTTTTCGGGGGCGTCAACGCCGTCGAGCGAAGAACTTCGCCAGCAGTCACTCCACCGGTACTCGATCTCGGCGCCGTCGAAGAGGGCGTTCTCGTTCGTCGCCGTCGCGGTGTTCGCCGCGGCCGCGTCGTTCGGGGTCGAGTGGGCGAGCCTGGCAGGCGCGTCGGGCTGGGAGGCTGCGGTGTGGCCGGTCGCGGTCACCGCGGTCAGTATCCAGGCTCTCTACTGCCGGGTGCACACGTCACCGGGCTGGTACCCGCGCTGGGCGCGGTGGCTGTTCGAGATCGTCGCCAGCGCCGGGATCGCGCTCGTCTTGATCGGCAACGGATTGCACATAGGTGGCTACCCGCACGCGCTCAACGACTCCACCTCGGTACTCGTCGCCTCGGTACCTGGTTGGTGCCTGATGCTGTCCATCATCGTGGCCGGAACCTTCATGTACGCGGGAAGCCCACCACCGCCCACTGCGGCACGGTGGATACAGATGCAGGCCCACAAGCCCGCCAACACCGAAAACCCGAAGGCGCCTGTCCGGCCCGGGTTTCCCGACCTGCCTGATCTGCTGGCCTGAGAC
>NZ_JBHZBG010000041.1:0-45324 GCF_042754695.1 Nocardia sp. NPDC059195 | reverse complement strand
AAACTCCTCGTTGGTTTGGTCGTGTGATGTCTTTTTGTTTTTTACACCTGGCGACCCCGGTATTTTCCTTCACTCACTCCTCCCGGGGGGGGGGGGGGGGGGGCCCCCCCCCCCCCCCCCACTCGGAGACAGTGCTTCGGCGCTGCCTACTTCAGCGCACCGAAGAATTGGCGAATGTCGGCGATCAACAACTCGGGTGCGTCCTGGGTCGCCCAGTGACTGCCCCGGTCGAACTCGTTCCAGGACACGATATTGCGGTGATCGCGTTCGGCGAACCGGCGCAGCGGGGTGAAGTCGTAGGCGAAGCTGGCCAGTCCCGTGGGAGCGGTGGTCGGTTCGGTCGGGTGCTGGGCGTGGTGGTCCTCGTAGTAGAACCGCGCTGCCGAAGCCGCGGTGTTGGTCAGCCAGTACAGCGTCGCGTTGGTCAGAACATGATCATCGTCGAGCGCGGCCAGCAGTTGCGCGGTCCAGGCGAGTTGCCCGGTGGGTGAATCCGCCAGCGCGTGCGCGAGGTTCTGGGGCGCGGTCTCCTGCAGCCTGGCATATCCGGACATGTTGTCGTTGAAGTACTTCAGATGCTGCACGTATCGCTGGTCCTCCTCGGTCAGGTCGGCCAGCTCCGCGGGGTCGCCGGAAGGGAAGGAGAACAGTTGGGTCACATGTACCCCGATCACATGGTCGGGGTCGATTCGACCCACTTCGGGCGAGACGTGCGAACCGACGTCGTTGCCGTGGGCGCCGTAGCGGTCGTAGCCCAGACGGCTCATCAGCTCTGCCCAGGCCGCGGCGGTGCGGTAGCGGTTCCAGCCCTGCTCCCGAGTGGCTCCGGAGAAGCCGAAACCGGGCAGCGAAGGGATCACCAGGTGGAATGCCTGCGCTGGGTTCCCGCCGTTGGCACGGGGATCGGTGAGCGGACCGATCAGATCGAGGTACTCGAACACCGAGCTCGGCCACCCGTGAGTGAGGATCAGCGGGGTGGCATCGACCTCCGGCGAGCGCACGTGCAGGAAATGGATGAGCTGGCCGTCGATCTCGGTGGTGAACTGCGGATACGCATTGAGCTTGGCTTCCCATGCGCGCCAGTCGTATTCATCGCGCCAGTAGGCGGTCAGCCGCTGCACATAGTCGAGCGGGACTCCGTACTCCCACCCCGGCGGGACCGGCCCGGTCTGGACCTGCCCCTCGGTCTCGAGAGCCAGTTCGCCTGCCCAGCGCGTCCGCGCCAGCCGATCCTGGAGATCGTCGAGGTCCGCCTGCGGGATATCGATGCGGAAGGGCGTGATCGAGGTGGTCGTCAATGTCATGTCCAGAAACCTAGGAGGTATTTAGGAACACTTCGTTCCTCAATGGCATGGCAGACTGAAGAAATGTTGGAGACCTCGGCGCGACTGCTGCGGCTGCTGTCGCTCTTGCAGATCCCGGGCGACTGGAACGGCGCGACCCTGGCCGATCGGCTGCAGGTCAGCACCCGGACGGTGCGCAACGACATCGAACGGCTGCGTCACCTCGGTTACCCGGTGCACGCGACCAGGGGAACGGCGGGCGGCTACCGACTCGGCGCGGGCGCCAGCCTGCCGCCGCTGCTACTCGACGACGAGGAGGCCGTCGCGGTGACCGTCGGCCTGCGCACCGCCGCCGGGGGCGGCATCGCCGGAGTCGAGGAGACCGCATTGCGGGCCCTCACCAAACTCGAGCAGGTGCTGCCGAATCGGTTGCGGCGCAGGGTCAACGCGTTGCAGGCATATACCGTCGTAGTGCCGGGGGACGGCACAGGTCCGCGTGTCGACGCCGAGACATTGACCGTGATCGCGGCCGCGTGCCGTGATCACGAGCGGCTCCGATTCGACTACCGCGACCACAACCGCGGCGACAGCTCGCGGGTGGTCGAGCCCTACCGGCTGGTCAACTGGGGGCGACGCTGGTATCTGGTCGCGTTCGATATCGACCGGGACGACTGGCGCACCTTCCGGGTGGACCGCATCACGCCGAAAACTCCGACCGGGCCGCGATTCGCTCCCCGTGAACTGCCGCACGACATGACCGACCGGGTGACCCGCGGCGTATCCGCGGCGGCCTGGCGCTTGCGGGCATCGGTGACCGTGCACGCACCCGCCGATTTCCTCAGCGCCCGCATCCCCCCGGCCGCGGGCACCATCGAAGCGATCGACGACACGACCTGTGTGCTGCGCACCGGCGCGGATACCCCGGAAGCGCTGGCGCTCAACATCGGACAGCTGGGCATGCACGGCATCGAATTCACTGTCGGTGATCCACCGGAGTTGGTCGAGCTGATTCACGCACTGGCCAACCGCTACCTGCGTGCCGTCGCGGGCGCTACCCGAACCAACATCACGACCGACGCGTGACGCCGACAGACCCGACCGCGGCGATCGGACCGCCCTCGCTGATCAGAGTGGTGCCGCGCCGAGACCTGATGTGGGAACTCGAGGGTGAGGGACCGCGCGAGGGGGCAATACCGTTGTGGTGGGCGCCTTTTCAGCTCCCACCACAACGGATCGATCTACTGGTTCGAGCCGATGATGCCGCCGATCACCGCCCCGATGATGCAACCGGGGATGGCGCTGACGAGCAGGAAGATCAGGCCGATGAGGGCACCGATGACACAGCCGATGGCGATGCCGGCGACGATATTGCCGGTCTGATCGATGTTCTGCAATGCCGCGGGGTTCGCGATCGGCGCGCCGACGGGGGTGAGAGTGAGGGTGGTGGCCGCGGCGTCGAGCTGCGGGACCACGGTGATGGCAGGACCGGCAACCGTGTGCACGGTCGTCGGGATGAAGCCGACGCGCTGGCCGTTGGGTGCCAGGACGGCGACGCCTGCTTCGGGCGTGAGCTCGAAGGTGCCCGCCGTGAGTTCGACGGACGCCTGCGAACCGTCGTGTGCGACCGCGGCCGTATAGGCAACGGCCCCGTCGACGCCCCCGACCGACGGTCCGGCGAGTGGGGCGCCATTGGCGGTGGCGGCGGCGATGCCGGTCGCCGCGACAGTGAGCACGCACGCAGCCAGCAACTGCTTGAACATCATGGGATTTCCCTCCGACTTGCTGACCCGACCTACCCCGAGATCAGCCCGTACCTCCCATGATGCGCTATGGCTATGCCGTATCACACCGGATCGGCGGAATCCGAATCGGCTTGCGGCAACACAGAATTCGCACGCACGGAGCCGACCGGTCAGTCTTGTGAAGTGAGAACCCGCGGACCGTCGGCGGTGACGGCGATCGTGTGCTCACTGTGCGCGCAGCGGGAGCCGTCGGCGGAGCGGATGGTCCACCCGTCGGCGTCGGTGTAGACCTTCGCGGTGCTCGCCGCGAACCACGGCTCGATCGCCACCGTGAGACCGGGCCGCAGCCGGAACCCGCGGCCGGCCCTGCCATCGTTGGCGATGTGCGGATCCTCGTGCATCGTCCGCCCCAGTCCGTGCCCACCGAACTCGGTGTTGACCGGATAGCCGTACCCGCGGGCGACATTCGCGATCGCGGCGGAGATGTCACCGATGCGGTTGTCCGGTTGCGCGGCCGCGATTCCGGCAGCCAAGGCCTCCTCGGTGGCCCGCACGAGTCGCTCATCCGCGGGCGCCGGGGTACCGACGATGAACGAGATCGCCGAGTCGGCGACCCAGCCGTCGATCGACACGGCCAGATCCGCTGTCAGCAGGTCCCCGTCACACAGCACATAGT
Source organism: Nocardia sp. NPDC059195 (assembly GCF_042754695.1). Taxonomy (NCBI): domain Bacteria; kingdom Bacillati; phylum Actinomycetota; class Actinomycetes; order Mycobacteriales; family Nocardiaceae; genus Nocardia; species Nocardia sp. NPDC059195. The sequence goes on along the minus strand of NZ_JBHZBG010000041.1, from coordinate 41,623 downwards.
CGTGCGGAAGCCCGTGCAGCACAGCATCGTTCACCGCCAGACACACCGTATTGCGGAACGGCCCGCGCCCGAACGACGGCGAGTAGTCCCAATAGCACGACACCGCCCCGCGCTCGCGAATCCGTTCCCGCACATACGCTTCCAGCTCGAGCAGGTTCACCCCGACCGCCGCGCGGTCGCGCACCCCGGCCAGCACGTCGGCGACGAACCGGCCGGTCACCCGCATGCGCTCGATCTCCGCGGGTGATTTCAACTCCACCATCACGCCTCCACTTGGTATTTTCATACCGACACTAGCCGTGCCGGTATAAAAATACCAATTTCAGCGGTTCAGGTTGCCCATATCCACGGGGATCTGCGCGCCGGTGATCTTGCCCGCCTCGTCCGAGCACAGCCACGCGACGGTCGCCGCGATCTCCTCCGGCTGGCAGATGTGGCTGGGCAGCGCGTTCATGAAGATGGGCGCCAGGGTGCTCCCGTACTTCTCGAACAGCGGTCCCATCTCGTGGATCTGCATACCGCTCTCCACGCCCGCCGGGTGCACCGTGTTCACCCGGATCGCGTACCCGCCGAGCTCGTTGGCCATCGTCTTGGCCAGCCCCGTGATCGCGTGTTTGGTCGCGACGTAGTGACCGGTGAACGGGATGCCCTTGAGTCCGCCCACCGAACTGGTGAACACCATCGCGCCGCCTTCGTTCTGCGCGATCAGGTGTGGCACAGCGGCTTTCGCCGTATGAAAGACGCCGGTGAGGTTGACGTCGATCGTCTCCTGCCACTGCTCGGCGGTGATCTCCCACGACATCGCCGCCGAACAGATTCCCGCGTTGGCCACGACCACATCGAGCCTGCCCAGCTGCTCGATGCCCGCTGTCAGCGCCGCCGAGAGCGCGTCGAAATCGCGAACGTCGACCTTGCTGGCGACAATCTTGCCGCCTGCCGCTTCGACCAGCTTCACGGTCTCGGCCAGGTCCGCCTCCGTGGCACCCTCGTACGAAGTGCTGGCGAACTCGGCGCAGATGTCGATCGCGATCACGTCGGCACCTTCCTCGGCGAAACGCACCGCCTCCGCCCTGCCCTGCCCGCGCGCCGCTCCCGTGATGAAAGCGACCTTGCCCTCGAACCGTCGTGTCATGCCCATACCTTTCGAACCTCGATGTCCTCCCCTGACACCTACCACCGCCATCGACCGCGCGAGGCGGAAACGGAGATACCTACTCAACTTGGCCAACGCGTTCGCGAGGACATACCATCGGTCGCATGGTCCGTCTCCCGCTCAGTCCCGCGCAGGTCGAAGCAGGCCGCCGACTGGGCCGCCGGCTCCGTACGGCGCGCGGCGATCGCGACCTCGCCGAGGTGGCCCTGCGAGCAGGCATTTCCCCGGAGACGCTGCGCAAGATCGAGTCGGGCCGACTGCCCTCACCCGCATTCGGCACCGTCGTCGGCCTCGCCGAGGCCCTCTCGATCCCCCTGGCCGAACTGGCCGAGTCCTACCGAGACGAGCAGGTCGCCGAGTCCGCCTGATCGGCCGCACGGCCACCAGCGCGATCTGTTCATCCAGCGCGCCGACGAGTTCCGCGGGCGCGCGTCGACCTCGACCCGGCTACCGGCGGTTCATCGACTCCTCGTTCTCGTACCCCAGCGTCACGTCGTGGATGATCTCGCCACGAGTCACCGATACCTGACTCGCGACCGGTGGGTAGCCGCGCGCGACCACCGTGTACTCCCCTTCCGGCAGATCCGGGACCAGGTACTGCCCCTTCTCGTCGGTCCGGGCCGTCGCCGCCGGATCGCCACCCGAATCCAGGAGGGTGATCTGCACATCGGGGACGGGACGGTCACCGTCCACCCAGGCCGAGCCGAGGAGAATGGCCATCGGTTCGAGGGCGATATCGCGATGCAGCGAGCCCGTCTCCGGCACGGTCAGCGCGACCGCCGACGGACGCATGTGGTCGGCCACCGCGACCAGGGTGTACGTGCCGCTGACGACGTCGCGGCACACGTACGTGCCGTCCTCGCCGGTGATCGCCGCGCCGACCACCTCGCCCTCGGGGTCGGTCAGGGTGACCGTGGCACCCCAGAGCGGTTCGCCGCGGCGCGCCGACCGCACGATCCCGGTGAGTTCGCCCGCGCCGGTCAGCATCAGGTCGACGTGCTGGGCGCGCTCCCCGATCGACACGCTCACCGCCTCGGGCTGATGACCGGCCGCGGCGGCGATGAGCACATAGTTGCCCGGTCGCGGCGCCTCGATCACGTACGCGCCGTCGGCGTCGCCGTTGCCGCGGGCCACCTGATGCCCGTGCTGGTCGATCAGGGTGAGCGTGGCGGCGGGCACCGGGCGGGCGTCGTCGCGGCGCAGCAGTCCCGCGATCACCCGACCGGTCGCGACGGGGTGCAATTTCCCGGCCATCTCGTGCGCGTCGTGCAGGCTCACATCGCGCAGCGCGGTGGCATCGGCTTGCTCCTCGGGCGCCGGATCCTCCTGCAGCGGAATCTCTTTCATGAACACCAGCACCAGGCAGGCCACGATGGCGAGATCGGCGGCGAGGAGGAACACGCTGTGCATCGAGTCGGTGAATCCCTCGAGGATCGGGATCCGCAACTCGTCGGGCAGTGTGGCGATGCCACTGGTATTGCTCAGCAGGCCCTCGAGCCGCGCCCCGTCGAAACCGGGCGGCAGGCTCCCACCGAAAGATTCCAGGATCGAACCGGGCAGCCGGTCGAACAGCACCGTGAGGAACACCGCGACACCGAGTGTCCCGCCGAGCTGACGGAAGAACGTCGCCGCCGCGGTCGACACGCCCATTTCGGTGCGCCCCACCGCGTTCTGCGCGGCGATGATCAGCGTCTGCATGCAGCAGCCGAGTCCGAAACCCATGATCGCGCTGTAGGCGAGTGGCTGCCACAGCGGACCGTTGTAGGTGATCCGGGCGAACAGGGCGCACCCGATCGCCAGGATCAGCGCACCGAGCACCGGCAGCACTTTGTAGCGTCCGGTGGCTTTGGTGATCAGCCCGGATATCTGCGCGCCCACCATGATCCCGAGTACCAGCGGCATCATCAGCAGCCCCGCCTCGGTCGGCGAGAAACCACGCACGACCTGGAGGTACTGGGGCACCATCGTGATCGCGCCGAACATCGCGACGCCCACGAGGAACCCACCGAGGATCGCGACGCTGAACGTGGAACTGCGGAACAGCCGCAGCGGGATCAGCGCCGAGTCCTTCATCAGGAATTCGACCAGGACGAACAGCAGCAGACCGCCCGCGCAGATGCCGTAGCAGAGTAGCGATTTCGGCTCGGTCCAACCCCAGACGCGCCCCTGCTCGGCCACGATCAGCAGCGGCACCACACCCACGATGAGCGTGATCGCGCCCAACCAGTCGATCCGGCTGCGGCGGCGCGTGTGCGCCACGTTCAGCACCTTCGCGACCACGAGGAACGCCAGAATTCCGACCGGCACGTTCACCAGGAACACCCAGCGCCAGCCCTCGATGCCACCGAGGCTCTCGTAATCGGACAGGAAACCGCCGACCATCGGACCGAGCACCGTCGCGATGCCGAACACCATGAGGAAATACCCCTGGTAGCGGACCCGTTCGCGCGGGGGCACGATGTCACCGACGATGGTGAACGCCAGCGACATCAACCCACCCGCGCCCAAACCCTGGAAGGCGCGGCAGCCGGCCAGCTGGTACATGGTGGTCGCGAAGCAGCAGGCCGCCGAGCCGATGACGAACAGGGCTATCGCCAGCAGATAGAACGGCTTACGCCCGTAGATGTCGGCCAGTTTGCCGTAGAGCGGCGTGGTGACGGTGGCGGTGATCAGGTATGCCGTTGTCGCCCATGCCTGTTCGTCGAACCCGTCGAGACTGTTCGCGATTCGCACGATCGCGACGCTGACGATGTTCTGGTCGAGCGCGGCGAGGAACACCCCTAGTAGCAGGCCGGACAGAATCGTGAGTGTCTGGCGGTGCGTGAGGCGTGATTCGGCAACGACGGTATCGGTCATGGAGAAGCCCTGGTTCTGATCGGCTGGCAAGTGGGGGTCGATCATTCGGCCCACACGAGGGCCGACAACCCCGCTGCGAGGAAAACTTTGCGCCGCGGGTGGAACTCTTCATGCACTGGTGCGCAGAGCTTACCCACGCCGGATCCGTCGCCGTCATCGAGGGATCAAGTTATCGATCATTTCACTGGGAAACGATAGGTTCCGGCGCTCGGGACTGTCAGTTCGGCGGGCGTGAATTCAGCAGCCGAGTTCGGCCAGCGCGCCCAATGTTTCCGAGCAACCCGCGTCGATTCGGAGGGTGGCGAGTTCGTCGCCGCGGGTGCGTCCGCGATTCACGATCACCACTGGCACACCGTTTTTCGCTGCTCTGCGCACGAAGCGCAGGCCCGACATCACCGTCAGCGAGGAACCGGCCACCAGTATCGCCTGTGCTTGTTCGACCATGCCGAAAGCGGCTTCCACCCGGTCGGGGGGCACATTCTCACCGAAATACACGATGTCGGGTTTGAGCATTCCACCGCACGCCATGCAGTCGACCATCCGGAATCGGTCGGTATCGGTCACCACGGCGTCCGCGTCGGGTGCCACTTCGATACCCGAAGCCCGCGCCGAAACATTTTCCGCGAAACCGGGATTGGCGGCTTCGAGGTGTTGCGCGAGCGTCATCCGCGAGATCAGCTTCGCGCAGTCCAGACAGCGCACTCGCGCGTAAGTTCCGTGCAGATCGATCACCCGGCGCGCCCCCGCCTTCATGTGCAGCAGGTCCACGTTCTGGGTGATCACTCCCGACACCACGCCTGCCCGCTCCAGCCGCGCGACGGCGCGATGACCGGGGTTGGGCCGGGCGGCGTCCATGCGCCGCCAGCCGATGTGGTTGCGTGCCCAATACCGTTGCCGGAACACCGGGTCGCCGACGAACTGCTGATAGGTCATCGGGTTACGTGGCGGCGACTGGGGCCCGCGGTAGTCGGGAATACCGCTGTCGGTGCTCAGCCCCGCACCGGAGATCACCACGGTGCGGCGCCCGCTCAGCAGCTCCGCCGCGCGTTCCACCGCGTCGGTGGTGTCGATATCCACCATGGATCCACTTTACGAGTGGGGCGGCGCCGCGTTGTGCGCGGGACGAACACGCCGGGGCCGAGTTGCGCGCGGTGGGCGCGCGGCGACATGATGTTTCATCCGCCCGGCATCGACCGCTGCAGAGGAAACCTATGTCCGACACCGACGAGCACGGCCGCACCGCGCTCAATGCCGCGGTCGACGGGACCATCATCGCCGTCCGCCGGATGTTCTATGTCCTGGGCGACGAGATCGACCGCACCGAGGGCCCGATCGAATTCACCTTCCACAACGGTTCGACCCTGCTCCTCGACGCCGGTGTCGACGGTGCGGAACTGCGCATCGGCGGGGCGCCGTGGCGGGACCCGTTCGAGCCACTGGTCGACCCCGTGAACATCGAGTACGTCGCCAACTCCGGCAAATACACCGCGTTCGACGTCACCGACGAGGCACCCTACGACGAGCTCGCGGGCCGCCGCGTCGACGCGGTCTCGGTGGTGCCACTGGCCGACGGCCGCCCTCGCGCGGCGACCCTGTACCTGGGCACGGGCATGGTGAAGGCGGAGTCGATCGCCGACGAACTCATCGTGACATTGATTTCCGCGCCGAGGTGACCAGGAACAGGGCATTCACCGGACTTGCGGCTGCCTGAGCGCGTCCGCCGCGAACGACTCCGACAGCTCGTCGATGACGGCGCCGCGGATCTGTCTGCGTTCGTTGGCCAGCGCGGTGGTCGTGCAGATACCGAACGCGCCCTGCTCGTCGTAGAGCACCGCGGCACCGGCCGCGATCCCGTCGTCGCTGAGGTGACTCTCCGCCTCGATACCCATGTCGTGGCCGACGGGCATGCGCGAGAACGTGATCGACACATCGGTATTGATGAAACCGATGCCCTCGGTGCCCCAGTTGGTGACCAGACTGGTCTGCTCGCCGGTCATCGCGGCGTAGCAGAACGGGGACGACCGCTCCCCCACGACGACCGGGATATTGCGCATCCACTTACGTTTGCGAGTGTCGTTCTGGTGTTCGGTCATATTCGCCGACCAGCCCTGCCCGTCACTGCCGAACAGGTGCATCGCCTCGTCGATGGTGGCCAGCACAGTGGGCGGGGGCAGCGGCCGATCCCGATCGGGGCGCCAGACATCGCCCGGCGGTTGGGTCGAACGTTTGAGCAGGAGCGCGCTGCCACGGGCGACGATCTCGCCGTCGGCGCGCACGACGATCGCCACCGAACGGACCCGTTTGCCGTCACGCACCAGTTCGCTGGCGACCGTCAGCGGCACGGCGGGTACCGGACGGTGCAGGTCGACGGTCAATCGCGCCGGGCTGAACCCGTCTGCGCAATAGCCCGCTTCCACTTCGCGCGCCATCAACCCGCACACCGGCGGACCGGACAGTGTGCTGGGCGACCACAGGCTCAGCGAGTACCGCATCGGCGCGAAGACGCCGTCCGCATGCGTGAAGTAACCCAGGGAGATACTCATCGTGACCCTTTCGCTGCGTGTGCTGGGCGGGATCGCGCCAACACACCATTCCTCACACTAGAACGTGTTGCAGTTTTGCGGCAAGTCGAGTCACTCCAGCTCACCCTCGGTTTCCAGGTAGACCTGGCGCAGCTTGTCCAGCGTCTCCTGCTCGGGGTGCTCCCAGAGCTTGCGCTCGGCCGCTTCCAGGAGCCGTTCGGCGATGCCGTGCAGCGCCCAGGGGTTCGACTGCTCCATGAACTTGCGGTTCACATCGTCGAAAACGTAACTCTCCGACAGCTTCTCGTACATCCAGTCGGCGACGACATTGGTGGTCGCGTCATAACCGAACAGGTAGTCGACGGTGGCCGCCATCTCGAACGCGCCCTTGTACCCGTGGCGGCGCATCGCCTCGAGCCAGCGCGGGTTCACCACGCGGGCGCGGAAGACGCGAGCGGTCTCCTCCGACAATGTGCGGGTGCGCACGGCATCGGGGCGGGTGGAGTCGCCGATGTAGGCCTCGGGGTTCTTGCCGGTCAGCGCGCGGACGGTCGCGACCATGCCGCCGTGGTACTGGAAGTAGTCGTCGGAGTCGGCGATGTCGTGTTCGCGGGTGTCGGTGTTCTTGGCGGCGACCGCGATGCGCTTGTAGGCGGTGCGCATGTCGTCGGCGGCGGGGGCGCCGTCGAGGTCGCGGCCGTAGGCGTAGCCGCCCCAGGTGGTGTAGACCTGCGCGAGGTCGTCGTCGGTGCGCCAGCTCTTGGAGTCGATGAGCTGCAGCAGACCGGCGCCGTAGGTACCCGGCTTGGAGCCGAAGATGCGGGTGGTGGCGCGACGGGTGTCGCCGTGTTCGGCGAGGTCCGACTGGGCGTGCGCGCGAACGTAATTCGACTCGGCGGGCTCGTCGAGGTCGGCGACCAGGCGGACCGCGTCGTCGAGCAGGGCGAGCACGTGCGGGAACGCGTCGCGGAAGAAGCCGGAGATGCGGACGGTGACGTCGATGCGCGGGCGGGCGAGTTCGTCGAGGGAGATCACCTCGAGCGCGGTGACGCGGCGGCTCGCCTCGTCCCACACCGGCCGAACGCCCAGCAGCGCGAAGACTTCCGCGATGTCGTCGCCGGAGGTGCGCATCGCCGAAGTGCCCCACACCGACAGCCCGACCGACTTCGGGTACTCGCCGTGATCGGCCAGGTATCGGGCGAGCAGCGATTCCGCCATCGCCTGACCGGTCTCCCAGGCCAGCCGCGAGGGGACGGCCTTGGGGTCGACGGAGTAGAAGTTGCGGCCGGTCGGCAGCACGTTGATCAGGCCGCGCAGCGGGGATCCGCTGGGGCCCGCTGGGATGAAACCGCCGTTGAGAGCGTGCAGGACGCGGGCGATCTCGATGCGGGTTTCGCGCAGGCGGGGCACGACCTCGGTCGCGGCGAACCGCAAGACGGTCGTCACCGCGTCCAGGCGCGCGACCTCGTCGGACGAGAAGGTGCGCTCGGAGCCTGCTGCGGCAGTCGCGTCGGCCGTGGTCGGATTCCCCACTCCCCCAGCGAGAATCGCGGCGGCATGGTCGTCGACGACGGTGTCGACGGCGTCCGCCGACCAGTCCGTTGCCTGCAACGCGGCGAGGAGATCGCGGGCGCGACCCTCTGCGGTGTCCACGCGTTCGCGGGATTCGTCGCCGGCCTCACTGAGACCCAAGGCTTCGCGCAGACCGGGCACGTTCTGTTCGCCGCCCCACAGTTGGCGGGCGCGCAGCATGGCCAGCACCAGGTCGAGTTCCATGTCACCCTCGGGCGCCTGCCCGAGGATGTGCAGGCCGTCGCGGATCTGGACGTCCTTGATCTCGCACAGCCAGCCGTCGACGTGCAGGAGCATGTCGTCGAAGACGTCTTCCTCGGGACGTTCGGCGAGGCCGAGGTCGTGGTCCATCTTGGCCGCGCGCATCAGGGTCCAGATCTGCTGGCGGATGGCGGGCAGTTTGGCCGGGTCGAGGGCGGAGATATTGGCGTGCTCGTCGAGCAACTGCTCCAAACGAGAGATGTCGCCGTAGGTTTCGGCGCGCGCCATCGGCGGGATCAGGTGGTCGACGAGGGTGGCGTGGGCGCGCCGCTTGGCCTGGGTGCCCTCGCCCGGATCGTTGACCAGGAACGGGTAGATCAGCGGCAGGTCGCCCAGCGCCGCGTCGGTGCCGCAGGAGGCGGACATGCCGAGGGTCTTGCCGGGCAGCCACTCCAGGTTGCCGTGCTTACCCAGGTGCACCATCGCGTCCGCGCCGAAACCGTCGGGCGCGGACAGCCAGCGGTAGGCGGCGAGATAGTGGTGGCTGGGCGGCAGATCGGGATCGTGGTAGATCGCCACGGGGTTCTCGCCGAACCCGCGAGGCGGCTGCACCATGAGCACCACATTGCCGAACCGCAGTGCGGCGATGACGATCTCACCCTTGGGATCGGCCGATCGGTCGACGTAGAGTTCGCCCGGCGCCGGCCCCCACGCCTCGACGACAGCCTCGCCCAGGTCCGCGGGCAGGGATTCGAACCAGCGGGTGTAGGTGGTGGCACCGATGCGAATCGGGTTGCCCTCCAACTGTTCCGCGCTCAACCACTCCGGATCCTGACCGCCCGCGGCGATCAGCGCGTGGATCAGCGCGTCGCCGTCGCGTTCCACCAGGCCGGGGATCTCGTCGATATCACCGAGATCGTAACCGGCGGTACGCAATTCCGTGAGCAGACGGATCGCACTCGCTGGGGTGTCGAGGCCGACGGCATTGCCGATGCGGGCGTGCTTGGTCGGATAGGCCGAGAGCATGATCGCGATCCGCTTGTCGGCGGCCGGGATGTGGCGCAAGCGGGCGTGGCGCACGGCGATCCCCGCCACGCGGGCGCAGCGTTCGGGATCGGGGACATACGCCGACAGCCCGTCTGCGTCGAATTCCTTGAAGGAGAACGGCACCGTGATGATCCGGCCGTCGAATTCGGGCACCGCGACCTGCGTCGCCACATCGAGCGGCGACAGGCCGTCGTCGTTGGCCTCCCACTGCGCGCGGCCACTGGTCAGGCACAGGCCCTGCAGGATCGGCACGTCGAGGGCGGCGAGCGCGGCCACATCCCAGGCTTCGTCGTCACCACCGGCCGACGCGGTCGCGGGCTTGCTGCCACCCGCCGCGAGGACGGTCACCACGAGGGCGTCGGCACGGCCGAGCAGGGTGAGGAGTTCGGGTTCGGCGGTGCGCAGCGAGGCGGCGTAGACCGGCAGCGGCCGGGCGCCCTTGGCCTCGATCGCCTTGCACAGCGCCTCGACGTAGGCGGTGTTGCCCGCCAGGTGCTGGGCGCGGTAGTAGACGACGGCGACGGTCGGGGCGTGCGGTTCGAGGATTCGCGGGGACCGGTCGAGCTCGCCCCAGGTGGGCAGTTGCGCGGGCGGTTCGAAACCGTGTCCGGTCAGCAACACCGTGTCGGACAGGAAATTGTGCAACTGGAGCAGGTTCTCGGCCCCGCCCGCGGCGAGATAGTTGTGCGCATCGGCCGCGACACCGACCGGCACCGTCGAGCATTCCATCAGCTCGGCATCGGGCGCGATCTCGCCGCCCAGCGCCACCATCGGCACCCCGCTCGCCCGAATCGCGTCGAGGCCCTCTTCCCACGCGCGCTTGCCGCCGAGGATCCGCACGATCACCAGGTCGGCGCCGTCGAGCAGTCCCGGCAGATCCTCCACCAGCAGCCGGGCGGGGTTGCCCCAGCGGTACTCGGCGCCGCTCGCGCGAGCGCTCAGCAGGTCGGTGTCGGAGGTGGACAGCAGCAGGATCACAGGGTGAGACCTTCCTCGGGTTACGCGCCCATCGGGGAGTTGCGGTGCTCGCCGGAGAGGGTCTGGCTGTTCACAGTGGCGCGACCGCACCGGATTTCCACCGGTTTCCTCGTCGCCCGCCGAGCAAGACGATGCTACTGGGCCCGCCTCGCCCGCAACTTTCCAGCCCGCTCCCCACCGCTGGACAATCGATCAGCAGGCAATGGCGCGGGCATCACCCGAGAGCGCTCCTGCACCATTGCTTGATGATCTTGATCTGCGGCGGCGCTGCGCGGCGGTGTTCAGCGATCGGGGCGACCGCCTCGACGCTGCCGATCATGATCGACTCGACCGAACAGCCGCCGCCGAAGTCGGTGTCCGACCAGATGTACGCGTTCGCCGACCACCTGCGGCGCGTGTGGGTGGTCGACGTCGTCAAGGGGTGGGGCGGCGGGTGGTGTCGTTGGACGCGATCGCCAGGGCGATCTCGGGAACGATGCGTCGGATCAGCGCGCCGTAGTCGTCGTCCGGGAGGATATCGAGGCGTTCGCGGGCCTCTTCGAGGTGGCGGGTTGCAGCCGGGAAGGCACCGAGGCGGCGGAAGTTGTCGGCGAGGTTCAGGTGCAGGGAGGGGTAGAAGCCGGCGACCTGGAGGCCCGCGTGATAGTCGTTGAGGCGGGTGTCGGTGAGGGCGTCGGCGGCGTCGAGGGCGCGGACGTCCCAGACCAGGGCTTCGGCCGGGTCGTCGTAGACGTCGGCCAGGTAGTGGGCGAGGGCGCATCGGTGCAGCGGGTCACCGGCGGGACCGATGTCGGCCCAGACCTCGAGCAGGGTGGTGCGGGCACCATCGGCGTCGCCGGTCCGGAAGTCGGTGACGCCCTGGGTGATTCGGGTCATGATCGGGTCGGCGGTGGTCATCGGGAGGTCTCCTCGGTGGGTTCGGGTTTGCGCGGCATGACCAGGGTCGACAGGTCGCCGTCGTCGGCGGAACGGACCAGCACGGGCATGTCCGGGGCGATGAGGTCGAGCATCACGTCGGCGCCGACCGCGCCTGCGATGGCGGGGTAGAGGGTGGTGACGGCGAAGTGGATGGTCATCGAGGGGCCGGTGATCTCGGCGGCGAGAGATCGTCGAGTGACGCAGCTGTGGTCGGCCTCGGGCGTGGCAGGCTCGGCGTTCGCAGGTCTGTCCGGCGTCTCCGCGGTGGTGGCGAGCCGTGCGGGGGTGCCGCCGGCTGTGATGGACACCGCGTTCGGTGGGTACACATGGAGCGCCACCGTGGATGAACCTGCGTTTTCCAGCGAATGGAGCAGATCCGCACGGGCGAGCACAACTCTTGTGCTGACCGGTGGCAGTGCCGCCAGCATTTCTCGATAGTCGGGGAAGTCCTCGGTCGAACGGCGGCAGTGGCGGCGGGCAGCATCGGTTTTCTGGCCGAGCCGAACGCCCGACGCTCCGTGCCCGACATCGCCGTCGACGCGGTCGGCGTGTGCGTCGAGATCCCTGTCGCCGGGCCGTTCGCCGCGGCCTCGCGCGGCGGTACGCCGGTTGCCGCCGGAATCCTCAGCGGCCGTGGTGAATTCGATACCTGATGCGGTCGCGACGATAGCCACGGAATACTGTCGGCGCAGCCAGGACACGGCCGATCGAAGGTCGGCGGCGTCGATGGTGGCTGTCCATGACCGTGCGGCCTTGCCTGTCGTGTGTAGCGTGCGGGTCGCCAATCGGTAGCGGTCGGTTGCGGTGAGCGTCAGCTCCTGCGCGTCCACTTCGAAGAGAATCGTGTCCAGTACCCGCATGGTCGGATCGGTGAGAGTGGCGGTCGCGACTTGGTCGACCGCGGCCGCGAGCGCGGGTCCGCTCATCCATAGGGCGTCGGATGCCTCGCCTCGGGTCGGCGAGTGCTGAGGATCTTCCCGGTCTACCGAGTCGTGGGTGTTCGGCGATTCCGGGTGAACTCGCATGGCCGCGCGGGCCGCGATCGTGGCGGTGCGAATCTCGGCCGAGCGACGGTCCATGGCGGCCAGGTGCTCGTCTACCAGGTCGGCCGCATCGGCTGGGTCGGCGAGGACGGCGGCGACAGCCGGTAGCGGCATGTCGACGGCGCGCAGGTGCCGGATCAGGCGGGCGGTGTCGGTCTGTTCGGGGGCGTAGTAGCGGTAGCCGGTGATGTCGTCGACGACGGCGGGGACGAGGATGCCTGCGTCCGCGTAAAAACGCAGGGCACTGGCGCTCAGGCCGCAGGTGCGGGCGAAAGCTCCGATGGTGATCAGCTCGGTGTCGGGCACCGTTTCATGATCGGGGTTCGAGTGACTCGAAGGTCAAGTCGTCGGCCGGCCGGTGCCCGCGGCGACCATCTCCGGGGAGCCGGTGCCGAGATTGCGGTACACGTTCGCGATCACCAGTTGGCCGAGGGCGTTGTTGCCGACGCCGCCGATGACCGCACCGATACCCGCGGGGATCAGCGTGCCGAACAGCAGCAGCGTGCGTTTGACCAGGTAGTTGACGATGAAACGCTTAGCCGGGGAGTCGGGCATGCTCGCCAGGCCGGGAATGTGGTCGGTGACGACCGAGAGCCACTGGCCCTTCTTGTGGCCCGCGGTCTCCTCGAGCACCTTCGTGCCACCTTCGCCGAGCACCACCTTCGACACCAGCTGCGCCAGCCTCGGGTCGTCGGGATCGAGACCGTACGCCGCGGCCGCACCGACCGACAGCGCCGACGACGCCTCGAGGAACACGAGGGTGTCCACACCGGTCGCGGCCAGACCGAGCAGGGTGCCCACCCCGGGGACCGCGGCGGTGAGCCCGACGGTGACGCCGCTGGCGGTGACGACCACCAGGTACTGGCGTGACAGCCGCTGCACGATCTCCACCGGCGCATCCTCGGGATGTCGGTGGCCCAACCAGTCGACGTAACGATTCACCACCGGTGCCTGCGCCTGCGCGACCCGGTCGAGTGCGGGAACAACACGCTTGTCCACGAATTCACGCAGCATGTGGCGGCTCTCCTGTCAGTGCTCGGCTGGCGAAGGATCCGCCACTCACCCTAGGCGAATACCCCCGAACCGCACCGTCACGCGAGTCTGCGCCGTCGCGCCGGCAAGGCAGGCCGCAGCTGGTCGACCGCTCGCCGGAGTGGGCGGGGACCGCCCTGGGCCGATCACGGCGGGGTTCGGGGCGCAGTCGGCGCGTCGTAGGCTGGAGCATCATGACCAGGAGTGCGCCCGATTCTTGTCCAGGGGTTCTGCGGTTGCATCAGGCGGCCGACGGGCCGCTGGCGCGGATTCGTGTGCCGGGCGGGCGGTTGGAATCGGCGCAGTTGCAGGCGCTGGCCGATGCGGCACGCGATCTCGGCAACGGGAATCTCGAGCTGACCTCGCGGGGCAACATTCAGCTGCGGCAGGTGCGTGACGCCTCCGAACTCGCGCAACGCCTGGGGGCGGCGGGACTGTTGCCGAGCCGGACCCATGAACGGGTGCGCAATATCGTGGCCTCCCCACTGTCCGGGCGCGTCGGCGGTTTCGCGGACGTACACGGGCTCGCGGTCGACCTCGACGCCGGATTGCGCGGCGATCCGCTGCTGGCGGAGCTGCCGGGACGAGTGCTGTTCACCCTCGACGACGGACGCGGCGATGTGAGCACGCTGCACGGCGACATCGGCGTTCACGCGGTGGGCGACGACGAGTTCGCCCTGCTGCTGGCGGGCGCCGACACCGGAATTCGGGTCACCGCGGGCGAGGCGATCGACGTGATGCTCGACGCGGCGCGCGGCTTTCTCGATCTACGGGGAACCAGCGATTCCGGACAGTGGCGACTGCACGAAATTCCGGGCGGGGTCGAATCGGTGGTGCGGACATTGGACCGCTCCCCCGTCGGTGCACCTCTCGAACTCGGTGCGACACACGCTGTTCCGATCGGATGGCTCGACCAGGAGAACGGCCTCGTCACACTCGGCGCGGGGATACCGCTCGGCACCTTGTCGGCCAGAACGGCCGAATTCCTGGCCGCTGTCGAACGACCCGTCTTCGTCACCCCGTGGCGCAGCCTGGTGATCACCGACCTGGACGAGGGACCCGCCGAAACGGTGGTGCGAGTGCTCGCGCCGATGGGCCTGATCTTCGACGCGAATTCCCCGTGGCTGCAGGTCAGCGCCTGCGCCGGGCGCCCCGGTTGCGCGAAGTCACGCACCGATGTCCGGGCCGACCTGGCCGCCGCCGTCGAATCCGACCGTGTCCTTCCCGATCGGGCCGACGCCTCAGCAGTCACCGTGCGGTCGGCCGAGAGCACCACCGCACCCACCGATCCGGGGAACGTGCTGCCCGCCGAGAACGTCACCGCGCCTGAGGCTTCCGAGCAGCCGGTGCGGAACGAACTGGTTGCGGCCGACGCCGTCACCGTGACAGGTCGCCAGCACTGGTCGGGGTGCGACCGCCGCTGCGGCCGTCCACGCGGACCCGTCACCGATGTCGTCGCCACCGACCACGGCTATCGCATCGATATCGACGAGGCGACGACCGCTCCCTGATCCGCGTCGGCGGCCGAACGAAACTCGATCGACGATGCCGGAAACATCTCGTACCCTTGCCTTCTCACTATGAGGGGGTTCCCATGTCCACACTGCAGGTGACGGCCGAGCGGCTCGTCGTTGTTCCGCATCCGAATGCCGATCGGCTCGAGTTGGCCCAGGTCGGGTTGTACCGGGCGGTGGTCGCGAAGGGTCAGTTCTCGACGGGGGATCACGCGGTCTACATTCCGGAACAGTCGGTGCTACCCGAGGAGCTGATCGCTGAGCTCGGCTTGACCGGGAAACTCGCGGGCTCGCAGCGCAATCGGGTGAAGGCGGTGCGTTTGCGTGGTGAGGTATCGCAGGGCATCGTGTGCACGCCGACCGCGCTGGGCGGCGTGGATCTCGCCGAGGCCGCCGCAGCGGGGACCGATTTCGCCGAGTCGCTCGGAGTCGTGAAATGGGTTCCGCCGGTGCCGGTCTCGATGTCGGGGCAGGTCGAGTCGGCGCCGGATCTGCTGCGGTGGGTCGATGTCGAGAACATCAAACGGTTTCCTGATATCTTCACGGCCGGGGAGCCGGTGGTGGCGACGGAGAAGATCCACGGCACCGCCTGCCTGCTCACCTACGTGCGTGACGGTGACCGAATCCTGGTGTCGTCCAAGGGCGTCGGTGGCCGGTCGCTGTCGCTGACCGAGGCCGATGGCAACCTGTACTGGCGCGCCGTTCGCGCCCACGGGCTCGATGAGGCCGCTCGCAAGCTTGCCGCCGCGCTCGACGCGGACCGCGTCGGTCTGTTCGGTGAGGTGTACGGCGCGGGCGTACAGGACCTGCACTACGGCGCGTCCGCCGCCCAAGACTCCTCGCTCGGCTTCGGACTGTTCGATATCGCGGTGGATGCGGGCACAGCGCCGGCTCGCTGGCTCGGCCATCACGAGATCAGCGCCCTGCTCCACGACCTCGGCCTCGCCCTGCCGCGCGTGCCGGTCCTCTTCGAGGGCGCCTACGACGCGGAGTTGCTGCTGGAATTGGCCGAGGGCGCCGAAACCGTCAGCGGCGCGGGCACCAATATCCGCGAGGGCCTCGTGGTGCGGCCTGCCACCGAACGGCAGTCGCCGATTCTCGGCGGCCGGGCGATCGGCAAGATCGTCTCCGCCGCGTACCTGCTGCGCGACGGCGGCACCGAATACGAGTGAGGCCCCACCGAGTTACGCGTGTCCGTCACCGACGGTCGCAGACCGGCGGGCACGCGTAACTCGGCCCAGGCCCCGCCGCGACGGCCCCGATCAGCGCGCAGTGGTTCGCTCTCACTCGGCTGCGGCGGCATCGCGACGCTGCTCGGCGACTCCCCCATCATCCGCGGCACGAACCCGTAGAGCAGGGTGTGCCGTCCTCGGCTACCCGACGGTCGTGTCGCGGCGGCTGTGCAGCTCGAGTACGCAGCACTTCACGCCGCCGCCACCCTTGCGCAGTTCGGACATGTCGACCGGGACGGGAACGAACCCGCGCTCGCGCAGCTGCGCGATGAGCCCGGTGGCGCCGGGATCGAGGAAGACGTGTTCGCCGTCGCTGAGGCCGTTCAAACCGAAGGAGAGCGCGTCGTTGTCGTCGGCGAGGATCGCGTCCGGGTAGAGCGCGGTCAGTACTTCGCGAGCGGCGGGGCTGAACGCGGCCGGATAGTAGGCGATGGTGGTGTCGTCGAGGACCATCAGCGCGGTGTCGAGGTGATAGAAGCGCGGGTCGACCAACTCGAGCGACACCACCGGCACCTCGAAATACCGCTCGACCTCCGCATGCGCGGACAACGAACAACGGAATCCGACACCGGCCAGAATGCGCTGTCCGGCGAACGCGAAATCGCCCTCCCCCTCGTTGATTTCGGCCGCAGCGGCCAGCTCGCGCAGTTCCCTGGCGGCGAACCACTGATGGAAAGCGGGGCCCTCGTCGGCACGTTCAGGGTGAGCGAATCTAGCGGAGAGTGCGTGCCCACCGATCACGATGCCGCTGTTGGCGGCGAAAACCATATCCGGCAAACCGGGCTCGCCCGGCACCGTTTCCACCGTGTGCCCGTGGGCTTCCAGGCTCGCGCGCAGGATCTCCCACTGGGCGAGCGCGCGCGCCCGGTCGACGGGGGCGGCCGGATCCATCCACGGGTTGATCGCGTAGGTGACCTCGAAATGGTCGGGGCGGCACAGCACATAGCGGCGCGGTGACGCGGTCCGTGCCGGTGCGGAGACGCGAAGGGGGCTAGCGGCGGTCATCAGGACTCCTGGCGGCAGCGCGGACGGTTTCCACGACCGTAATTGCCGCTCCATTGCGCAGGGAACACCGATTCGTTGCGCATTTCGGTGTAAGAATGGGGAATCGTTGCGAATGGAAGCGAAGGGTCGACGTGGACGATATCGATCGGCGAATTCTCGCGGAGCTGCTCATCCACGCCCGCGCCTCGTTCCAGGAGATCGGTTCGGTGGTCGGATTGTCCGCGCCCGCGGTGAAGCGGCGGGTGGACAAGATGGTCGCGAGCGGGCAGATCACCGGGTTCACCGCCCAGGTCAACCCGGCCGCGCTCGGCTGGACGACCGAGGCGTATGTCGAGGTCTACTACCGCGACAACATCTCACCGGCCGAGCTACGCCGCACCCTCGAACCGATCCCGCAGGTCGTCGGAGTGTGGACCATCGCGGGCGAGGCCGACGCGCTCGTGCACGTGATGGCCACCGATATGGCCGAGATCGAAGTGACGGTCGAACGGATCAGGGAGAACGCGCGCGTCGGGCGCACCCGCAGCTCGCTGGTGATGTCACGCATTCTCGAACGCCCCCGTACCTGAGCCGCCGGACACCACGTCAGACCCAGGTTCTAGGGTTGTCGGCATGTCCGACGTGCGTACCAGCTACCTCACCGACGGGGCCGAGATCTATCGGCGCTCGTTCGCGACGATCCGCGCCGAGGCCGATCTCGCCGGTTTCCCCGCCGATGTCGAGCGGGTGGCGGTGCGAATGATCCACGGCTGCGGTCAAGTCGACCTGGCCCCCGATATCGCCTACTCCGCCGGTGTGGTCGCCGCCGCGCGCGCCGCGCTGCACGCGGGCAAGCCGATCATCTGCGATGCCAATATGGTCGCCTCGGGGGTGACCCGCAAGCGCCTGCCCGCCGACAACGCGGTGCTGTGCAACCTCACCGATCCGCGCGTGCCCGAACTCGCCGCGCGACTGGGCAACACACGCTCGGTGGCGGCACTGGAACTGCTGCGCGAGCAGCTCGACGGTGCGGTGGTAGCCATCGGCAACGCACCGACCGCGCTGTTCCATCTGCTCGACATGCTCGACGCCGGTGCGCCGCGACCCGCCGCGATCATCGGCATCCCGGTCGGGTTCATCGGGGCCGCCGAATCCAAGCAGGCGCTGATCGACTTCGACGGGATCGAGTATTTGACCGTCCGCGGCAGGCGGGGTGGCAGCGCGATCACCGCTTCGGCACTGAATGCGATTGCGAGCGAACAGGAGTGAGTGAGATCAGCACCGGCAAACTGTGGGGTATCGGCCTTGGTCCCGGCGATCCGGAATTGGTGACGGTGAAGGCCGCCCGGCTCATCGCCGAAGCCGATGTGGTCGCGTTCCACAGCGCCAAGCACGGGCGCAGCATCTCGCGCGCCATCGCGGCGCCGTACCTGCGCCCGGGGCAGATCGAGGAGCACCTCGTCTACCCGGTGACCGTGGAGACGACCGATCACCCCGGTGGGTATCAGGGGGCGATCGACGAGTTCTACGAGCAGGCGGCCGCGCGCCTGGCCACCCACCTGGCCGCGGGGCGCACCGTCGCGCTGCTCGCCGCCGGTGATCCGCTGTTCTACTCCTCCTATATGCACATGCACCGGCGACTGGCCGATCGATTCGACGCCGAGATCGTTCCCGGTATCACCTCGGTCAGTGCGGCATCGGCGGCGCTGGGCACTCCCCTCGTCGAGGGTGAGCAGGTGCTGACGGTGCTGCCCGGCACCATGCCCGTGGCAGAACTGACCGAGCGCCTGCGCGAGACGGACGCCGCCGCGATCATGAAGCTGGGGCGCACGTTTCCCGGTGTGCGCCAGGCGCTTTCGGATTCCGGTCGGCTACAGGACGCCTACTACGTCGAACGCGCGAGCAGCACGCGTCAGCGGGTACTCGCCGCGGCCGACGTCGACGAGGCGGACGTTCCGTACTTCTCCATCACCCTCGTCCCTGGTCCGACGCCGACCACAGCGATCCCCGTTCGCGATGCTTCCGGCCGGCAGCCCGCCACCGCGGCGGACCTGACAACCACCGCGCCTGACCGCACGGCATCTGTCGAGTCCCGGCCCGACCGCTCGATCACCGCGGCGGCCGAGCCGAACCGCACAGCCGCGGCCTCCGCGCCCAGTGGCCTCGTGACCGCACCGCGCGTCTCGCCGGAGGGATCAGCGGCTGTGCCGGGCGAAGTCGTTGTCATCGGTCTCGGTCCCGGCGACGCGGACTGGACGACGCCCCAGGTCAGCGCCGCATTGGCCGAGGCGACGGATCTCGTCGGCTACACCACCTACATCAATCGCGTCCCCGAGCAGGCGGGTCAGCGCAGGCACGCCAGCGACAACAAGGTCGAATCCGAACGGGCCGCGATGGCCCTCGATATGGCCAAGCGTGGTGCTCGCGTCGCCGTCGTATCCTCCGGCGATCCGGGCGTTTTCGCCATGGCGGCTGCCGTCCTCGAGGTGTCGGCCGAACCACAGTTCAAGGATGTCCCGGTGCGGGTGCTGCCGGGCCTGACCGCCGCCAACGCGGTGGCGAGCCGGGTCGGCGCGCCGCTGGGCCACGACTACGCGATGATCTCGTTGTCGGACCGGCTCAAACCGTGGGATGTTGTCGCACAACGTCTTTCGGCGGTCGCCGCGGCCGATATGGCTATCGCGATCTACAACCCGGCCTCCTCGCAACGAGGCTGGCAGGTCGGCGCCATGCGCGAGGTACTGCTCGAACACCGCCCGCCACAGACGCCGGTGGTGCTGGGCCGCGATGTCGGCGGGCCGACCGAATCGGTCCGGGTGACCACCTTGGGCGAGCTGGATCCGGACGAGGTCGACATGCGCACACTGCTGATCATCGGATCCTCGACCACCACCACCTTCGACACGCCGGAAGGCACCCGCGTCTTCACCTCGCGCAGGTACGGGTCGGTGCCGAGCCGGTAGTCCGCGTCGGGACATCGGCAACCGCACGGTCGGCACCCCGCACGACCCGCGCCGAGCGGCTGCCGAATCGGCGCAGCAGGCACCCCCGGCGACCCGTGGGCGACCGAAAACCGCCGCGATCCTCGGCGACCCTCGCGGTCGGCGAGGCCCGGCGATCCGCACCTGCGGTGGCACACTGGTTCCGCGGGCCTGCCCGCGAGCACAACAGCGTGACAGCTCGTTTCCTGGTTCGATTCCCCAACGCGTCCCACGAGGACGATGAAAGGATTCACCACGATGAGTGTTCAGCACCACGCACAGCACACCCTCAGCACCCGATTACGGCGCGGTGTGACGGCCGGCCTGATAGCCGCCGCCATCGCGGTTCCCGTCGCCGGGATCCTGCCGGTCACCGCGTCGGCCCTGCCGCCCCTCCCCTCGGCGCCCTCGGTACCCGGGGTTCCCGAGCTGCCGGGCACACCCGAGCTGCCGGGCACACCGAAGCTGCCGGGCGCACCCGAGCTGCCGGCCGCGCCCGTCGCACCCAAGTTGCCCAGCGTGCCAGGGGCACCCCTCGCCGAGACCGCGAGCGCCATCACCGTGACGGTCAACGGCTTGGACGGCGAGCCCATCTCGGTCAGTGTCGACACCACAGCCACCGTGCAGGACCTGAAGGTTCTCATCAAGGAACAGACCGGCGTTCCGGTGGCTGATCAGCAGCTCATCACCGAGAGCGAGATCAAGCTCGAGGACTCCGCAACACTGGCGTCCTACGAACTGGCCGACGGTGACATCCTGAACCTCGCGTTGGCCTGAGCCTGACGGGTCGACCACCGCGGCGGTGGTGCTCAGCGCGCGAGCATCACCGCCGCACCCGGCCCGGCGAACTCGCCGCGACAGGCGGCACTATTGGCGAACCGCCCACCCAGGCGTAACGTTCCACTTAGGAATGTAGTTCGAAGGGAGTTGACCGTTGACCGACATCGCGACCCGACGCCGCCCACTGAACTCCACCGCGGCCTCGCTACTCGGGTTCCTGCACGAGGGTCCGAAGTCGGGCTGGGATCTAGCCACCCAGGCCCAGCAACGCATCGGCGACTTCTGGACCATCACGCAGAGCCAGGTCTATCGCGAACTGTCCACGATGGACGCCGCGGGCCTGGTGACCAAGGGCGAACGCGGCGCCAGGGAGCGCACGCCGTACCGGATCACCGATATCGGGCGCGAGGCCTTCGCGGAATGGATCGGGCGCGATCCGGGCGCGGAGACCATCCGGGTGCCGCTACTGCTCACGCTGTCCTTCGGCGAGCACCTGGATCCGGTTCATCGGGATCGAATCATCGCCGCCAACAAGAACATTCATCAGGATCGCCTCGACCGCTACCTCGACGAAGACGAGACCGCCCTGGCCCCCAACCAGCGGGCGACCCTGGAATTCGGCATCGCCTACGAGCGCGCGGTCCTGCACTGGTTCGACCAGCTGCCGACGATCTTCACACCGCCGACGCCACGCTGACTCCGGTTCGACCCACCCGCGGCCCGACCGAACGCGACCGGATTCAGCGCACCCGGTGCGACGCGGACTCGCGCAACCACTCGACAGCGTCGCCGACCTCGGCCACGGTGACCGCGCCCGCGGGCAGCGGTGGCCGGTCGACCATGATCACCGGCAGACCCGCGGTGCGGGCAGCGAAGATCTTCGCCTCGGTCTGCTCACCGCCGCTGTTCTTGGTGACCAGCACATCGATGCGATGGCGCGACATCAGCACGAGTTCTTCATCGAAAGTGAACGGCCCACGCGCCAGCAACAGCTTGGCACGCGGCGGCAGCGGGACCTCGGGAGCGTCGATGGAGCGGATCACGAAACCGTGCCCCGTGCAGCCGACGAACGCGCCGACGCCCTGGCGGCCGATGGTCAGCAGGACCTGTTCGTCGCGGTCGGTCAGGGCCGCGGCCGCCGACGCGAGATCGGGCACCCGGGTCCACAGGTCACCGCCCCGCTGCACCCACTCCGGGCGGCGCAGATGCAGCGCCGGGATGTCCAGCTCGGCCGCGGCGGTGGCCGCGTGCGCGCTCACCTTCGCGGCGAAGGGATGGGTCGCATCCACGACAGCGTCGATCGCGTTCTCGCGTAGCCAGGTTCGGAGGCCCTCGACGCCACCGAACCCACCCACGCGGACCGCACCGACCGGCAGCCGCGGATTGGCGACCCGACCGGCGAGGGAGGACACGATGTCGAGTCCGCGCTCGCCGGACGCTCTGCGCGCCAACTCCCTGGCCTCGCCGGTGCCACCGAGGATCAAAACTCTCAGGACAGCCCTCCGAAATCATCGGCACCGGCATCGCCATCGAACTTCGAGTACTTCATGTAACTCTCCATCATGGAAAACGCACCGGGGGGATTACCCGGAACGGCACCGACCATACCCCCGGGCCGAGGGTTCTACACGTTCGGTCCGAAACTTTTACGGCGCGCGGACCCTGCGACAACGGATTCATCGTGATCTGCGCGTGATCTGATCGTGATCGGGACTACGGGTCCGCGCTCCGTCGACCAGCGGGTTTTCGGACAATCCACTGGGCCACCGGCAAGTGCGGTCGCCAGGCTGTGAACCCGCCCAGCGGTTCACCTCGATAGATCTGAAATTTGCGCAGGGTTCCGCCGAACCCGGTAGACCAGTCGAGCAGCAGCGCTTCCGATTCCGCGGTGACCGCGTTGGCGACGAGGCGGCCACCGGGGCGCAGGCGTTGCCAGCACCGCTCGAACATCCCGTCCTGGGTGAGGCCGCCACCGAGAAATATGGCGTCGGGCGCCGGGATCGTTTCTTCGGCTAACTCTGAGCGCACCTCACCGCGGATCGTTATTCCCGGCACCCCGAGCGCGTCGATATTGGTCGCGATTTGCTCGCGGCGGGCGGGCAGTCGTTCGAATGTGACGGCCCGGCACAGCGGATGGGTGCGACACCATTCGATGGCGATACTGCCCGAGCCGCCGCCGATATCCCACAGCATTTCCCCCGGTGCGGGGGCGAGAGCAGTGACGGTGAGGGCGCGGACCTCGGCTTTGGTGAGCTGGCCGTCGCCGGTGAAGGCGGTGTCGGCCAGGCCGGGCAGGCGGGTGTCGCGGCGGGTGCCCGGGTCGGCACGACAGTCGATGGCGACGATGTTGAGTGGGTCGCCAGGCGGGTGCGGCCAAGTAGCGGCGGGGCCGGTGCGCAGGTGTTCGGTGGGGCCGCCGAGTTGTTCGAGGACGGTCAGTGTCGAGGCGCCGAACCCGTTGTCGCGCAGTAGTTCCGCGATCCGGCTCGGCGTTGTCTCGTCTTCGCTGAGGACGAGGATCCGACGACTTTCGGACAATTCGGGCAGCACGGTGGGCAATGGCCGGGCAACCACGCTCACCACCGGGGTTTCGGCCAGTGGCCAACCGAGCCGGGCACATGCCAGCGATGCCGAGGAGGGCTGCGGGAACACGCGCAGCGCCGCCGGGCCGAACCGGCGGGCCAGGGTGACGCCGATTCCGTAGAACATGGGATCACCGCTGGCGAGGACGCCGATGCGTCGACCGGCATTGCGCGCGAACAGCTCCGGTAGTGCGGGCAGCAGCGGCGTCGGCCACGGTACGCGTTCGATCTCGCTCGCCGGGAGCAGCGCCAGTTGACGTGCGGATCCGAACACGATGTCACAGTCACCGACGGCTCCGCGGACGTTGTCCCCCAGTCCGGACCAGCCGTCGGCTCCGATTCCGGCCACCACGATCTGGTGCCCGGTCCAGTCCGTACCGGCCGCTGACGCGCTGACCGCGGAATCACCGGTCCCCGACCCACCGGTCACGACCGGATCCGACGCCAGGCCGCTTCCCTCGGAAAGCCCATCGCCCGACGCGGTCACCGTGGCATCCGGCGCCAGACGGATTGCGGGAGCAGCCGCATCACGAAGAAGGCCAGGGCCAGTCGGCCGGGGACGGCGACTCGGGTGGCGCCCTTGCCGAGACTGCGGACGACCGCGTCGGCGACCTGGTCCGGCGTACTGGACATGGGGGCGGGGTCCATGCCGGTGGTCATGCGGCCGATCACGAAGCCCGAGCGAACCAGCAGCAGTTGCACGCCGGTACCGTGCAGGGCGTCGCCGAGGCCGCTGGCGAAGCCGTCCAGGCCCGCTTTGGCCGAACCGTAGACATAGTTCGCCCGGCGCACGCGCACGCCCGCGATCGAGCTGAAGACGACGATCTGGCCCGACTCCTGCGCACGCATCAGGGTCGCCAGGGTCGTGAGGACGCTGACCTGGGCGACAAAGTCGGTGTGCACGACGGCGACGGCGTGCGCCGGGTCGTGTTCGGCACGGTCCTGATCGCCGAGTACACCGAATGCGAGGACCGCGGTCGCGATGCCACCGTGCTCGGCGGCGAGCTTCTCCAGCAGCGGCGCGTGGGTGGCGATCTCGTCGGCGTCGAATTCCACGGTGTGCACGGCGGTCGCGCCTGCCGCGCGCACCTGTTCGATCTCGACGTCCAACGCGTCGGCCCGGCGGGCGGCCAGGATCACCACCCGCCCTGGTGCCAGCCTGCGCGCCACTTCCAGGCCGATCTCACTGCGCCCGCCCAGGACCAGCACCGGCCCATCGTTCTGCTGCATTCCCATAGCGCCAGTCTGTCATCCGGCCGGCGCGGCCGGATTCGGCCTGCCTGGGTTCCGGGCGCAGCCGAAACCCGCGCAAGTGAGCGCCGGTCGGCCCGACTACCGTTTCCGGCATGCCGACCGCCACCGCACAGCTCTCCCCCGCCGCCATCGGGTTCGTCACCGAGCGGCACCTGGCCACGCTCACCACGCTGCGCGCCGACGGCACCCCGCACGTGGTCGCGGTGGGATTCACCTGGGATCCCGAGAGCGGGATCGCCCGCGTGATCACCGATGGCGCGTCGGTGAAGGCGCGCAATGCCGCGCGCGGTGGCTACGCGGCGGTGAGCCAGGTCGACGGGGCGCGCTGGCTCACCCTCGAAGGGCCTGCGACAGTGCTCGACGACAGCGCCGACGTCGCGGCGGCCGTCCGCCGCTACACCGAGCGGTACCGGGTGCCCCGCGAGAATCCGACGCGGGTCGTCGTCGCGATCCAGGTGCGCCGAGTGCTCTCGTCGAGCACTCTCCAATAGTCCGCGCCGCCTACAACACCGTCAGGCCGTGCGGCCGGTTGTTCATCGACTCGACGCCGTCCTCGGTGACGACCACGATGTCCTCGATCCGCGCGCCCCATTCGCCGCGGAAGTAGATTCCCGGTTCGATGCTGAACGCCATGCCCGGTTCGAGCACCAGGTCGTTGCCCGCCACGATGTAGGGCTCCTCGTGCACCGACAGGCCGATGCCGTGCCCGGTGCGGTGGATGAAGGCGTCGCCGAGGCCCGCGTCGGCGAGCACAGCGCGGGCGGCGGCGTCGATGGACTCCGCGCTCACCCCCGGCCGCACCGCCGCGACCGCGGCGGCCTGGGCCGCCTCGAGGACTGCCATCCGCTCGACGATCTGCGGGCTGGGGGTACCGAGCACGTAGGTGCGGGTCGAGTCGGAGTAGTAGCCGGGTGCGACGGGGCCACCGATATCGATGACGACCACGTCGCCCGCTTCGATGACGCGATCGGACACCTCGTGGTGCGGGTCGGCACCGTGCGGGCCACTGCCGACGATGACGAACGCCGCCTCGGTATGGCCTTCCTCGACGATCGCGGCGGTGATATCGGCGCTCACCTCGGCCTCGGTGCGACCCGCCCGCAGGAATTCGCCCATCCGCGCGTGCACGCGATCGATGGCCGCGCCCGCTCGGCGCAGCGCGTCGATCTCGGCCTCGTCCTTGATCATTCGCGACTCGCGGAGCACCGGCGTCGCCGAGGCGGGCAGCCCGGTCGTCGACTCGGCGAGCGGGATCAGGTGCAGGGCGGGCATGGCGTCGGCGACCGCGATGCGGGAACCGGCGTGCAATATCGAGCGGACCAGCTGGTACGGATCGACGCCGTCGACCCAGTCGAGCACCTGCAGGCCGAGTTCGCCCGCCGCGGAATCACCGAGGGAAGCGAGCTCGAGTTTCGGGATGACCACCGACGGATTCGCTCCGTCGGCCGGGATCACCAGGCAGGTGAGCCTCTCGAAGGATTCCGCGGCCGAACCGATCAGGTAGCGCAAGTCGGGCCCTGGGGTGATCAGCAGGGCGTCCAGATGCGCCGCCCGCATCAACTCGACCGCCCGCTCCAGACGCTGACCGTAGACCTTCGCCGCGAACCTGGCATCCGTGTGCGCGCTCATAGAATCCGACGTTACCCGCCCCGAGGCGACCTCGGCCACCGACGCCCATCGGCACGGCCACGGCCACGGTGTCGGTGGTTCGGGGCACAATCACCGGGTGACCGCTGACGAGAGCACCCGTGGACCCCTGTTGATCCTCGATGGCGCCAGCCTCTGGTTCCGCGCCTATTACGCCATCCCCGACAAGCTCCGAGGCGCCGACGGTCGGTCGGTGAACGCGGTGCGCGGATTCACCGACATGGTGGCCTCGCTGGTCACCAAACATCGCCCGAGCAGGCTCGTCGTCGGGCTCGACCTCGATTGGCGGCCCCCGTTCCGGGTGGCGCTCGTGCCCTCGTACAAGGCGCACCGACTCGACACCAGCACCAGTGCGGCACCCGGCGCGGAGGAAGTGCCCGACACCCTCACCCCGCAGGTCGAGATGATCCTCGAGGTGCTGGCCGCGGCGGGCATCGCGACCGGTGGCGCCGAAGGCCTCGAGGCCGACGATGTGCTCGGCACCCTCGCGAGCAGAGAACGCACCGACCCGGTTGTCGTCGTCAGCGGTGACCGCGACCTACTGCAGTTGGTGCGCGACGAGCCGACTCCACCGGTTCGGGTGCTCTACGTCGGTCGCGGTCTGGCCAAGGCCGAACTGTTCGGCCCCGCGGAGCTCTCGGCGAAATACGGTGTGCCCGAACAGAATGCGGGACCGGCCTATGCCGATATGGCGACGCTGCGCGGCGACGCCTCCGACGGCCTGCCCGGGGTGGCGGGCATCGGCGACAAGTCCGCCGCCCAGCTGATCACGAAGTTCGGCTCGCTCGACGCCCTCATGGCCGCCGTCGCCGATCCGGGTTCCGATATCGCCAAGGGCGTGCGCGCGAAACTCGGTGCCGCGCAGGACTATCTGAAGGTCGCCGCACCGGTCGTGCGGGTAGTCCGCGACGCCGATATCATCTTGTCGCGTCCGGATGTCCTGCCCGCCACGCCGGCCGACCCCGACCGGCTGCTCGCGTTGGCCGCCGCGTACAACGCCGAGAGTCCGATCACCCGCCTGGTCACCGCGCTGACCGCGGCACACGCCGACTGACCCGCCCGCGACGAGTTCGCGACAGAGCCACCCGTCCGACCGGCCATGCGACACCGGAAACGACACCGGGCCGCCCGCGAATTCGCGGACGGCCCGGAAAACGTAGCGCGAGCGCCTAGTTGGGGCGGCCGACCTCGTAGGTGCCGTCTTCCTTGGTGATCTTGACCGTGACCTTCTTCGCCTCGCCGCTGACCTTCAGGTCGCAGGTGAAGGTCGCGTCGACCTTCACTGCTTGGCCGGAAGGGCAGCTGACATCGGAGACGTCGGCGATGCCGTAGGAGTCCTTCAGCACGCGCGAGACACCGTCCTGCACGGCCGCGTTGTCGAGTTCGTCGGAGGAGAGCACGACCAGGAGCAGACCGATGACCGCGGCGACCACGAGCACGCCCGCGGCGATGAGCCCGATGATCAGACCCTTGCTCTTGCCGCCGGAGGACTGCTGCGGCTGCTGGCCCCACTGCTGCTGCGGCGCGGGCTGCTGCCCCCACTGCTGCTGCGGCGCGGACTGCTGACCCCACTGCTGCTGCGACGCGCCGGCGGCCTGGTTGTTCCAGTCCTGCGGAGGCGGCTGGGTCTGGCCCCACTGCTGCTGCGGTCCGGTCGGTTGCTGCGGCGGCACGCCACCCTGCTGCGGTTGCTGACCCCACGGCTGCTGCGGCTGCTGGGGCTGCTGCCCCCACTGCTGCTGCGGCTGCTGGTTCGGGTCACCCCACTGCTGGGTGGGCTGGGCGCCCTGTTGCGGCGGCTGCTGCGCGCCACCCCAGTGCTGGGTGGGACCGGCGCCACCGGCCCCCTGCTGACCCCCCCAGTGCTGGGTGGGATCGTTATTCCCCTCCCCGGGGTTGTTCGGTCCGTAAGGGCCGCTCATCCACTCGCCTCCACTCGCATCATTAATCCATACGGTAGCCCCCCGCGCCGGGCCTGCCGCATTCGCACGACATCCGCCTCACGGTCGGTACGCGAAGAAATCAAATCACAGACGCCCCGACTACGCGGCGTCCACCGCGACGACACCCCGCCGTACGGCACGCACCGCCTTGGCCGCGGTGGACGCGATCTCGGGGTCGTCGGCGGTGTTGTGGATCTGGTCGAGCAGATCGATCACCTGCCTGCACCATCGCACGAAATCGCCCGCCGACATCGTGGTGCCCTGGTCGCCACTGGCCAGCAACGCCTCGGCCAACGCGTCACCGCGCGCCCATTTGTGCACCCCGGTGACGAATCCCAGATCGGGTTCGCGCGTGGGCGGAAGTTTGTGCCGCGCCTCGTCGGAGCGCAGGTCCGACCACACTTCGATGGTGGCCGCGACCGCCCGGCGGATCGGGTCGGTCGGGCCCGCCGGTGTCAGCAGGCCGGATTCCTGGCGCGATTCGTAGACCAGCGTCGATACCACCGCGGCGAGCTCGGCCGGGCCGAGTCCGCGCCACAGACCCTGACGCAAGGCCTCGGCGACCACGAGATCGCTCTCGGCGTAGATCCTGGCCAGCCGCCTGCCGTCGGCGGTCACCTCACCGTGGGCGACGAATCCGCGTTCCTCGAGCAGCCCGACGATCCGGTCGAAGGTGCGCGCCAGCGAATTCGTGGTCGCGGCAACCTTCTGGCGCATCGTCTCGGTCTCGCGGGCGAGGCGCGAATACCGCTCGCCGGTGCGGCTCAGTTGCTCCCGATCGGGACGATCGTGCGCGGGATGGGAACGCAGACTGCGCCGCAGCGTCGAGAGTTGACGATCTTCGCCGCCGCGAACACGATCGTTGCGCTTACTCCGGCGCGGAGCCGAGATCCCGGTGCCGCGCAACGCCGAGGCCAAGTCGCGGCGGATGCGCGCGGTCCGGTGATCGACCCGGCGCGGCAGATCCATGCGCCCGAGTGCTTCGGCGGGCTCTGGGAAATCGGCCGCGGACACCCGACCTGCCCAGTGGTCCTCGGTCAGCACCAGCGGACGCGGGTCGCCGGGCGTCTGGTCGGGTTCGAGAATCACCGCGAGCCCGGAACGTTTACCCACCGGGATGGATACCACGTCGCCCCGACGCAAGCCGATCAGCGCGTTCACCGCGGCGCCGCGCCGGTCGGCCCGGCCCTGCTGCTGGATATCGCGCTCACGCTGCTTGATCCGGTCGCGCAGCGACAGGTACTCCATGAAATCGCCGTCGACGCCACCGAGCTGGCTCTCCAGCTTGCGCAGCGCGCCCTCGTTGCGTTCGATGCCACGGACGAGACCGACGACCGACCGGTCGGCCTGGAACTGGGCGAACGACCTTTCGAGCAGCGTTCTGGCCTCCTGGGCGCCCATCCTGTCGATCAGGTTGATCGACATGTTGTAGCCGGGCCGGAACGAACTGCGCAGCGGGTAGGTGCGGGTGGAGGCCAGGCCGGCCACCGCACTGGTGTCGACCTCAGGCTGCCACAGCACCACCGCGTGGCCTTCGACGTCGATGCCGCGCCTGCCCGCACGACCGGTGAGCTGGGTGTATTCGCCAGGAGTCAGCTCGGCGTGGGTTTCACCGTTGAACTTCACCAGGCGCTCGAGAACCACCGTGCGGGCGGGCATATTGATGCCGAGTGCCAGGGTTTCGGTGGCGAACACCGCGCGCACCAGACCCTTGACGAACAGGTCCTCGACGGTGTGCCGGAACGCGGGCAGCATGCCGGCGTGATGGGAGGCCAGGCCGCGGTGCAGCGCCTCGCGCCACTCCCAGTAGCCGAGCACCTCCAGATCACCCTTGGGCAGGTCGCCGGTGTGCTTCTCGATGATCTCGTCGATCTGCTCGGCCTCGCCGGGACGACTCAGATCGAGGCGGGCGCGCAGGCACTGGGCCAGCGCGCCGTCGCAGCCCGCGCGGCTGAAGATGAACGTGATCGCGGGCAGCAGGTCTTCCTCGTCGAGGCGCGCGAGCACGTCGGGTCGCGGCAGCGGCCGGAAGTTGCCACCGCGACCGCCGCGACCGCGCGGACCGCCGTAGCCGTGCATCCGTTCGGCGCTCTCCCGCTGGCGGATGAACCGGACGAGGTCTTCGTCGACCACGACCTTGCGATCGCTGGACTTGGTGTCGAACAGGTCGAACATCCGCCGCCCGACCATCACGTGCTGCCACAGCGGCACCGGTCTTGTCTCGTCTACCACCACCGCGGTGTCGCCGCGCACGGTTTCCATCCACGCGCCGAACTCCTCGGCGTTGGACACCGTCGCCGACAGGCTCACCAGGCGCACATCCGGTGGCAGGTGCAGGATCACTTCCTCCCACACCGCGCCGCGGAATCGGTCGGCCAGGTAGTGCACCTCGTCCATCACGACGTAGGACAGGCCGTGCAGCGAGTCCGAGGACGCGTAGAGCATGTTGCGCAGCACCTCGGTGGTCATCACGACCACCGGCGCGGCGGGGTTGATCGACTGGTCACCGGTGAGCAGGCCGACACTGTCGCGCCCGTAGCGGGCGGTGAGATCGGCGAACTTCTGATTCGACAGCGCCTTGATCGGTGTGGTGTAGAAGCACTTTCCGCCCGAGGCCAGCGCCATGTGCACGGCGAACTCACCGACGATCGTCTTGCCCGCACCGGTAGGGGCGCACACGAGCACGCTGTGCCCGTCTTCCAACGCCGCGCACGCGGTGCTCTGGAAGGGGTCCAGATCGAAGGAGATTTCACCGGCGAATTTCGCCAGTTCGCTGGGCAGCCCCGGAGTGTCGGTCACCCCTCAGAGCGTATCGGAGTAGTCCGACACCGGGCGCGCGGTTTTCTCCGGGTCACGCACCGGATCGGCGGACGCCACCGGTTCGGGGGTCTGCAGCGGTGAAGCCTGTTCGTCGTCGAGGGTGCCCCAGCCCTCCTTCGCCTCCCGGCGGGCCTTGCGAGCATCGCTGAACCGCGAGAACTGGACCGCGAGCTCGAACAGCACGGTCAGCGCGATCGCGAGCGCGAGCATGGAGAACGGGTCCTGTGGGGTGACGATCGCGGCGAAGACGAACAGGCCGAAGATCATCCCGCGCCGCCACGCCTTGAGCTTGGCGTAGGGCAGTACCCCGACCAGGTTCAGCCCGATGATGATCAACGGGGTCTCGAAGCTGACGCCGAAGATGATCAGCAACTGGATGATGAAACCGAAGTACTGGTTACCGCTCAACGCGGTGATCTGGACGTTGTCGCCGATGGTCATCAGGAACGACAACGCGTGCGACACCACCACATAGGCCAGCACAGCGCCCGTCACGAACAGCACCGAGCCCGTCACCACGAAACCGACCGCGAGCTTGCGTTCCTTCGCGTACAGCCCCGGGGTGATGAACGCCCACAGCTGATACAGCCAGAACGGCGTCGCGATCACCACGCCTGCGGTGAACCCGACCTTCAACCGGAGCATGAACTGGTCGAACGGTCCGGTGGCGAGGAGCCGGCAGGCGCCGTCGGGAGTCAGGGTGGCCCGCGCCGATTCGGGCAGCGCGCAGTAGGGGCCGCGCAAGATCTCGCCGAGGCTCTCCAGCCCGAAGAGGGTGTGCGCGTACCAGAAGAAGCCGATCAGCGTGGTCACCGCGATCGCGGCCAGTGCCAGCAACAGCCGGGTGCGCAATTCCTGCAGGTGCTCGACCAACGACATGGTGCCGTCGGGATTCGTCCTGCGCTTGGTGCGCCGGGGATCGAACGGGATGCGCATGGTGGGTGGTGGCCTCTAACCCTCGGTTCGGCGGATGCTCGACTACACAGCACTTCGCCCCGGAGCGGTCACTACCGCCCCGGGGTGATGGCCGAGGTCAGAGGGTTTTGTGGCCCTGCTGCGGTTCGACGATCGGGGTCTGTGCCTGCGTCGCGGACGCGGACAACTGCTGCTGCGGCGCGGGGGTGGCCGTGGTGGCCTGCGGTGCGTCGGAAGTCGTCGACTCCGCCTGCATCTGCCCGACCTCGCTCTTGAAGATGCGCAGCGAGCGGCCGAGGCCGCGTGCCGCGTCGGGAAGCCGCTTCGCGCCGAAGAGCAGAACGAACAGCAACGCGATGATCAGCAGGTGCGTCCAGCTGAACGTGCCCATTATCAGATACCTCCAAAGACTGTGGTGATTACCGATGCTACCTGGGTTCGGACGGCGATGACCGCCCAGCCGCAGCGGTGTTCGCCACGCGTTCAATCCGCGACAGCGGCCGCCGCCCCGGTCAGGTCGGCGAACAACCGGCTTCCGGTGAATCGCACGGTGTCGCCGGACTCGGCGATCCTGATCAGCTCCGTCAGCCGCCGGTTGACCGGCGTCGGGTGCCCCACCATCTCGCCCAGGCGCACGATTTCCCCACACAACCACGCGATTTCGGTGCGTCGGCCGAGCGCGAGGTCATCGGCCATCGACGAGCGGGCCAACGGATCGATGGCGAGCACACGGCCGAACACCCGCCGGAAGACAGCGTCGGGAACACGCAGCAAATGCACCATCAACTCGGGCGGCACGGGGGTGAGCTGCGCGGGGCGAATTCGCGCAGTGTTCATCACGGCGAGGGCTTCGGCCTGGGTCAGCGCGAGGCAGCGGCGGTAGTCGCGCTCGGCGAGCTCCTCGCGCAGCGGCCTGCCCGACAGCGCGTTGATCGGATTGTTCAGATTGAGCAGGAGCTTGGCCCATTGCACCGGACGCAGGTCGCGGTAGCGGCGCAACGGCAGCCCGGCCGCGCGGAACTTGTCGGCGAACCGTTCGACCACCGGATCGTCCTGGATGGCGAGAACGCCGTCACTGCCACGATGGAAGCTGCCGTGGCCACGATGCACCACGTTGAACGGCACCATCCCCGCCATCACGACGCAGGTGGGCAGGATCTCCCGGATCAGGGTGTCGTTGCCGATGCCGTTTTGCAAGCTCACCACGGGGGTGCCCGGGCGTAATCGACCCGCGACGGGTCGGACCGCGGCGGCGGTGTCGGCGGATTTCACGGTCACCAGGACAAGGTCGGCCAGTTCCGGTTCGTCCGGTGCCAACGCCAGCCCGAATCGGTCGGGTGATACTTCGATCGAGCCACCGTCGAGGTCGGTCAGGTGCAGGCCGTGATCGGCGATATCGTCGAGCACCCGCTGACGGCCGACGAAGATCACTTCCAGGCCTGCCGCGGCCAGGTGACCGCCGATGAAGACCCCGACGCTGCCCGCACCGAGGATCAGGACTCGCTGGTTCACGCCGGTTCAGTCTCCTCGAGCAGTCCGGCGGCCGCGTAGGCCGCCAGGGCGGCGGCGGCGCGATCGCGCACCGCCGCCACGAGTTCCGATGGCCCGAGCACGCTGACGCCGGTGCCGAAGCCGAGTAGCAGGCGGGCCATCCAGTCGGCCGAGGCGAACCGCATTCCCGCCTCGATGCTGCCGTCGGGCCGGGACTCGATGCGGTGCATGGGGTATTGGTCGAGCACCCACGCGTAGTCGGCGCGGATCCGTAGCCGGGCCAGCGGCACGTCGGGGTCGTCCTGGAACAGGTCGAGTGCGGCCGCGTCGGCGGCGGCGTGGCTCGGCGGGTGGGCTGGTTCGTCGAGTTCGATGGCGTCTTCGATCCGGTCGAATCGGAACAGGCGAACGCCTTCGGCTTGCCTGCACCAGGCCTGCAGGTAGCTGTTGTTGTCGACCAGCACGACACGAATCGGGTCGACGACGCGTTCGGACACCTCGTCACGGCTGGCCGAGTAATAGACCAGGCGCAGTGCCCGCGCGTCGGCGAGCGCGGCGCGCACGGTCGCGACCACCGGCTTCTCGACGGGGACCTCGACCGGTTTGCCGGTGACGACCGCATCGGTGCTGGCGATCGCCGATTCGATCTTGGCGATGGCGGCGTGCGCGGCGGTCGGGTCGACCATCCCCGGCATTTCCACGATAGAGCGCAGGGCCACCAGCAGTGCGGTGGCCTCGGTGGAGGTCAGCCGCAGCGGCCGTTCGATGCCGGCCGAGAAGGTGACCTCGATGCTCTCCTCGGAGAACGACAGGTCGATCAGATCGCCGGGACCGTAGCCAGGCAACCCGCACATCCACAGCTGGTTGAGGTCGCTCATCAGCTGTTTGGTGGTGACACCCAGTTCGGCGGCGGCCTCGGCCGCGCTGATACCCGGGTGCGCGAGCAGGTACGGCACCATGTTCAGCAGGCGCGAAAGGCGTAGCGACAGACGCGAACTCACGACGTGACCTCCGTGTGGTCGAGTACCGACCGTAGCCGGTTCATCACGTCGGCGCGCAGTTCCGGTGGTTCGAGCACGAGGACATCGGGCCCGAGGCCGGTGATCAGCCGGGCCACCCAGTCCTTGGATCGGACCGGCACCTCTAACACCGAGCCGGGGCGACCGCCGAGATCTCGGGTGTCGACTTCGGTGCCGATGCGGCGCAATTCGCGTCCACGGCCCTTGGCGACCCACACGGTGGCCGACCCGGTGACGGGAGCATCGCCGGTGACCCGGTCGACGATCGCGCGCAGGTCGGTGTGCGCGGGCTTGTGCACCGTGTCGACCGGACCGTACGGCCGCACCTGACCACCGATCCGCGACAACCGGAACGTGCGAACGGCATCACGTTCGCGGTCGTGCCCGACGAGATACCAGCGCCCGTGCCGGGTCACCACACCCCACGGTTCGACATCGCGGGTCACGAACGGATCGGTGACGGCACTGTGGTGGCCGAACCGCACCGCCTGACCCGCGTCGATCGCCGCAAGGAGTTCCCGCAGCACCGGTTCCGACCCGCGGGTGCGTGCGGGCACCGCGGGCACCGACACCCCGACGTTGTCGGTCTCGACGGTGACCCCGGCCGCGCGCAGCTTCAGCAGCGCGCCCTCGGCCGCGCCCGCCAATTCCGGTGAGGCCCACATCTGCACCGCGACGGCGACCGCCGCGGCTTCCTCGCTCGACAGGTCGATATCGGGCAGCTCGTAGGCGTCGCGGTTGATCCGGTACCCCTCGAGTGTCGAGAACCGTCCCACCGGACCGACTTCCAGGGGAATGCCCAGATCGCGCAATTCGTTCTTGTCGCGCTCGAACATCCGGCTGAACGCCTCGTCGGTCGCGGAGTCCTCGTAACCGGCCACGCTGGCGCGAATACGTTCCGCACTCAGGAACTGCCTGGTCGACAGCAGCGCGATGACCAGATTCATCAGCCGCTCGACCTTGGATATCGCCACCCGATAGAGGGTAATGGTCGCGTCCACTCCCCCGCGCGTCGGCGCACAGTTGGGCAGTCGCCCACCGACCATGAGACCCACCCACCGAAAGGACCACGATGCTCGTCGCCTTCTCCGTAGCTCCCAGCGGTTCCGCCCACCACGACGGCTCGGTTGGCGAAGCGGTCGCCGCGATCAGCGCCAGGTGCCGCAGACAGTTCAGAGCAGGCAGCGGGCGATGGAGTCGGCTACACAGGCCGGGCGGTCGGCGTTTTCCAGTTCGACGATGACATGGCGATGGATCTGGACGCCGCCGGGGACTTCGGTGACCTCGGTGAGCGTGAGGTGGGCGCGAATGCGGCTGTCGACGGGGACCGGGGTGAGGAAGCGAACTCGGTCGAGGCCGTAGTTGATGCCTGCCTTCGCGGCGCTGACGGTCATGATCTGCTGGGTCATGGGCACGATCAGCGACAGGGTGAGGAAGCCGTGGGCGATGGTGGTGCCATAGGGGCCCGCGGCGGCGCGTTCGGCGTCGACGTGGATCCACTGGTGGTCGTCGGTGGCCTCGGCGAACAGGTCGATGCGGCGCTGGTCGACGGTGACCCAGTCGCTGGGGCCGAGTTCGGTTCCGACCGCGGCGCGCACGGCGTCGAAATCTGCGAAATCCGTGGTCATGCCGATCCTCCGAAACGTTGGCGCAGTTCGCGTTTGAGAACTTTGTGGGTGGGGCCCAGCGGCAGCTCGGTGACGAACTCGACCCGGCGCGGGTACTTGTACTTCGCGACCGCCAGCTTGGCGAAGTCGATCACTTCCTGCTCGGTCAACGCACCGTCGGGCACGACGACCGCCACGATCTCCTCACCGTAATGCGCGTCGGGCACGCCGATCACCGCGACCTGCGCGATATTCGGGTGGCGCAGCAGGGCCGCCTCGACCTCGGTCGGATAGACGTTGAAGCCGCCGCGCAGGATCATCTC
This sequence comes from Nocardia sp. NPDC059195, assembly GCF_042754695.1. Classification (NCBI taxonomy): domain Bacteria; kingdom Bacillati; phylum Actinomycetota; class Actinomycetes; order Mycobacteriales; family Nocardiaceae; genus Nocardia; species Nocardia sp. NPDC059195. Next base: position 5,209 of record NZ_JBHZBG010000041.1, on the reverse strand, counting down.
CTTGATCCGGTCGACGATGCGCACCCGGCCGGTCTTGTCGCGGGTACCGAGGTCGCCGGTCCGGAACCAGCCGTCGACCACGGCGGCGGCCGTCGCCTCCGGCCTGCCGGTGTAGCCGCTGAACACGTTGTGCCCACGCACCACCACCTCCCCGACCTCGCCGATGGGCAGCATCGCGATGCGATCGGTGATCGCGGGATCGGCGATCTCCACGTCGACTCCCCACACCGGATGTCCCACGGTGCCTGCTTCGGAGCCGAAGCACGGCTGGTTCACCGCGGCGGTCGGTGAGGTCTCCGACAGGCCGTATCCCTCGAGCACCGGTGCGCGGAAGATCCGCTCGAATTCCTCGAGCACGGCGACGGGCAGTGCGGCGCCACCGCTGATGCACAATTTCAGCTCCGGCAATTCCGGTGCCGAAGCCGCCGCCTCGATCAGCGACAGGTACATGGTGGGCACACCGTGGAACAGGTTGACCCGCTCGGCGGCCATCAGTGAAACTGCCGCGGCCGCATCGAATCTCGGCATCAGCACCAGGGTGCCGCCGACCCGCCACTGCGAATTCATCGACACCGTCTGCCCGAACACGTGGAACAGCGGCAGCGCGCCGAGGGCGATGTCGTCTCGGTGGATCTCGTTGGCGTCGAAGGTGTTCACCGTCGCGCACATCACCATATTGAGATGGCTGAGTTCGGCGCCCTTGGGTGTACCGGTGGTGCCGCTGGTGTAGAAAACGACGGCGGTGTCGAGGGGGCCACGCGAGACGAAGTTCGAGATCGCCTCGCCGACAAGCTCTTCGGGCACCACGGCATCGATGCCCGCACTACTCGCAGCTTCGGTACCCGTTGCCGCGACCATCGGATGACAGATCAGTCAGCGAGGCACCGCTGTCGCGCAGCACGTACGCCATTTCCGGCGCGGTGAGCAGCAGGTGTACGGGCACCACGGTCGCGCCCGCGGCCAGGATGGCGAAGTAGGCGCGGGGGAAGTCGGCGGTGTTCGGGCACAGCAGCCCGACCCGATCACCGGGTTTCACACCACGCGCGATCAGGGCACCCGCTTGTTCGCGGGCCTGGCGCCACAGCTCGACGAAGGTGATGCGGGTATCGCCTTCGATCAGCGCGAGGTGATCGGGCCTGCGGCGGGCGGGTTCGGCGAGAATGCTCGCCAGGGAGAGAGTGGCGTTCACGGTGTTCACAGGCCCATGTCCTTGGCGATGATCATCTTCATTACCTCACTGGTGCCGCCGTAGATCCGGTTGACCCGGTTGTCGGCGTACAGGCGAGCCACCGGGTACTCGTTGATGTAGCCGTAGCCGCCGTGCAACTGCAGGCAGCGGTCGATCACCCGCGAGGCCACCTCGGAGCAGAACAGTTTGGCCGAGGCCGCGTCGGCGGCGGTGAGCTCGTCGCGGTCGAGGGCCTCCAGCGCCCGGTCGACGACCGCTTCGGCCGCGTCGACCTCGGCCCGACAGGCCGCGAGTTCGAACTTGGTGTTCTGGAACTGCGCGACAGGCTGACCGAAAACGCTGCGGCCCCTGGTGTATTCGAGGGTGAACCGGATCGCCGCCTTGGCCTGGGCGTAGGCACCGAGCGCGATCGAGAGCCGTTCCTGCGGCAGATTCTGGCCGAGGTAACCGAAACCCTTGTTCGCCTCGCCCAGCAGGTCCGAGACCGGAACCCGCACGTCGGTGAAGGACAGCTCGGCGGTGTCGGACACCTTCAGACCCAGCTTGTCCAGCTTGCGCCCCACCGCGTATCCCGGCGACTTCGTGTCGACGACGAGCAGCGAGATCCCGTGGCGGCGATCGGTGTCCGGCGCCGGGGCGGTCCGCGCGCACACGATCACCCGGTCGGCATGCACGCCACCGGTGATGAAGGTCTTGGCACCGTTGAGCACATAGTGTGTGCCATCATCGGAAAGCTGTGCGGTGGTCCGCATTCCGGCGAGGTCGGAGCCGGTACCGGGCTCGGTCATGGCGATCGCGAACATGATCTCGCCCGTGACGAACCCCGGTAGCCAGCGCTGCTTCTGCTCTTCGGTCGCGAGGCTCTTCAGATACGGCAGACACAGGCCGACGTGCACGCCCGAACCACCGAAAGACACACCGGCGCGGGTGGTTTCCTCCAGCAGGATCGCCTGGAATTTGAACGATTCGAGGCCGGCGCCACCGTATTCCTCTGGCACCTCGATTCCGAACACACCGAGGTCGGCCAGCCGGCCGTAGAATTCGCGCGGCGCGATGCCTGCCTCGTACCACTGGTCGTAGACCGGCGAGACCTGCGATTCGATGAACGCGCGCACGGTCTTGCGGAACGCCTCGTGCTCTTCGTTGAAAACTGTTCTCTGCATGACGTTCTCCGAAATCTAGAGACGGCGTCCGCCGTCGACATACACGGTCTGTCCGGTGACGAATCCGGCATCGTCGGAGGCGAGAAACGCGACAACGTTCGCGATATCGGCAGGCACACCGACCCGTCGCAGCGGGGTGATCTCGGCGGTCTTCGCCTGCAGGTCCTCGGCGCTCACGCCCATCCGCGCCGCGGTGGCCGCGGTCATCTCGGTGGCGATGAAGCCGGGGGCGACGGCGTTGACGCGAATCCCGAACGGGCCGAGTTCCATGGCCAGCGTGCGGGTCAGGCCCTGGATGCCGGCTTTGGCCGCCGCGTAGTTGGCCTGGCCGCGGTTGCCCAGCGCCGAGACGCTCGAGGTGTTGACGATGGCGCCGCCACCGTTGTCCACCATGTGCTTCTGCGCGGCCTTGCTGCACAGGAACGCACCGCGCAGGTGCACCGCCATGACGGTGTCCCAGTCGTCGACCGACATCTTGAACAGCAGGTTGTCGCGCAGCACACCCGCGTTGTTCACGAGCACGTCGAGCGAGCCGAGCTCGGCCACGGTGCGCGCCACCGCGTCGTTCACCTGCGCCTCGTCGGCGACATCGCAGCCGAGGCCGATCGCGGTACCGCCGGCCGCGTTGATCTTCCCGGCGGCCAGGACGGCGGCGTCGGCGTCGAGATCGACGACCGCCAGGGTGAAGCCGGCTTCGGCCAAGCGGGCCGCGGTCGCCGCGCCGATGCCGCGGGCCGCACCGGTGACGAAGGCAGTTCTGTGGGTCATGGGTCGTACTCCTGTGTCAGACAATGGCGTTCACGCCGGTGAGCGCGCGCCCGATGAGCAGTTTCTGGATCTGGGTGGTGCCCTCGTAGAGCGTCAGCACGCGAGCGTCGCGCAGATACTTGGCGACCGGGTATTCGTCGATGTAGCCGTAGCCGCCGAACACCTGGATCGCGTTGTTGGCGGCGGAGACCGCGGCTTCGGAGGCGAACAGCTTCGCCATCGACGCGGCGGTACCGAAGGGTTCACCGCGGTCGGCGAGATCGGCAGCGCGCCAAGCTAGTAGGCGGGCGGCATCGGTCTCGACGGCGATATCGGAGAGCAACTCCTGAACCAGCTGGTACCCGGCGATCGGCTTGCCGAACTGTGCACGTTCGCCCGCGTAGCGGACCGCCGCCTCCAGGCAAGCGCGGGCCACCCCGACACACCCGGCCGCGACCCCGATGCGGCCCTTGTCGAGCGCGGACATCGCGATCCGGAAGCCCTGGCCCTGCTCGCCGAGACGCAGAGAGTCGGGCACGCGAACCCCGTCGAGGACGAGTTCGGCGGTGGCCTGGCCGCGCAGGCCGAGCTTGCCCTTGATCTCGGTTCGGCCGAAACCCGGTGCGTCCGTGGGCACTACGAACGCGGTGACACCCTTGGGCCCCGGTCCGCCGGTCCGCGCGAACACCAGCGCGTGATCGGCCCAGGTGCCGTTGGTGATGAAGATCTTGGTGCCGGAGATGACCCAATCCGACCCGTCGCGGGTGGCGCGGGTGTCCAGGTTCGCGGCATCGGAGCCGGTGCCGGGCTCGGTCAGCGCGAAACAACCGAGCAGCGAACCGGCACAGATTCCCGGCAGGAACCGCAGCTTCTGCTCCTCGGTGCCGTACGCGGCGATCGACTTGCCGAACAGGCCGAGCGAGACCGACACGATGCCGCGCACCGCGCTGTCACCGCGCCCGAGCTCCTCGAGCAGCAGGCAGTAGTCGACGGTGTCGCCGCCGGAGCCGCCGTATTCCTCGGTGATCCCGATGCCGAGGAAGCCCAGCGCCCCGAGCTTGCCGACGATCGCCGGGTCAACCGATTCGTCGCGATCCCACTGGGCGGCATACGGCACGACTTCCCTGTCCACCCACGTGCGGGCGAGTTCGCACAGGTCGGACTGCGCGGGGGTGAGCTGGAAATCCACGGAATCACTCCTGAACCATACGGTGTTAGGTTTACGTGCGAACCGTAGCCTAACGGCGTTCGGTTAATCAAGAGTCATTTTCGGCATCGGTGATACCGTTCGATTCCCCACGAGAGAGATGGAGTGCCGCATGGCGAGGCCGCGCGTACCGCTGTTGAGCCGCGAGCGAATTCGCGACGCCGCGCTGGTCCTGATCGACCGCGACGGGCTCGCCGAGGTCTCCATGCGCAAGCTGGGCGCCGAACTCGGCGTGCAGGCCGCCTCGCTCTACGGCCACTACCCGAACAAGGACGACCTGTTCGACGACATCGCCACCGGTATCATGAGCCTCGTCGACACCTCAGCCTTCGACGCCGTGAGCTGGGATCGAGCACTCGCGGACTGGGCGCGCAGCTATCGCACAGCACTGGCCACCCACCCGAATTTCGTGCCGTACCTGGCAACGGGTCCGGGCCGCCGCGCCGAGAATCTACGCGCCGCCGACGCCGTCCACGGCGGTCTGGTCGGCGCGGGCTGGCCACCGCGTTACGCCACCATGATCGGCGCGGCCACCCGCTACCTGGTCATGGGCTCGACAGTGGGCTCCTTCGCCGGCGGCTTCGCCGACGATGTGCAGGTCTACCGCGACCGGTACCCGCACCTGAATCAGGCGCATCTCCTGCGCGCGATCGCCGACGAAATCGATGACGACAGTTTCGAATTGGCGCTCACCGCGTTCATCGCCGGCCTGACCGCCACCTACGCGACGGTCGTCACCACCGACTGACACCGAAACATACACCCGAGATCCGCCATGACCGCATTCCCAGCCCCGCACCCGCGACCTCTGGGGAGCGGCGGCCACGAAGTGGCCGGTCCGCGGCCGGGTCGCCGATCAGGGCTCGAAAGCGCTACGCCGAAGGCGTTAGTCTCGAGCCCTGA
>NZ_JBHZBG010000040.1:0-53167 GCF_042754695.1 Nocardia sp. NPDC059195 | reverse complement strand
CACATGAGGTGGAGTTGGTGTTCTTACCGACGTATTCGTCGTGGTTGAACTGGATCGAGTCCGAGTTCGCGGCGCTGCGCTACTTCGCGTTGAACGGCACCGATCACCGCAGCCACGGCGAGCAAGATGCCGCGATCGGTGCCTACATCCGCTGGCACAACCAGCACGCCCGACCCAAGCGAGACTTCGCCGTCAACTCCAAGATCCGGCTACCGGATTACCTACCGAAGGTTGCTTGACGAGGCACTAGCCTTGTCGTCACGCCGCTTCGGACACCACGCCGGACTGGACAATAATCACTCTGATCGATGCCAGGCCGGACACCAGGCCGACCCGGACGCGATCTGACGAACCCATTCGAGACTCGCCGTGTGCAGTCTGCTGTGCTCGGTTACCCATCGCATCCCAGGAGCCGTACTACCGTGCGCTACTTCCTCGCTCATCCAACGTTATCCCGGACGCAGATCTTCGCCGTATCTATCGACAGCACAGTAGGTATCCCAGACGAACTGGAGTTGGTTACCACAGTTGGCACCGACCACCTCGATCTCGTTCCGGATCTGGTCAGCAGATTGAATCAATTCATACAGGAGCAAGCTCAGCCTGACGACGACTTTGCCGTGCGTGCAGAGCTGACGCATCCGGATCTCGGCATGTTCCCGAAGGCAGTCTCAGATTCCATCCGCCGATACCTCGAAACACGCTGTACTACGCCATTTTACGGCGAGTGGAGTTGGCGTGGCCCCATCCACTCCGTGCCGGACTACGTAGACCAGCTGCAACGCCCCAGGGGCATAGATGAACTGTACGAATTCATGCGTGGCCCAAACTCGGGCGAAGTAGAGTTGCCGGTGCGGCTAGAGAACGCTATCGAATCGACATGGCGGGGAGGAAAATACTGGGAATTGGATGGGCGGACCGCCACCCCGGATATCGCCTACGACGAACCGCGGCCCGGACGCTGGCCACACGTTGACGGACTGAATCCCGAGATTGTTTGGACCAGTTGGAAAATTGGCGAGTTAGACGACAAGTCCGAGCTGGTCGAGTCCAACCTTCGCGATGGCGTTCAGCTGGCGACGAAGGCCCATGACGCCGGAAAGTACGTCCGCATTCACCCAGTAACGGTCTGGGTCCAAGATGCCGAGCGCGACGAGCACGGCTACTCAACCGGAGGACACGGCCAAGGTGGCTGGGCTGTTGAAGTATTCAATGCCCCGATCCCGGATTACACCGACCTCGATAAAGAGGAGTAAGGCACATCCGAACTCGTGCGGCTAGACCGCCCGACCGATGAGTCTCCGCGATGCAGCGGTGGGCATCGCGGCTCCGCGGATAAACCCCCCGCACCCAGGTTAAATCACATGCAGAGCGGAACTTCAGGCAGGTGCTAGTGCCGCGTCACGCAACGTTAGGTAGGTAATCCGAACGCCGGATCCTGGAACCGACCGCGAATTCGCGCACAGGGTCCGGCGTGCTGATTACGCCAGCGGATGTAATCACCGATCGCGGCGTCCTACTCGGCGTGGCTGCGGTGGTCAGTGCCGTTGAGCGCGAAGTACTGCAACGCCGCGAACTCACACTCAATCCGGTTCAGCCACGACGAATACGTCGGCACGAACACCAACTCGACCGCGTTCGACCCGCACCAGTCCCGCGCCCCGGCCCGCCTATACACACCGAGTTCTCGCAGATCAGATACAGTTTCCGACCAAGCCAACGAGCCCGCAACGACTTCACAAAGGCCAGGAACTCGGGTCCAACGCTTCCGATCACTGATCCGGTAGTAGAGCTAACCCGAGGCCAAATCCAAAGACACCGAACATCTGTCGCACCCCCGAGGGCGGTGATAGGTCGCACGTAACCGCGTCGGTCGCCGTTTCGGGAACCAGCCCCGACCGGCCCGCGGTAACAGATTCAACGGCCCGAACTCATCAACACAGATCACCCGCCCATCGGCAGGTGGGTTGCCATAAAGATCGAGGATCCGGTGTATCTTGGCGACGAAGTCGGGATCGTTGCTGGTCTTCCACGTTTTCGTGGCCGGCCACGACACTCCACCGGCGATGAGAATCCGGCGCAGAGTCTCGCGGCTGAGGTCCGCGATCTTGTTGGTACGCAACACGTGCGCCAGCTTCGACAAACTCCATGCCGAGAACGGCCAGTTCAGATCGTGGGGGCAGCACCGGGCGATCTGACAGATCCGATCAAGCGTCGCTTGATCGGTCTTCGTCGGCCTGCCCCGCTCCGTTTTGGGTCCAGCGACTCGAATCCGTGCGCGTTGAAGTCGTGAATCACTTGGCGCACATAGAGTTCCGATACTTGCATCAGCTTCGCGATCAACCCGACGGGTTGATGCTGGGCCGAGGCCATCACCACGATCGCCCACCACATTCGCACAGGTTGCTCGCTACGCCGCGCGATCTGGGCCAAGTTGCGGCCTTCTTCCGGGTTCACCGCTCTGAACACATCCGGTTTGCGAGCCACCGGCACCACCTCCACCGGGCAGCATCACCGCTCACGCGCTGATGATCAATCCGCCACCTTGGCAGATTGCCGCATCAACCTTCCGAGCCGAGGCACTAGCAGTCCTGGCTATGCATCGGCGAACAGCGTCTTCTCAAGTCGCGCCACTGAATCCATATGCGTCCGCATCGCCGGGTCCATTACCCAGCAATGGGAGGTATACCGCTCAAACCCCAGAGGCTCCCAGGTCCTTTGCACCTTGGCCAGCTCTTCCGCGAAGCGCGGATGCTCGGTCAGACCGGTCCGATCGTCCCGCTCCCTCAACAGCTCGATCGGGAATGGATGCGTCGCCACGACACCAACAGACTCAGCGAAGAGCCGAAGAATACGGCTGATGAGCAGGCGACCAACTCCGCCACGACCTCGCCACATCTCCGCCATGTAGACCCGGTCGATCAGAACGGCCGCTGAGTGCATGCCTTCGATGATCTCAGCGAGGTCAGGATGAAACTGATTGTCGCCGCCGAACAGAGGTGCGAAATGTGCGTAGTCCTGGGACATGCCATCAAGGAGGTCATCGATGCGGCTCTCGACGATGTACGGATCAACCAGCAGACCGTGCATCGTCAACACCGTCCACCGTTTCTCGCGGTCGCCGCGTTCATCAGTGTGAACTACCGAGAGACCAAGCGGAACGTCATCAGCTGGGCTATCGCCGTCGGAGCTGACGGCGTATGTGGCAGTCCCAGTCCAGTGCATCAGTCCTGGGTCGACGTAGTCGCCGACCACAGGTGCGGAGATGTTGACGTTCACGTCGAAGGATGCCCAACCGATCTGACCTTGTGGCGTCATGACGCAATCTTACTGATCTGCAATCGAATTGGCAGCCTGGTTGCAGAGGCAGACGTCAGGTCGAGCGACGCGCGTTAGAACGGCTAACGGTGTGCTCCAAGTTAGTAAGATCGGCTGCCACCCCTACCCCTCGGCCGCGAGTTGACCGCAGGCGGCCGCGATCTCCTGGCCACGAGTGTCGCGCACGGTGCAGGTAACGCCCTGCGCCTGGACACGGCGCACGAACTCGTCCTGCACCGGCTTCAGACTCGCATCCCACTCACTACCCGGAGTCGGGTTCAACGGAATCAGATTCACATGCACCAACGGCCCCAACGCCTTACGCAGCTTCTTGCCCAGCATGTCCGCGCGCCACCCCTGGTCGTTGATATCACGGATCAACGCGTACTCGATCGACACTCGACGACCCGACTTATCCGCGTAATACCGTGCCGCGCCCAGGACTTCGGCCACCGACCAACGGTTGTTCACCGGAACCAAAGGTATCCCGCAGCTCATCGTCGGGAGTATGCAGTGACCCCTCAACGGCCGAAAATTACTGTCCGTATGTGCGGTTAGACCAATCAACAGTTTCAACGCACAATCTGGCATCATAGCAACCCGCCAATGTTGAACCCGGGTGTGAGCACCCTGTCGAGAGAGGCTCGAATGCGGGGTATTTCGGCGCTACCGGTGGTGGGTAGGCGCAGCAGCGGGATGCGGTATTTGACGCAGACCTTGTTCTTCAGCGCGTCGCGGGCCAGCTGGTCCGGGTTGTTCTCGTGGTATTCGTATCCGTCGACCTCGACCGCGCAGACCCATCGACGGGTGACACGGTTGAATACGACGAAGTCGAAGCTCGCGCGATTGTTCACGAACCGTGCCTCAGCGACTGTCAGCTTGGTTATGTCGGGCAGTAGGTTTCGAACTAGTACCTCGGCCCGGATGCCGAGACCCATGTAATTCTGTTCCTGCACAACCTCTTCCAGCACCGTGGCGATGATGTCCTGGGACAGGAATCGGGAACGTCGCCGAATTCGGGACATGAGCGGTCGCAGTCGCGCGGAGTAGTCGCGGTAGAGCAGGTCGAATACCGAGACGATCGAGCTGTCGAAAACGGTGCTGCCCGGGTTCCGGTAGCCGATGTAGCCGATGAGGTCGCGCAGATTGCTGCTGCGCGGCAGCATGTCGTGGTTGGTGACGAGCACGAAGCGCTTCTTCGCCCGCGAGACGGCGACATTGATCTTCTGTGGGTCGTCGAGGAACCCGAGCCCGCCCTTCTCTTCGGGGTCCGATGTCTCGTCGAGGACCGTGGTCATCACGATCACGTCCTTCTCCCGACCTTGGAATCGGTGGATCGTGTCTGCTTCGACCGCACCGAGGAGCGCGTCTGTGACCTTGCTGACCTGCTTGCGGTAGGGCGTGGTGACGCCGATGTCCGTCGCCGCGAAGTCGGCACAGTACGTCGGGAGGATCTCGCGTTCGATCACGTCGATCTCTCGCTGGTTGGACCGGCTCTCCCTGTGGCGACGCATGTGATTGCCTTCGACGGTCCGCGCGACGATCATCGATTCCCAGCCGGGGGTGCTGGTGGTGAAGGTGATCAGCTCGTCGTCGTAGAACTTGCTGTTGCAGAATCCGATGATGTCGGGATGACATCGATAGTGCTCGCGGAGCATGGTGCGCGGCAGCGCATCCCCGTACAGCTCGATCAACGCGGACAAGACGCTGTTCCGGTGGAAGTCGTACACGGGATGCGGCGGGGGCGGACAATCCTTCGACTCGAGACCCGGAATGTGGGCCAGCTGTTTCACATCCCCCACGACAATCACATTCTTGCAGCAGGCGAGCACGTTCGCGGCCTCGAGCAGATTCACCTGCGAGGCTTCGTCGATGATGAGATAGTCGAGCATCCTGCCGCGCCCGATGCTGCGCTGCAGGGAATGACACGTGCTGAGGATCACCGGATAGTCGCGGCTGAACCGCTGCCACTCGCGCAGGTAGTTGTGACCGTAGATACCCGGCCGGTGCTGGGCGTAGCGGTCACGCAAGCGGTCGGTGAGCCACCGCAGCGAGCGCTCGCGGTGTCGATCGATCAGCTCGTCGAACTTCGCGGAGCTCAACGTGCTGGTGAGCCGGCCGATCTCGGCATCGAGATCGGCGATCCTCTTGTCGAAGTACAGTCGTTGCAGCCGCAGGACGACCTCGACGTCGCTGGCGTCGACCGCTCGCATCGACCGGTATCTGATCCAGTGGATGATCCGGTCGACGGCCTCGGGTAGCACGCCCGGCTGGGCCAGGCCGGGATCGGTGTCGGCGATGTAGTCCAGGATCTTGTCCGCGGGCCAGCGCAGCACCGGCAACAACCGCTCGTCCGGCAGCGACTGCCGATCGAAGTGGGTCATGAAGTGTTCGCGTTCGAGCAGGTAACCGTCGCGCTCGGATCGCCGTTGGGCGAGTTCGCCCTGCGTGGTTTGGAGGAGGCGTAACCGCCGATCCAGGGTGGCGATCTCCTCGGCCGAGCCGATCTCGCCCCTTTCGGTCGCGACAAGGCGCGCGACAAGCCTGTTCCGGTTGTCCTGGGTACCTCTGCCGAGAAACTCCCGCCGCTTCTCCGACCGGCCCAAATCGGCTACCACATAGCCGATTTGGACGTCGATGAGCTTGTCGCGCACGTTCTCGACCGCGGCGTTGTTCGAGGACACGACCGCCACGGTCTTGGACTCATCGAGCAAGATGTTGGCGATCAGGTTGAGGATGGTCTGTGTCTTGCCGGTGCCGGGCGGGCCGTCCACCACCGAGATCGGAAATCGCAGCGCGTTGTCGATCGCCTTGCGCTGACTCGGATTGGTGTGAAACGGGTAGATTCGCGGATCGGGCGCGTCGTCGCGCTGTTCCAGGCGTGCGCCGGTGAGAAACCTATGCAGCACGCTGTCAGGGTGAAGGAAGGTGAGGTGGTCGAGCCCCTCCCGCAGGAGATGGCCCGCCTCCGGCAGTAGACCCGCAAGTTCGCGCCAATACCGCAGTACCGCAGCAGATTCGGCAATCGCGGCGCCGTTGCGAACGACCTCGACCTCGCTCGCGGGGCGCGCATGCCAGGTCCCGTCCCGGGCGAAGATGTGCCACCAGCCACCATCGGGAGTGTCGAAAAGGTAAGCGCCACCGGAACTGTCACACAGCACACCGTCGGCGAGGATCTCGGTCCCCTGGTCCGGTGGTAGTTGTCGTGGGTGGTTCGCGAGGTAGACCCGGTCACGGCCGTAGCGATAGGTGCCGCCGCGTGCGTAGCTGATGTGGATCAGCCGACCGTCGATCTGATAGCCCGCTATCTCGGCGGTCTTGTTCTCGACGGAACTACCGCCCCGTTCGCGGACGACCACGGCGTATTCACGTGCGTTGATCGTCACCTAGACCACCAGGATCGTCAGGGTCAGCAAACCCAGGATCGCGAGCCCGAACACCATCCAGTCCCAACGCACCGACAACCGCTGGTGTCCCGGGTGGTTCACCGGCGGGTGCCATGTGACGGGTGGGGGTGGCTGTGGTGGCCGAGGAGGGGGCGGCGGAGCGGCCGGACGGTGCGATGACGGAGGGAGATGCGGGGCCCACCACGATTCGGCCGTAGTTGCGGGTGTCGACCGTGCTGCCGGGATAGCCTGCGATGGGCGTGCGGCAGGAGTGCCAGGCACCGACCGGGCAGCGGGGCTGAGAGACGTCGGCCGGGGGGCAGGATTGGGAGGTGCCGGGCGTGCTGCCGGATCAGCAGCAGGCGATGGGCGCGCGGCCTGGTTGGGAGGCGCCGATCGTACGGCCGAATTGGTAGGCGCCGGGCGCGCGGACCGCGATGTCCGCGGCTGCTTGGGTGCTGTGTCCGGTGTGGGGGTACTCGGCGGGGCAGGGGACGGCGAGCTCGTTCGCACCGGAGCCGCCGGGGGACGCACCCTCATGGCAGGGTTTTCGTACAACCTGCTCAGCTCGGCCTGTCTGCGCGCCTGTGCCGCTGAACGATCTGTGGGCGGCACAACCGCCGCAGCTCGCGTCGACGACGGAATCGGCGGCGCGCCCGCGCTCTTCGGTGCCCTGGTAGGCCTGGGTGGTGCTGGTGCGACAGCGGGTGGCGGGGATTTCAGCGCGGCGATCTGTTGATCGGTGAGATTGCGTAGCAGGCCGACCCGCACGAGTTCGATCTGCGGGACAGGCACGCCCTTGTTCACATAGGTCACGACGGTGCCGGTGATCGCGATCTGCCAGCCTTTCAGCTTCGGCAGGAGGCGTTTTCCATGCGTGCTGTGGCTGCCGTACTTGTCGAAGAGCTGACGTGCGACGCCGTCGTGGGCGACGATGGTGAAATCGCCCCGCCGGTAGTCACCGAGGTTGATCAAGGCCACATCGCGGCCCTGGAATCCCTTGTTGACGATGCCGAACTGGATTCTCCCGTAGACGGTGATGGTCTCACCCGCACGGTTCAGCAGCTCGTCACGTTCGCTGCCCGCGACGAACTGACCGAGCGCCAGTTCGAAACCGCCCGCAGTCGGTGCGCCCGCCCCGGTTCCCGCCAAGACGGATTCGACGTAGTCGTAGTCGGTTCGGCAGGCCCGCTTCAACGCAGCGGCAGCGTCGGCGACTCCGCTGATGCGGGCGAGCGCGGCGAACAACGGCGAGTTCTCCGGGTCGACGAAGTCCCGTGCGGTGAAGATCAGGTTCTCGCCGGTACCGCCGAAGTCGTCCCACAGCGATGGCTGGTGCCGTAGCGCCCGCAGTGAGACATCGATAACCGCGGCCGCGAAAGTGTCGATGCCACTGTCGAAACGGCCACCGCGACCGGGATGCTGATAGTTGCGGTGACCTTGTTCGATTGCCGGCAACCCGGTACCGGCGAACGTATCGACAAACATGCCGTCGTAGTCGATCAGGGTGATCGAAAGGTCCCGGCCGACGAGGATGTTCCCGTGCTGGAGATCGCCGTGCGCGGCGCCCGCGGCGCGCAACGCGACGACCGCGTCCGCGATCGCGACCCGCACCGTCTCGATTGCGACCGGATCCTGGTCGCCCTCGATCCAGTCCTCCACCCACACGCCGAGCATCTCACCGGTCGACCATCGCATGCGCACGGTCGGAAAACCCGTGCCGTTCACCATGATCCCGTCGGCTTGGTACACCGCATCGATCAGGAACGTCAGATTCGGATGGCCAGCGACGAACCGGTAAATGTGCTCGTAGCGTTCGCGCAGTCGGCGCTCATCATGGCCTTGCTTGTGGAAACAGCGCACCGCGAAGCGCTGTTTCGAAGCGCTGTCGATGGCGAACGTCGCCGCGAACCCGCCCGAGGCGACTGACGGCATGCCCTGCGCGTTGCGCACGGGCTCACCGGTTCGAAGCAGGTCGACATGGCGGAAAGCGATCGGTGGATTGGCCACCGCACTTTGGTAATTCAGCAGGCTCGGCAATCTCATAGTCGCACCGCGCAGATCGTCGTGTCGTCGTTGTCCATGCCGGCGCGGCGCGCGTGCTCCACCCACGTCCGGAACTCGTCGTCGTCACCGGGGATCGTGCTCACGTCGATGAGCGCACCACCGCGTTTCTGTTCCAGCAGGTACTTCGCCAGACCATCGGAGGCGAGCACGAGGTGATCACCACCCGCGTAGTCGTCGCCGTGTTCCCAGAGCGCCGCCCGATGGGAGACATCCCCGGAATGGGTGGTGATCAGGGCCGGGGTGCGACCGAACTGGCGCGGATGATCTAGCGGACCCGCTGTGATCAGCTCTCCGTCACGCAGGTGCAGCAAACACGCGTCGCCGATCCCGATCGCTCGGTACCGCTGCCGCGCCACGTCGATATCCACCCCGACAAATGTCGCCGCGCCGCCGCGCCGCAGCTTCTCTTGGGCGTACCAGGGAAGCCCTGCCGTGTCGACCCGTTCCCGCCAGTGCGACCTGAGTGCATCCAGCACGGCGAGTTCTAGAATGTCCGCGCCATCGATCGCGTAGGCGGCTACCAGCAGCTCCGCCCACTCCTCGGCACGAGCGGTGGTCGACGCGCCGTCGGCGAGCGCGAAGCGCGACCCGGTGCCACCGATCGCGCGATCATCGTTCTCGTCCGGGTCGCGTCCTTCCTTGTGCCGGGTGGCCAGGCGCGCCGCTGGAGTATTTGTCATCGTATCCCCCTGTGCCCGAACGTGTTCCGGGGCGGTTACCAGGTCGGGGCGTCGCCGTGTGCGCGCGTACTCCCGTCTTGGCCGTCATCGGCCGCATCGTCACCGTCATCCGAAACCAGGTCATCGGCGGCCGGGCTCATGAGCTCCTTCAGCCCGGTCGGAGTGACCGCGCGAGTACCGATGTCGAGGAAGTCGATCACCATCGTGACGTCGGCGTTGTAGAGGAACCCGCGCGAGCCCGCGTTCACCGAATACCCGAGTGACGCGGACGCTTCCAGCATCGACGGCGGCAGAATGCTCGAAGCCTCGAACAGTCGCTGCGCGTTCGGGTCGCTCAAACCCGCCGCAGTGTCCGGGAAGGTCACCGACTGCCCACCGAAGGCCGACAAGTGGAGGTTGAACACCAGGGCCGCACCGTCGTCGGTGGACAGGGCGCGGATTCGGTCGGCCGCGTCGCGCGGGTCACCATCGGTACTGGCCCCGTCGGTCACATTGATCACGATCGGCGGGAAACTCGACGGATGCTCCGCGCACCACGACGCGATCACCGGTTCGGCGTAGGTCAGTGCCGACACCATGGGTGTAGCGCCATCCGACAGCGGATCCACCCACACCGGCATCTGCTGGTTCACCGCGACGACGCCGCCCGCACCATCGGGCACTCGCCGGGTCACCGCATCGACCCGGCGCGGATTCTCAGCGAGTTCGGAGACCGGCAACACCCGCCGGTCGGCATCGGCGCCATGCAGGATCGGCCCGATCTTCGCGCCGTACCCCACCACCCCGACCTCGAAGTAGTTGTAGATCCGCTCGCCGCCGCGACTGCACAGCAGCACGGCGTTGCCGAGCAAGTTGTTCACCGCCAGCGCCAGCACATCAGCCTTCGTGCCCTGCCCCTGCCCCGCGGGCTCCGACATCGAGAACGACTGATCTACCAGCAACATCAACAACGCCGGCTGCCTACGGTTGATCTCCGCTGAGTACACGATTCCCCATTCCATGAACACAGATCACCAATAGCGCCATCCCCGCACGCATCTCGGACTCGAAAGAGATTGTAGCCCTTACTTTTCCATCGGGCCGACAGCTCGCCCCCGGGGGCCGCGCCTCGTCGTCCGAGCCGAGGACAACCCGTCGACCACCAAGGCTCGTTCTGGCATCCTCGAAGGAGCCGACAGAGCCAGGGGGAAATACGATGAGCAACACACCACCGAACTGGTACCGGGACCCCTCCGACGCCGACTACCTCAGGTACTGGAACGGCATCGAATGGACCGACAACAGGATGGCCGCCGCACCTGCCGCGCCGAACCCGGGCGCATCGACCGCGAAAGTGCCGTTGTTCGGCGCACGCGCGCTGGCGAAGCGCCAGTCCGCCGAACTCGCCGACGCGATAGCCGAGAATCAACGGCTCCGAGCACAATTGACGGCGCTGGGAGGGCTCGAAACAGCGCAACTGCAGCAGCTGCGCGACCAGCTCGCCACTCAAGTAACCGACGATCAGGCCATGCTGGACGCCCTGCGCGCTGAGGTGATCAGCACCCGCGACGAGCAGGTGCTGCAGGAGATCGGGATCTACGAGTACCGCCATCCGCTCTCGGACTCGATGGCCTACCGCACGGCGCTGGAGCTGTTGCAAGGCGAGATCAAGGCGATGGCGCGCCGCGACGGTGGTGCGATCGAGGCATCGACCACGTGGACCGTCAACGGTTCGGTCACCGAGGGACGGAAGATGGTCCGCGAGTACTCGAAGTTGATGTTGCGGGCATACAACGCCGAAGCGGACAACCTCGTCCGCAGTCTCAAGCCGTACAAGTTGACCAGCGCGCTGACTCGACTGAACAAGATCGCCACCACGATCGAACGCCTCGGCAAGACCATGCAGCTGCGGGTGTCCGTCCATTACCACTCGCTGCGCTGCCGCGAACTCGAGATGACGGCCGACTACCTGGAGTTTCTCGCGCGGCAGAAGGAGCACGAGCGCGAGGAACGCGATCGGCTGCGCGAGGAACGGCGAGCGCACACTGAATTGTCCAGGGAGCGGGAACGATTGGAGAAGGAGCAACGGCGCTACCGTGAATCCCTCGCCGCGCTGGAGGCGATCGGCAAGGCACGGTCCGCCGACGCCGATCAGCTACGCGGTCTGTTGGCGAAGCTCGAGAGCGACATCGCGACGATCCAGGATCGTGCCGACAACTACCGGGCCGGATTCGTCTACGTGCTATCGAATATCGGGGCGTTCAAGGACATGGTAATGATCGGCCTCACCCGGCGGTTCGACCCGGAGGACCGGATCCGCGAACTCGGCAACACCTCGGTGCCGTTCAAGTACGACATGCACACGATGTTCTACGACAAGGACGCGGTCGGCATCAGAGACCAGTTGCATCAGCGACTCGCCGACCGGCGGGTGAACCTCGTTAACCAGCGCCGCGAGTTCTTCTACGCCACTCCTGCCGAGGTGCGTGAACATCTTCAGGCGGTGGTGGGCCAGGTCGGCAGTTTCGATGACCTGGCCAAAGCTGTGGAGTACCACCAGAGCCGAGCCGCCCGGTCGCGCTGATGACACGGAAGTTGCTGGGCGGCAACATAATCAGTGCACCGATCAGGTTTCGACGTCGTCGCGCCCGTGGCAATATGGTGCGGTGGTTGATACGCAGAGCGAGTTCACGCTCCACACCAGCGGCGGTGCCGACGATCTGTTCGACCTGCACGAGTGGTTCAACGACGACCGGGCGTTGCGCGGTCGGGTGACATTGGTGGACAGCCCTATTCGCGATGGCGAGATGGGCGGGCTCGCCGAAGTCCTCGTCGTCGCCGTCGGCACGGGTGGCACCCTCACCGCGCTGGCGAGTTCGTTGTCGACGTGGTTCACCGTCCGACAGTCCGACATCAAACTGACGTTCACCCGCGGCGACGGCGAGATGACGATTGACGCGAAGGGTGTCGGGGCGGGAACCGACGTCGAGAAACTCCTGCGCCAGCTCCTCGACTACCGGGCCGAGCAGTGACCGGTGCCGCGGACCGCAACGGGTGGCGCACGGTATTGATCGGGGCGAGCCGCTTCTCACACCCCGACTTCCATGATCTGCCCGCCGTCGCCAACAACATCAACGACCTCGCCGAACGCCTGACCTCGCCATCCGGTGGCGCGGTAGCCGAGCAACACTGCACCGTCCTGCACAACCCGAGCATGCCCGGACAAGTCGGAACCGCGATCACCCAGGCAGCGGCCGAGGCCGAAGATGTTCTACTGTTCTATTTCTCCGGGCACGGAAAGCTGGATCAAGCGGGAAACCTGCATCTGGTTTTGCCCGACAGTGACCCCGACCAGATCGAACTGAGTTCGGTGCCGTTCGGCGTCGTCAAACGCCACATCAGCAAGAGCCGCGCGCAGGCGCGTATCGTCATTCTGGATTGTTGCTTCTCCGGCAACGCCATCGAAACCATGAGCACGTCCGCCGACCTCGTCACGTTCGAGACCCAAAACATCGAGGGTACGTACGTACTCACCTCGTCCCCCAAGAACAAACCCTCATTGGCACCGACAGACGGCCGCCACACCGCATTCACCGCGGCCCTGCTGGCCGCCGCGACGGACACCGATCTCACCCTCGATCAGCTCTACGCCAGCACGGCCAAGATACTGAGGGGCCGTAGCCAGCCGGAACCACAATGCCGAGTTCACAATTCGGCGCACGCGCTGAGACTGTTCGCTCCACCCACCACGTCGGCAGCACCTGCAGTCGCTGATCCCGTCGATGTCGACGCACTAGCGGTCCTCGACGCCGCACAGCAGGGCGACGTCGACTCAATGATCGAGCTGGCGCAACGATTCCACCGCGCGAAAGATCTCGAGCACGCCGAACAGTGGTGGCGCCTCGCCGCTGAGGCCGGGAATCCCGGTGCGATGTACAACGTCGCGGTGGTCAGCGAAATCCAGCGCAGATTCGAAGACGGCAAATACTGGTATCAGCGTGCCGCCGAAACCGGCGACACCAACGCCATGCACAACCTCGCGATCCGGCTTCGGCTCAGCGGGCGCGAGGCCGAAGCCGCCCGATGGTGGCATGCAGCGGGCCATACCTCGCCACAGCGCAATGGCGAGAAGCTGCGAAAAGTGGTGCCGCGAAAAGACTTGCCGGTCGACCCGCACATGCGGACCGACGATGAGGCATCGCAGTACTCGTTGCCGACGACCCGTCGACTGATGCTCATAACACTGGGGAAATGGGCCAACCGCCCGGCTACCTGGGACGAAACTCCCTGGGGCGGAGGTGTGCACACCCGCACCGGCAGCGGCTACTACCACGGCATGTCCGATGATGAGTTACTCGGCTCCGCACGGGTCTTCTGGAAATTCAGACCAGCGAACTGGCACGGCGTCGACTTCGCGGTAGTCGCCCATGCGGGAATCACCCGCGCGGTGATTCGGATCCACGACTTCATCGGGCCTTTCGGTGACCGTTACGGGATCCAGGGTCAACTGGTCGACGACCCGGACATTCTCGCCGAACTCGTCGACAAGACCGTTCCCCGACGGCAGAACCCCATTACGCTCTGGGCCTGATGACCTCACATCTCGACATCGGCACGCGCCACGATGCCGATACCGGCGGTGCATAGTTCAGCTGACGTGCCAGGGCGGCGATGCTCGGACCGTCGCGGTATTGCTGGCGAGCCTGGTCCAGGGAACCTGAGAGGCCGTGTCCCTGGCCATGAGAAAGTCCCCACTGGTGGCCACGTGTAGGTCACCACTGGTGGCCACCTAAAAGTCCCCACCCCCTTCGGCGGGTTGACCGTGTGTCGACCCGGAGCACAGGCCCTGGGCGGTGACGGTGATAGCGCCAACTGTCACCGAGCACCAACCCAGGGAGCTCCATTGAAGTCCGAGAGGGAACGAATGGACATCATTTCCGCCTACCGGGAAACCGGAACCTACCGAGCTACCGCGCAAATGTGCGGCACCACCCACAAAACCGTGAAACGCGTCATCGACGCCGCCGAAGCCGCCCAGACCGGCCAGAAATCGCCCGCCCGGCCAGCCCGGCCCCGCAACTACGAGGCCGTGACCGGTCTGGTCGCCGAACGAGTGAAGAAATCCAGCGGCCGGATCTCAGCGAAACGACTGCTGCCAATCGCTCGCGTCGCCGGGTACCAGGGCTCACCCCGCAACTTCCGGCGCTTGGTCGCGCAACAGAAAATGTTGTGGCGCAACGATAATCATCGAGGACGCCGCCCCGCGACCTGGACTCCGGGCGAGTACCTGGTGATGGACTGGGCCGAAGCCGCACCGGGGTTGCAGCTGTTCTGCGCGGTGTTGGCGTTCTCGCGGTGGCGGTTCACCCGCTTCGCTGCCGATCAACGCCAGTCCACCACCCTGGCCATGCTCGCCGAAGCGTTCGACGAACTCGGCGGTGTCCCCGCGAAAGTCCTCACCGACCGGATGGGCTGTCTCAAAGGCGGTGTCGTGGCCGGAGTGATGGTCCCGACTGTCGAATACGTCAGGTTCGCAACCCATTACGGCTTCGAACCCGACTGGTGTCACGCCGCGGACCCGCAGTCGAAAGGAATCGTGGAGAGCCTCTGCGGTTACGCCCAAACCGACTTGGCGGTCCCGCTGCTGACCGAAGCAGGCCTCGCGGGCCGGGAACTGAGCCTCGCCCGAGCCAACGCGGCAGCGAAAACCTGGTGCGCGGAGGTGAACTCGACGATCCACTCCGAGATCGCGGCGGTCCCCGACGATCGTTTGGCCGTCGAACGCGAACTCCTCACCGACCTGCCGTCGCTGCGACTGCCGGTCGGTGCGACATCGGCGCGCCGCAAGGTCGACCGATTGTCTTGTGTCCGTTACGGATCGGCCCGTTACTCGGTGCCGAACAGGTTCATCGGCCACCACGTGAACCTGGTCATCGACTCCGGTTCGCTGCTCGTGGTCGAAGACCACAGCGGGGTGATCGTCGCCGAGCACGAACTCCTCGCTCCCGGCGAGGTCTCGATCAACGACGACCACTACGACCAGCCCCGCCCCACGCAGAACCGGGGCCCGCGCCCCAAAACCGTGACAGAACAACAGTTCTGCGCCCTCGGCATCGACGCGCAAGCGTTCCTCGTCGGGTCGGCCGCCGCCGGCAACACCCGCCTGGGCGCGGAGCTCGGTGAACTTCTGGCTCTCGGTGACGCTCACGGCCATGACGACCTGGTCGCCGCGCTGCGTCGCGCGGTCGCGTTCAAACGGTTCCGCGCCGCCGACGTCCGTTCCATCCTCGCTGCCGGCGCGGGCGCACCGCATCCGCGTCCGGCCGGGAACGCTCTGGTGGTCGATCTGCCGGTCGCGGGGACCCGGTCGCTGGACGCCTACAAGATCAGCCGAGAGGAGGACGCGTCGTGACCACACCATCGAAACGAGTAGCAGCCAAACAGGTTCCGGTGCTGGCCGCGGACCTCGACGCGGGCCTGCGGCGGTTGAAGCTGTCCACCGTCCGCCGCGACGCCCCTGAGGTCCTCGCGACCGCGAAGCTGCAACGTTGGGCGCCCGAGGAAGTGTTGCGGACTCTGATCGAGGCCGAATGCGCCGCCCGCGACGCCTCCAACGCCGTGAACCGGCTCAAGGCCGCCGCGTTCCCGGTGACCAAGACTCTCGACGGGTTCGACGTCGGGTCTTCCTCGATCCCGCAGGCCACGTTCGATTACCTCGCCACGCTGGAATGGGTTCGGGCCCAACATAATTTGTGTCTGATCGGGCCGCCCGGGACAGGCAAGAGTCACACTTTGATCGGGCTCGGACACGCCGCGACTCTCGATCTGTGGTGGAACTGCGGTGCTGTCAGGATCGGCGATCCTGAGGTGGCGATGAGAGAGACGGGATGGCTCGTAGCCTCCTTCGCCCACCATCTGGCGCGCGGTGACATGGCATCGAAGTTCGTACCGCCTCCCTGCACGATGGAATGCGCCGACTCGCCTCAAGCTATGACCTGAGACTTCACGGACGCCAGCCGGACACCATGCGCGCACGGTATGTGGAATTGGCGCAGGAATTCGGTGTCTGGGACTATCTGCGCGACCGCTTCATCATCGCGGGTTCACGGTCCGGGGTCCAAGACAAACTCGAGACTCTCGCCGATCGTGGCGTGGTGAATCTGGAAACCGGAGTCTCGGTCGGAGGACCGGAGGCGGCTGTCGATGTTATTTCCGCTATCAAGGAGATGCGACGGAACCGAGAGGCCAGGTTTGCGGCTAACTTGTGACGGACCGGACAGTATAATGTGCAGTCACCAATTGGAAACGCTGCCTGATCCTGCCGGGAGAAGATCGTGCTCGTCCGAGTCTTGATGTGCATAGTCAGGCGACCGTGGCTCGCTATCGCACTTGTCAGTGGTGTCACCGCCATTTGCGGACTTTTCGGCATGGGTGTTCAACAGCATTTGCAGCCGGGCGGATTCCTGTCGTCCGATCTCGAATCTGTCAAAGCGGCGGAATACGTCTACGAACATCGCCGAGGCATAAGTCCCAGCCTGGTCATAATGGTTTCCTCCGATAGTGGAGTCGATAGTGCGTCCGCTATCAAGGCAGGCAAGAGCATCGTGAACTTTGCGAAAGGCACTGCAGGTACCACCGGCGTCACATCGTATTGGACGGCCGCATCACCAGACGAGGCCAGAGCGCTACGCGGAAGGTCGGGGAATGATGCGGTAATTCTCGCGACCGCGAAGGACGATGCAGCGGCACGATCCATCAAAGCAGATATCGATGCCATGAGTTTCACAGACACCACGATTCGTATCGGAGGCACCTACGGATTCCTCATCGACGCGAGTCAAGTCGCGGGAGAGGATATTTCCCGCGCGGACCGTCTCGCCGTACCGGCAACACTGATCGTTCTGATATTTGTATTCGGCGGTGTCGTCGCGGCCTCGCTTCCGATCCTGAGCGGCCTGTGCTCGATCGTGATCACCTTGGGGATTCTGCGTCTGTCCGCCGAATTATTCGAAGTATCGATATTTTCATTGAACGTCGCCACCGTCCTCGGGTTGGCGCTGGCCATCGACTACAGCCTGCTGATCGTCACCAGATACAGGGAGGAGCGCACACGGGGACTGGCCACCGAGGCGGCCGTCGTCGCCACGATGCGTGCGGCCGGGCGGACAGTCCTGTACTCGGCGTGCATAGTCGGTGCCGGCCTTGCAGGACTGTTGGTGTTCACGCAGTTCTTCTTGAGATCCTTCGCTTACGTCGGTCTTGCGGTTGTCCTGGCGTCGGCGCTCACTTCGCTCATCCTGGTTCCGGCGGTGTTGCTCGTCATCGGGGACAGGATCGACAAGCCCAATGTCCGCCGGTTGCTTCCGAATTCGTCGCTGCCGTTCTGGTCGAGACTGCGCAAGAAGCCACGACTGATCGAACTGACCAAGATCGCAGTCCGAAGACCGATCTTGTCCGCCTTGGTGAGCATCGCGGCGCTCCTTGCAGTGTGCGCACCCTTCATCTCTGTGAACTTCGGGTACCCCGATGATCGCGTGCTCGCGGCATCCATTCCCAGCAGACAAGTCGGGGACATCATCCGCGAACAGTTCAGCGTCGACTCGCAATCATCCGTCCAGATCGTGCTACCGACAGTACTGGGGCATGACGACAGGCTGACGAAATATTCCGCGGATATCTCCAAGATCGACGGTGTCAAATTCGTGAAAGCGAATAACACTTTCTTCTCCGACGGCCTGCGCATGAGCGGACCCATGGATCCTCGGGTCGAATCCGGGGACGCTGTCCTGACGGTGGCATCGGCGGTCGACCCGTACTCCGATGAAGGTAAGAAACAATTATCCGATATCCGAGCAGTCGAATCACCGGGCCCGGTTCTGGTGGGCGGGTTCGCGGCTATGAACATCGACTCGGTACAATCGGTGGGGAACCGACTTCCCTATGCCGTCCTGATAATGATCTCGGTTACACTTTTCTTGTTGTTCCTATTTACCGGCAGCGTCGTGCTACCTCTAAAAGCAGTTGTTCTGAACACCCTCTCGCTGGCCGCTCCCTTCGGCGCCTTGGTGTGGATCTTCCAAGAAGGGCATCTCGCCAGTTATCTCGGCGTCACAGCCACGGGATACATCGATTCGATGACCCCCGTCCTGGTCTTCTGCATTACCTTCGGGCTATCGATGGACTACGAGGTGTTTCTACTGGCAAGTTTCCGTCGAGAATGGATGAAATCCAGTCGCTCACCGGACGACTTGGCGAATGTGATCGTCTCGAGCGTATCGGCCAGCGCCAGAGTATTCGTCCCCGCCGCATTGGTGATGTCTATCGTGTTCATGACTCTCGCGATGTCTCGCGTTGAATTTCTTCAACTGTTCGGGGTCGGCATGACCCTTGCGGTCCTGACTGATGTCACTCTTATCAGAATGATCCTGGCTCCCGCACTAATGATGCTGATGGGAACCCGGAACTGGTGGGCACCGAGATTTATTTCAGAATGGCATGCCCAGAAGTATCCAGAGTCTGGCGATTACCGAAAACTGCTCTGAGACCGTGTCTCGGGTGGATGACTTCACCAGTCAGCGCGGTCGTCGCCGCGATCGCCTTCATCAGCGGTGGCAGCGCGGCGGCGTCGCGAAGATGCTGTCGAGCGGACCGGCCACGTCAGGGCTGATCCCTTCCTCGGCGAACCATTCCCAGCGGAACAAACGCGTCCGCACCGGCGCGGGGATCCAACACAGCCCCCGAGCGATCCTGGCGAATCGGCCACCACCCTCGAGAATGGAGCGGTGCTCCGCCAAGGCTGCCAGCCGCTGTGCAGCGAACGCACGAACGTCTATCCGGTGGGTGATATCGGAGCGGGCGGTGAAACCGCCGCGGATCGCCGTGGCGGCGTACCCGAACAGCCGGGCCGGCGCGACGAGCTTCACCAGCAGCTCCCGCGGCAGTGTCGCGTCCAGCACCCGAGGCACTCCCGCTTTTGCCGCCGCCATCGCACCGAGCTCGTGAATACGGACGTGGTCACGGTGACCGTAACCGCCGTGGCGGTCGTAGCTGAGCAACACCTCGGGGCATTCTTCCCGCAAAATCGCTGCCAACCGTTCGGCGGCCTCTTCGAGGTCGGCGCGAGCGAAAAGTGTTCGGCCTGGCGGGTTCGGATACAGGATCGGTCCGTGTCCGCTGTCGGCATAGCCGAGATGCTCGACCCTGACCACGCCGAGGATCCCTGCGCTGGCCTGCAACTCACATAGTCGCGGCGCGACCAGCTGGTCGAACTGTTCCATGTGTCCGTCGCAGGCGACCACAATGACGGTGCGGTGGCCGGCATCTGCCAGCTTCGCGAGGGTGCCTCCCGTCAGCAAGATCTCGTCGTCGGGATGGGCATGCAAAGCCACCACTGTCGCCACCTCGACATTATGCACCGCAGCTATAGGTGGCATTCTCCCCCGGTGACCGAGCGCTCCGTCGTGGTCCCCGACAAGACTTCCAGCCACTGCGAGTCAGTTCACCGCCGGGACCCTCTGCGGTCGGCGACATTTCCTTCCACTACGCGTTTCCGCGCCGACGGGTCAGGGCAGTTCGTCGATGCTAACCCGCCGATCCAAGCCACATTCGGAGGGTTCGTCGTTGTCCCAGTTGAGGATCCGCACTCCGTCGGCCGGGTCGAGGTGGGCTTCCACCAGAGCGTGATGACCAGGTCGGCCGAGGCCAGCAGAACCGGGTCGATCGATTTCGGGGTCTCGGCGCTGATGTCGACACCCGACTTCGCGCAGCGATTCGGCGGACAGAGCGTTGGCGGTGGTGCCGGGTGCCGTTCCAGCGGAGCGCCGCCTGCTCGCCACCTTTGGTGGGCCAGCCGGTCGTGCTGCCGCCCCGGGCGCGGGCACACGATCGGAACATGAGCCGGAGTAGGCGGATCCGTCGGGCTCGGGCCAAACGCGTGGCCAGGGCGCATGTGCCCCTGATGTGCGGATCAGCGAGCGGCCCGCTAACACCTACGATCGCGCGGTCGCCGGGCACTTCGAAGGTGACCGAATCATCGGCAGTGCCCATGTGAGTAGGTCGATGTGCTCTCCACCCGGAACTTCGGTAGTTGGATCGAACTTCTCCGGTCGACGTGCATAGTGGAGAGAAGCTTCCGTGAAGAAGGGAGAGTCGCCAAGCTGGGATACCGCCCATGAGCGAGCTCAGCCCTCGGCCGCCAACTGGCCGCAGGCGGCGGCGATCTCCTGGCCGCGGGTATCACGCACAGTGCACGACACACCCTGGGCGATCACCCGGCGCACGAACTCCTTCTCAACCGGCTTCGGGCTGGCATCCCACTCGCTACCCGGTGTCGGGTTGAGCGGGATCAAGTTCACGTGCACGAGCGGGCCGAGCGCCTTGTGCAGCTTCTTGCCGAGCAGGTCCGCCCGCCACGGCTGATCGTTGATATCGCGGATCAACGCGTATTCGATCGACACGCGGCGCCCGGACTTGTCGGCGTAATACCGTGCGGCGTCGAGCACTTCGGCGATCGACCAGCGATTGTTCACCGGAACCAAAGTGTCGCGCAGTTCGTCATCGGGAGTGTGCAGCGACACCGCCAGGCGCACCGACATGTCCTCGTCGGCCAACTTACGGATCGCGGGCGCGAGGCCGACGGTCGACACCGTCACCGACCGCTGCGAGATGCCGAGCCCGTCGGGAGCGGGCGAGGTGATCCGGCGAACCGCGTTCACCACCCGCTTGTAGTTGGCCAGCGGCTCACCCATCCCCATGAACACGATGTTGGACAGCCGACCCGGACCACCGTGCACCTCGCCGTCGCGCAGATCTGCCGCGGCGGCGCGCACCTGGTCGACGATCTCCGCGGTCGACAGGTTGCGGGTGAGCCCCGCCTGCCCGGTCGCGCAGAACGGACACGCCATCCCACACCCGGCCTGGCTGGAAATGCACAGCGTATTGCGGTCGGGATAGCGCATGAGCACGCTCTCCAGCAGCGTCCCGTCGTGCGCCTTCCACAGCGTCTTGCGGGTATCGCCCTCATCGCAGGCGATATTGCGCACCACCGACAGCAGCGGCGGGAACAGCGTTTCGCCGACCTTCGCGCGCACATCGGCGGGCAGATCGGTCATCAGCGCCGGATCGGACTGCAGGCGGCCGTAGTACTGACGGGCCAGCTGGTCGGCCCGGAACTTCGGCAATCCCAGCTCCTGCACCGCGGCCTTGCGTTCGTCCGAATCGAGATCGGCGAGGTGGCGCGGCGGCATGCCGCGGCGCGGGGCATCGAACACGAGGGGCAGGGAGATGGCCATAGTTTCACCATTGTCCCAAACGCGGCGTCGGGGTTGCGACGCCGGGCAACGTTATCGACAAGATGCGTGCGCGAGCCATAGCAGTCGGCAATGATCGAACCATGAGTACATCTGCGGAATCCGGTGCGTCACCGGCCGATCACGACCCGCCGCCGACCGATCTCACCGGCAAGCACGGCAAGCCCGCCGAACCGGCGAAGCGAGCGGTATCGGTGCCACGCGACGCTGTGCACGGATCGCGCACCGGCTACGCCTGGATCGCCTTACTGGCCGCCGCCCTGCTCGGCATCGTGCTGCTGATCTTCATCATCCAGAATCTCGACAAGGTCCGCACCAACCTGTTGTTCTGGCACTTCGAACTGCCGCTCGGCATCACCGTATTGCTGTCGCTGATCGCGGGCGCGCTGGTGATGGGCCTGGTCGGCGGGGTGCGAATCCTGCAACTACGGCAAGCCGCCAAGAAGTCCTGACGCTCACACCAGCGCGCTGAGCACCAGCCAGGAGACGAACGCCGAGGGCAGCATCGAGTCGAGGCGATCCATGATTCCGCCGTGCCCCGGCAGCAGCGTCCCCATGTCCTTGATGCCGAGTTCCCGCTTGACCTGCGACTCGATCAGGTCACCGATCGTCGCCACGGCCACCAGCCCGACACCGAGCACCACACCGATCATCGAATTGGCCTCGAGCAGCAGGGTGACGGTCAGCAGACCGCCGATCACGCTGAACACCAGCGAACCGCAGAACCCCTCCCACGACTTCTTCGGGCTGATCGCGGGCACCATCGGATGCCTGCCGAACAGCACTCCGGCGACATAGCCGCCGACATCGGAGCACACGACCAGGATCATGAACGTGAGCACCCGCAGATTGCCGTCGGGTTCGAGCAGCAGCAGCGTCGAGAACGCGGCCAGCAAGGGGATCCAGGTGAGGGTGAACAAGGCGATCGCGGTGTCACGCAGGAAGTTCTTCGGCGCGGTACTGAGTCCGTGATCGAACAGGCGCCACACCATGCACACCAGCGCGGTGGCGGCGAACGCGCCGAGCACCCCGCTCGCCCCCCACGGCCAGCCGAGCCAGAACACCGCCTGACCGCCCACCAGCAGCGGAATCCGTGGCACCAGCACGTCGGCTTCGCGCAGCCGCTTGGTGACCTCCCAGGTCGCGACACCCACGCCGAGCCCCGCGACCGCGATGAACACCTTCGGGACGAACAACAGGATCGCGATCAGCGACAGCCCGAGCGTCAGCCCCACGGCCAGTGCTGCGGGCAGATTGCGCCCGGCCCGTGAAGTCGGGGCAGGCGGCTGCTCGCCCTGCGGCGTGGCCGCGGTCGCGGTCTCCTCGACCTTGTCCGGCATGGGATCCGGTGCCGCCCCGGTGGCGGCGGCGTCTTCGGCCACGATTGTCCCGTCGCTCAACTCGTCGTTCCGTTCAT
Organism: Nocardia sp. NPDC059195; assembly: GCF_042754695.1. Classification (NCBI taxonomy): domain Bacteria; kingdom Bacillati; phylum Actinomycetota; class Actinomycetes; order Mycobacteriales; family Nocardiaceae; genus Nocardia; species Nocardia sp. NPDC059195. The sequence continues at coordinate 30,012 of NZ_JBHZBG010000040.1, read as the reverse complement.
CCCCCGCACGAGCGGGACTGGCGAGATCTGGCGCTCAGACCTCGAGCAGTTCGGCTTCCTTGTGCTTGACCAGCTCGTCGACCTGCGCCACATACTTGGCGGTGGTCTTGTCGAGCTCCTTTTCGGCGCGCCCGACCTCATCCTCACCCGCTTCGCCATCCTTCTGGATGCGGCTCAGTTCGTCCATCGCCTTGCGGCGGACGTTGCGAATCGAGACCTTGGCGTCCTCACCCTTGCTCTTGGCCATCTTCACCATCTCGCGGCGACGTTCCTCGGTGAGCTGCGGCACCGAGATGCGCAGAATGTCGCCGTTGTTGGTCGGGTTCACGCCGAGGTCGGAATTGCGAATGGCGTTCTCGATCAGGCCGAGCGAGCTCTGCTCGTAGGGCTTGATCACGACCATGCGCGGCTCGGGCACGGTAATGCTGGAGACCTGGGTGATCGGGGTGAGCGAGCCGTAGTACTCGATCAGCACACGGGTGAACATGCCAGGGTTGGCGCGACCGGTACGAATGCTGCCCAGGTCGTCCTTCGCCACCGTGACGGCCTTGTCCATCTTCTCCTCGGCATCGAAGAGCGCTTCATCAATCACGACCGAATCCTCCACAGCATCGTCATCGTCATCGTCCGCGGATGCGGGGTCACGACCGAACCAGGGTGCCGATGGGTTCACCGGCGACCGCGCGAGCAATATTGCCCTTGATCAACAAATTGAACACCAGCATCGGCATCTGGTTGTCCATGCAGAGACTGAACGCGGTGGCATCGGCCACCTTCAGGCCCTTTTCGATCACTTCCTTGTGGGTGATCTCGGTGAACATGCTCGCATTCGGGTCCACGCGCGGGTCGGCGTCGAACACGCCGTCGACCGCCTTGGCCATCAACACCACGTCGGCGCCGATCTCCAGCGCGCGCTGGGCGGCGGTGGTGTCGGTGGAGAAGTAGGGCATACCCATGCCCGCGCCGAAGATCACGACACGGCCCTTCTCGAGGTGACGCTTGGCGCGTAGCGGCAGGTAGGGCTCGGCGACCTGGCCCATCGTGATGGCGGTCTGCACGCGGGTGTCCACGCCCTGCTGCTGAAGGAAATCCTGGAGGGCAAGGCTGTTCATCACGGTGCCGAGCATGCCCATATAGTCGGAGCGGGCTCGCTCCATTCCGCGCTCCTCGAGCTCGGCTCCGCGGAAGAAGTTGCCGCCGCCGATCACCACGGCCACCTGCACGCCGGTCTCGACGATCTCGGCGATCTGCTCGGCCACCGTTTGCACGACATCGGGGTCGAGACCGACCCCACCACCACCGAACATCTCCCCACCCAGCTTGAGCAGCACCCGGTTGTATCCAGGGCGGTCGTTACCCGGGTCGGTCATGGGTGTTGGTCTCCTTCGGCGAGGTCGAGAGCAGGGCGAGCAGGCGGCATCCATCCTGCCCTATCAGGTTGCGATCACCCAGAAGTGGGGTCGGTCGATCCACGAGTAAAGCCCCTTCGGCGCGGCATCACACCGCGCCGAAGAGGCTTTTTCGTCAGTTCAGGCGGATCAGGCCTGGCCGACCTCGAAACGAGCGAAACGCTTCACGTTCACGCCCGCCTCTTCCAGAAGCGCCTTGACGGTCTTCTTGGAGTCGGTGACGGCGGACTGCTCGAGCAGCACGACGTCCTTGAAGAAGCCGTTGACGCGGCCTTCGGTGATCTTGACCAGCGCAGCCTCGGGCTTGCCCTCTTCGCGCGCGGTCTCTTCGGCGATGCGACGCTCGGCGTCGACGACGTCGGCGGGCACCTCCTCGCGGGTCAGGTACTTGGCCTTGAGCGCGGCGACCTGCATGCCTGCGGCACGCGCGGCGTCGGCAGCGGCGTCGCCGGTGCCTTCGTACTCCACCAGCACGCCGACGGCGGGCGGCAGGTCCGAAGCACGCTTGTGCAGGTAGGTGGCGACCGCGCCGTCGAAGGACACGACGCGACGCAGTTCCAGCTTCTCGCCGATCTTGGCCGACAGCGCCTGCACGGCGTCGTCAACGGTGCCGTCGGTCAGCTTGAGCGCCTTGAGGGAGTCCAGGTCGGCCGGCTTGGCCGCGGCGGCCGCGGTCACGATGGCGTCGGCCAGCTGCTGGAACTCGGCGTTCTTGGCGACGAAGTCGGTCTCGCAGTTGATCTCGATCATGACGCCGTCCTTGGCGATGACCAGACCCTCGGCGGTCGCACGCTCGGCGCGCTTGCCGACGTCCTTGGCGCCCTTGATGCGCAGCACCTCGACGGCCTTGTCGAAATCGCCGTCGGAGTCGGCCAGCGCGTTCTTGCAGTCCATCATGCCGGAGCCGGTGAGCTCCCGGAGCCGCTTCACATCAGCAGCGGTGTAGTTCGCCATCGGGGGCGAGCCTCCTGTATTTTTGGCGGCTGGCGCCGCGGATTCTCGGCCTGGGAACCTCGATCTTCCCTCCCGCCGGGCACTCCTTCGTCGCACCCTCTGGTCAGTCCAGATCGAGGCGGCCGAGAATCAAGGAAAGAGATTTCTCGGCCGTAGGCCATGCAGTTTTTCGTTCGGTATTACGCCACCTTGCCGACCGCATCTGAATTCAGACGGGCCGGCAAGGTGAACAGTGTGCTACCGGTCAGCTCAGAAGTCGGCCGGGGTGTGCTGCGCCGGGTCGGCCTCGGCCTCAGCCGGGGTCTCGACGGCCGGGGCCTCGGTCGCGGCGGCGACATCGGCTTCGGCAGCCGGGGTCGCCGAGGACAGGAGCTCCTGCTCCCACTCGGCCAGCGGCTCGCCTGCGCCGGCTTCGGGCTTCGCGTCGCCGGAAGCCTGGCCCGCGCGGGCCTGCACGCCCTCGGCCACCGCGGAGGCGACGACCTTGGTGAGCAGTGCGGCGGAACGGATCGCGTCGTCGTTACCCGGGATCGGGTAGTCGACCAGGTCGGGGTCGCAGTTGGTATCCAGGATCGCGATGACCGGGATGTTCAGCTTGCGCGCCTCGCCGACGGCGATGTGCTCCTTGTTGGTATCGACGATCCAGATGGCCGAGGGAACCTTGGCCATGTCACGGATACCACCGAGGGTGCGATCCAGCTTGGTCATCTCACGCGTGAGCATGAGGATTTCCTTCTTGGTGCGACCCTCGAAGCCACCGGTCTGCTCCATCGCCTCGAGTTCTTTGAGGCGCTGCAGGCGCTTGTGCACGGTGGAGAAGTTGGTGAGCATGCCACCCAGCCAACGCTGGTTGACGTAGGGCATTCCGACGCGCAGCGCCTCGGAAGCGATCGACTCCTGGGCCTGCTTCTTGGTGCCGACGAAGAGAACGGTGCCACCGTGGGCAACAGTCTCCTTGACGAACTCGTAGGCCTTGTCGATGAAGGTCAGCGTCTGCTGCAGGTCGATGATGTAGATGCCGTTGCGGTCGGTGAAGATGAACCGCTTCATCTTCGGGTTCCACCGACGAGTCTGGTGGCCGAAGTGCGCGCCGCTGTCGAGCAGCTGCTTCATAGTTACGACAGGCATAGCCCTCGTATCCTCTTTCGTTGCCGGTTGTCGCGGTCGATCGGCGATCGACTGCCCTGGCGCCACCGAAACCGCCGGACCCGATTCGAAGAATCCGGGACCAGCCGACGATTTCCCTGTTCATCCGTTGGAGAACTCGCACTGACATGCCCTTGCGGACCGTCTGCATTTGCGAGCGACGACCGGATGGACGAGCACGGGTGGCGCGCGAAGTCGGTCCGTACCACGCACACGCACTGGCTGCTGAGCACAAACCGCTTGTTCAGTCTACGCGGACCGGGGCCAGGTCCGAAATCGACCCTGCGCAGCGACCGCCCATTTCGCAGATGAAGTGGTCGATATCCACATGCGGGGAAGTTGTCCACAATCCCGAAATCGTTGTCCCGGCGGGGTTGCCCGGCGCCCAGAGTGGGGGCATGAACCCATTGACACGCACCCTGATCACTACGTTTCCGCTGCTCTGTGTGGCCGGAGTCGCCGCTGCACCAGCGGCGGCTCACCCAACGTCGGGCGATGCCGCGGGACCGTCGGTGACTCGGCCCGCCGAGACGACACCCCCAGCCGGGCTGTCGCCGATATGCGCCGGCGGCGACGGTGCCGTCGTCCTCGCGCAGCCACCCGCGAGAAGGGCAGGCGAACCGATTTTCCCATCGCAACGTGCGGCCGCGCCGGGCACGGTACCGATAGCGCCTCCAGTACCGCGGCGGAACGCGGCAGCGGGTTCCTGCGGGCGAGCGCCGGTAGTGGTGCCGGTGATCGTCGTGCCGCGTCGAGAGCTTGTTCCCGCACCGGCTCCGGTGCGGGTGACGATCCACGACCTCGGTTCCGCGCCCGGCCGTCCGCGCGGCGTGGATCAGAGCGCGGGGGCGCGGTCGGAGATCGAGATCGTGGTGCGAACCGGGGGTGGGAGTGGATCGGCGGCGGAGCTTCCCGCGGTTCTGCGGGAGATGTTGCGAACGCTGGCGGCGCCGCAGCGGGTGCCGACACCGCGACCGCACCGCTGAGACCGGGCGATGTTCGACAAGCCCGACACCGCACGGTATGTGCCGACGCTCGCTACCCGTCTTGATTCTCCGAACCGCTCCGTGGTGCCGGACCGAGAAAACGGGTCTCGGAACCTCGAGAATCCCGATGCCGGACCGAAGATGCGGGCTCGCCTTCACGGTCTCGATCGGTCCAGGGTCGGCACTGTGACGCGAGCCGCCGTGGCCGACCGCGACGAGTGGCCTCGCGACGCCGGGAAGTCGCGTCGTGCGGTACGCCGGATCCGGTCGATATTCGGGCGGGTAGTCGGTGTCGTCTGTCTGGTGGCGATTGTGCTCAGTGGTGCGGTACCCGCCGAGGCGGCCGAATCCAGGCCGTTCGGGTGGCCGCTGCGGCCGCGGCCCACAGTGGAACGCAAGTTCGACAAGCCGGAGCGGAATTGGTTGCCGGGGCATCGAGGCGTGGATCTGGCGGGCGCGGCCGGGCAGCAGGTGCTGGCGGCGGGCGACGGCATCGTGGTGTTCGCGGGGGAAGTGGCGAACAAACCGGTGGTGTCCATCGATCATCCGGGCGGCGTGCGCACCACCTACGAACCGGTGCGGGCGCAGGTGAGGGTGGGAAGCCGGGTGAGCAGGGGAACGCCGCTCGGCACCCTGGTGGCCGGACACGAGGGGTGTCCGGTCACCGCCTGCCTGCACTGGGGCGCCCGTCGCGAGTCCGGTGCGCACAACCGGCGCGAATACGTCGACCCGCTCGGACTCCTGCACGAGGTGCCGGTCCGCCTGAAACCGTTGGAGCCATGACGTGACGAACCACTCCACCACCCGGCCCCCACGACGATCGGCTGCGGACGAGAATCGAGACGTGCCAGACAAAACAGCGCCGTTCACCTACCCCGAGGTCGGTGCCACCCGCACCACCATGCCGAGCGGATACCACCGGTTCCGGCTACGACGGCCGGTCGGTCACGGCCGCGATCTGTTCGACCGCGCGGCCACCCACATCCTCGAGTACGGGATGCAGAAGGGCTCCGGCGTCTTCCAGAGCGCCGACACCGAAACCGCCCAGCAGGGAACCGCATTGACGGTGTTCCTCGGAATCGGCCGCCTCGGCATCACCGCACCCTGTCGTGTGGTCTACGTCCTCGACGAACCCGACCGCGCGGGCTTCGCCTACGGGACCCTCCCCGGACACCCCGAGGTCGGTGAAGAACTGTTCGCCGTCGAGTACGACCCCACCGACGACACCGTCTACGGCCTGGTCACCGCCTTCTCCAAGCCGGGCACCTGGTACGTCCGCATCGGTGGCCCCGTCGTCCGCCTGATCCAGCGCTGGTTCGCCCACCGCTACGTGAATACCTTGCCCACCAACGGCTGACGACGCGCCCGACCGGCGCGGATGCAGGCGGGGATCGCTTCCTTCGGCGCCCGTGCCGAGCTACCAACCCTCGCCGAGTCGCTCGATGTCGGCGCTTCGAGACCGGCCGAGGACGATGGCCTCGCGGACTCGGTGGCCGTCACTCACGGACTCGGTGGCCTCAGAGGAGTGCGGCAAGCGCGTCTGCCTCCGCGATCAGCCGATCGCGGCGGTCGATCGCACCGAGGTGCTCGTATTCGGTTGCCGCGAGGCGTCTTTCGTCGATCTCGCGACGAACGATCGCTTCGATCTCGACATCGGTGAGGTCGCGGCGGCTGGCCTCGGCCGCGCCGAGACCAACTGGGCTGGCTTCCATCGCACCGGCTCTCCTCTCACCGACATCGATCGCCTCCGCGTTGTCGATCGCCGCCAGCGCCGAACGTAGCGCCGACACCGCACCGAGGTCGCGGGCCTTCATCGCAGGTTTCAACGCGGCACGCAGCCGCTCGCGCAGGGAAGTCACGCCGACCACACTATTTTCCGGTGCTGCGATCGTCGACCGAGTTCCGTGTCGGCGGCGGTCGCTCGCGAACGCGCGGACACTTTTTGCAGCCGGTAGGCGTTGAAGAAGGCGCGGTTTGCGGTCCCACCGTCGCGGCCATGGCAAACGGACTCCCCCGAATCCCTGTGGATTACACGCTGCTGAACGGCCCGGTCGATCCAGCCGAACGGGCTGACAGGTCACGGCAGGCCGCAGTCACGGCAGGCCGCAGTATGGGCAGGCCGCAGTATGGGCACGACCGGACCACCGGTTGAACAGCACATCAGCCAGGAAGGCGAGGCGGCCGCACTAGCCGTTGAGCAGCAAGGTGACGACGGCGATCAGAGATACGGTCGCTACGGCGAGGGTGGTGGTCGCGACGAATCGGTGACCGGCGCCCGCACGCCCGCGATCGAGCGCGCGGCCGCGGGACCAGCCCACACCGGCCAGGAGCAGCGCGACCGTGGCGGCGGTGAGTGGGAGCACCCAGGTCGGCCGACCGTCGGCCGCCGCTTCGTGGACAAGGAGCAGGGCGCAGGCGGCCGCGCCGAGTGACGTGCGCCGCCAGGCCAGGGCAGTGCGCTCCATCGCAAGAGTGGGTGCGATCACGAGAGCACTACCGCTACGCAAGCGAGTGCGGCTACCACCGCAACGCCGACCGAGAGAACGGGAACCAGGATCGTTCCCGGGAGCGGTCCCCCGTCACGCATCGCGAGATTCACCCGACGCCAGTGCCGGAAAGCGGCGAGCGCGACGACCAGGCCCATGACCAAGCTGATCAACGAGATGACACCGGCGAATCCGGCCAGGCGAGTCGGCTGGACGAGGGTGTGCACCGCGACGCCGCCGGCGAGCAGACCGAGCGAAGTCCTGATCCACGCCAGGAACGTGCGTTCATTGGCGAGGGTGAACCGGTAGTCGACCTCCTCTTCGCCGTCCTCGGATTCGGCCCCGACCTCGGGCAATGTCACTAACCACCACCTCCTCCTGTCCCCATCATGCGCTACCGCGATCCATCCGCTCGTGATCGTCGCGAGCGCGACGCCCACCATGTCGTCCCACCGCCACCTGATCTCTACGCCGCCCTGTTGCCCACCGTCGGCCGTTCGCCCCTCGATGATGCCGCCCCGCGACCCCGCTCGCCCCGCCGATGCCATGCCGCGCTACGGTCCCGCTCTCGCCGATCTGCTCACAGGCGAAGCGCGGCCCGGTACCCGGACTCGTTCCGCAGCGGTCAGCCGCAGGGTGCGCTTGGTCGTGGACTCGTTCCGCCGCTGTCAGCCGTGGAGGCGGACCTGTCGAAGACCCGCACCGCCGCGGTCAACCGCGAGGGCAGACCTGGTCGAAAACCCGCGCCACCGCGGTCAACCGCGAGGGCAGACCTGGTCGAAAACCCGCACCACCGCGGTCAGGCGCGAGGGCAGACCTGGTCGAAAACCCGCACCACCGCGGTCAGGCGCGGGGGTGGGCCTGGTCGTGGACTCGTTTGAGGCGTTCGACGGAGACGTGGGTGTAGAGCTGGGTGGTTGCCATGCTGGCGTGGCCGAGCAGTTCCTGGACGACGCGGAGGTCGGCGCCGCCCTCGAGGAGGTGGGTGGCTGCGGTGTGGCGTAGACCGTGGGGGCCCATGTCGGGGGCGCCGGGGATCGCGGCGATGACCTCGTGGACGACGGAGCGGGCTTGGCGTTGGTCGAGGCGGCGGCCACGTTGACCGAGGAGCAGGGCGCGGCCGGAATTGTCGTTGACCAGGGACGGGCGGCCGGCGCGGAGCCAGGCGTCGAGCGCGGTGTCGGCGGGACCACCGAACGGCACCGAGCGTTCCTTGTTGCCCTTGCCGAGAACGCGCACGAGGCGACGCTCCCGATCGATGTCATCGATATCGAGACCGCACAGCTCACTGACGCGAATTCCGGTGGCGTACAGCACCTCCACGATCAGCCGGTCCCGCAGTGCCATCGGATCCTGCTGCGCCGCCCCGGATTCCGCCGCATCCATGGCGTGTTCGGCTTGATTGCGGCCGAGCACCGCAGGCAGCACGCGATGTGCTTTCGGGGCCTGCAGTCGCAACCCGGGGTCGACACCGAGCCGCCCGGTCTCGGTCAACCATGCGGTGAAAGTCCTTGCCGCCGATGCCCGCCGGGCCAGGGTCGTCCGCGCCACCCCTACCGCCGCGAGCTCGGCCAACCACGACCGCAACAACGGCAGATCCAGCTCCCGCACCGCCGAATCCGCCGACCGCGCATACAGATGCTCGAGCAACGACCGCACATCCCCCAGATACGCCCGCACCGTATGTGCCGACCGATTCCGCCCCAACCGCAGATGCCGCCCGAACTCGGTAAGCAATGCGGTCAGATCATCAGGCAACACATCCATGACCCAACCGTCACCCTTCCCCGTCCCCCACGCAACCCACCACGCCGCTCCCGGATGCGAGCCGCCCACACCGACCACCCGACGGACTATGCGCCGCACCCACTGCCCTGCCTTGCCCCGCCGTCGCAACCACCCGCTCGCCCGATGGCCGATGCACGCGCGTCAACCGCATGCTCGGCGCCCCTCAGCTCGCCCGTCGGCTGGATGTCCGAAACCATCCGTCGGAGTCGCAGCCGACCAATTCGGCTAGTTCCAGGCTCGGCAGTACTGCTCTGACGGTGGCCAGGTCCAGGCCGGATTGTTGAGATAGTTCTCGAGGAAGGCGGGAGCCGATAGTGGGTAGAGCTGCGTAGATTTCGGCTTCGGCGCCGCGTAGGTGGGCGGCGGTGTCCACCGGGTTGCCTTCGGCGACGGGGAGGCGGAGCGGGCCCGCTTCGTCGATGATGTCCTCGGCGCGGGTTACCAGGAGGGCTTCGCCGTCTCTGATCATGCGGTGGCAGCCTGCCGAGGAAGCCGAGCCGACGGGTCCCGGGACAGCCATGGCCGGTCTGCCCAGCCTGCGGGCCCATTTCACCGTGTTGCGGGCACCGCTGCGTAGACCCGCTTCGACTACCAGGACACCGTCCCCGAGTGTCGCGATCAATCGATTCCTGGCCAGGAACTGGTGTTTCTGGGCCGAGATGCCCGGCGGGTATTCGCTGACGACGAGACCACTTTCGGCAATGGCGGCGAGCAGGCGGTCGTGTTGAGCCGGATACGGGCGATCGACACCGCAGGCGAGGACTGCCACGGTGGTCCCGCCGACGGCCAGCGCCGCCCGATGGGCCGCGGCATCGATACCGAAGGCCGCTCCGGAGACGATCGTCCAGCCCCGACCGGACAGGTCGCACGCGATCTCACTGGCCACCTGCAACCCGTATCCGCTGCTACACCGCGAACCGACCACCGCGACAGCGCGTTCGGACGCGGCGTGGAGCGAGAGCGGGCCCCGCGCCCACAGCACCAGCGGGACCGCCGCCTCGCGATCGCGTTCGGTGTCGAGTTGGTCGAGACCGAGCATCCGCCAGCCGGGCCATTCCTCGTCATCGGGCGTGATGACCCGCCCACCCAGACGCGCGATGGTGTCCAGATCCCTTGCTGCTGAATCGATTTCACGCCGCATGACGGTAGGTCCGCGCAGTGCGGCAGGCAACTCGTGCTCGCGGACAGCACGGGCGGCCTCACACACCCCGACCGAGGCGATCAGTGCCGACAGCGGTGCGCACGGCCCCTGCACCACGCGCGATAGATACACCCAGGCGAGCCTGCGCTCGTCCGGATCCCCATCCAGATCCACCGCACGCACCTCGCTCATTGCGCACCTCGCTGCCGGAAGTTCAACGACGACATCACATCCTGCACGGTGGGCAACTCCCCCTCGCGTAGATCACAGACCGTCCAGGCGACCCGGATCGCCCGGTCGGCGCCACGAGCCGACATTCGCCCCAGTCGTAAAGCCGTCTCGATCGGTGCGATCGACTCCCGTGGCAGTTTGAATCGCTTTCGCAGGACATGGCCTGGCACTTCGGCATTGGTCGTCCACCCGTCCTCGCTCCACCGCTGCGCGGCGCGGGCTCTGGCTCGGGCAACGCGCGCGGCCACGGTGGTGCTGCTCTCGGCCTGCTCGTCACCGAACGGCGCGCCGGCCTGCCCATGCATCTGGACCCAGATATCGATGCGATCGAGCAGAGGTCCCGATAGTTTTCCCAGGTAGCGGCGCCGAGCCAGCGGTGCGCAGATGCAGTCGACATCGCGCGCCGGTGCACACGGACAGGGATTGGCCGCCAGCACGAGCTGGAAGCGGGCCGGATACCGCGCCACACCGTCGCGCCGGGCTATGCGCACTTCTCCCTCCTCGAGCGGAGTCCGCAGTGCTTCCAGAACTTTGGTGCCGATCTCGGCGCATTCGTCGAGGAACAGCACCCCACGATGCGCCCGGCTCACCGCGCCGGGACGAGCCATGCCGGAACCGCCGCCGATCATGGCGGTCACCGACGTCGAATGATGCGGTGCGACAAAGGGAGCCAGCGTGAGCAACGGCTGCTCGGCCGAGAGCGATCCCGCCATCGAGTGGATCGCGGTGACCTCCAAGGATTCCGCTTCCGACAGCGGTGGCAACAGCCCTGGAAGGCGTTGCGCCAACATCGTTTTGCCGATGCCGGGCGGTCCGGTGAGCAGCAAGTGATGTCCGCCCGCCGCCGCGACCTCCAACGCCCAGCGCGCCTCGTCCTGACCGACGACATCGCTGAGGTCGCCGCACGGCATCTGTGTCCCCGGCACGACACCGTCGGGTTCGAGCAGCGTGCCCTCCCCGCGCAGCCACGCCACCACCGCTCGCAGGCTCGTCGCCCCGAGTACCTCGATCCCCTCGACAAGCCCCGCTTCGGCAACCGCTTCGGCGGGCACGACAACAGTGGGCAGCCCGGCCGCCCGCGCCGCGATCACGGCGGGCAACACTCCACGCACCCGCCGAACCCGACCGTCGAGCGCCAACTCCCCCAGCAGCACCGTCTTCACCAGCCGCTCGCCGGGCACCGCACCGGAGGCATCGAGCACGGAAACAGCCAGCGCGAGGTCGTACACGCTTCCTACCTTCGGAAGCGTTGCCGGTGAGAGTGCCAGGATCACCCGACCGTCCGGCCACTTCTCCCCCGTATTGGCCACCGCGGAACGCACCCGATTGCGCGATTCCTGCAGCGCGGTATCGGGCAGACCGACGAGATTCACCGAGGGCAGACCCTGACCGATATCGGCCTCGATCTCCACCAGCTGTCCGTCGACCCCGGTCACCGCCACCGACAACGCCCGTCCGAGAGCCATCAGAAGGCCGCGGTCAGATGATCGATGACCGGCCCGCGCCCCCGCGGAACCAGCACCGACACGACGTCGAAGCGAATCCGCCGCCACGGCCCGTCCTGCTCGGCCAGCCACAGCAGCGCCAGCCGCCGAATCCGCTGCTGCTTGCTGAACGTGACCGACTCGGCGGGAATACCGAACCCCAGCCCCGATCTCGTCTTCACCTCGACGAATACGGTGACCGACGGGTCCCCGACGATCAGATCCAGCTCACCGTATCGACACCGCCAATTGCGGGCGACGATCTCCATCCCGGTCTCGCAGAGGTACTGCGCGGCCAGTTTCTCCCCGTATGCGCCGAGCGCCTGATTGTGTGCCATGAGCGAAAGCATGGCCATAAGCTCTCGCGCGGATGACCCACGCGACCTGGGCAAACAGAAAACCTGTGGATAACCGCGCCCCTGTGGACAACTACTCCGGCAGGCGCAGGTCCGGCTTCTCCAGCTCCTCGATGTTCACGTCCTTGAACGTGATCACCCGAACATGCTTGACGAACCGAGCCGGGCGGTACATATCCCACACCCACGCATCGCTCATCCGCACTTCGAAATACACCTCGCCGTCGGCGTTCTGCGGGCGCAGTTCGACAGAATTGGCCAGGTAGAAGCGCCGTTCGGTCTCCACCACGTACGAGAACTGGCCGACGATGTCCTTGTACTCGCGGTACAACGACAGTTCCATCTCGGTTTCGTACTTCTCGAGGTCCTCAGCACTCATCGGGTGGGACGTCCTCCTGCTAGCAGCGCCGCGTTCATTGCTGACATCATCGCGCATGTGCCGCCGGAGTAGCCACTCGGCTACCTCCGGGCACCTCGAGCTCGCGCACATTACGCCAGGAACGACGGTGCTCTGTGCTGGGTCCGAGCTGCCGCAGGGCCGCGGTGTGCTCGGGCGTGTTGTAGCCCTTGTGCGCGGCGAAACCGTAGCCGGGCAGCTGTGCGTCGAGCTCGACCATCATCCGGTCCCTGGTCACTTTCGCCAGGATGCTCGCGGCCGCGATGCAGGCCGCGGTGCCGTCGCCGCCGATCACCGGCAGCGAGGGGGCGGGCAGGCCGGGGACCTTGAATCCGTCGGTCAGGATGTAGCCGGGGGTGCGTTCGAGGCCTGCGACGGCTCGGCGCATGCCCTCGATATTGGCGACGTGGATGCCGATCGAGTCGATCTCCCACGCGGGCACCACGACGACGCTCCAGGCCAGCGCCAATCGCTGAACCACCGGGAACAGCTCCTCACGAGCCGCCTCCGTGAGTTTCTTGGAGTCGTCTAGCCCGGCAAGCTTGTCGTAGGCCTTGGGCGCCAGCAGGCACGCGGCGACCACCAGCGGGCCCGCGCAGGGTCCGCGCCCCGCCTCGTCGACACCAGCCACCGGCGCGAGGCCACCGCGCACGAGCGCTGCCTCGAGCGTGCGTAGGCCGCCCGCCCGGCGCATCACCATCCGCGGCGGCCAGCTGGTCCGATCCTGCCCCACAGTTCGATTGTCCCGTCGCGTCAGTTCTCCTGGGCGTTCTGGGTGCACTCGACCCGGAACACCCGTCCTCAACGTGTCAGTTCTCTTGCGCGTTTTGCGTTTTTACTGGGCCGATCCTGTTCGGTGGCCAGATCTTGAACACCGTCTTGCCGCGGACGTTGTCCACCGGCACCGTGCCCTGCAGATCGTCGCTGACGTGGGCGCGCGAATCAGCCGACTCATTGCGGTTGTCGCCCATCACCCACAGATTGCCCTCGGGCACCTTTACCGGACCGAACACCCGGCCCGCCGGGTACACGGCGTTGGGGCGGTCGGTGAACCAGGGGTAATCCTTCTTGATGTACGGCTCGTCGAGCGGTTTGCCGTCGACCATGACGCGGCCCTGCGGATCGCAGCACTGCACGGTCTGCCCGCCGACCGCGATGACGCGCTTGACCAGATCGTTCTCGTCCGGCGGGACCAGCCCGAAGTAGGACAGGAAATTCTGCAGCCCGCGCACAACGCTGTTGTCGGAACGCACCGACTTGTAGTGCCCGTTCCACGACGGCGGTCCGACGAAGACCACCACGTCGCCCGGCCCGGGTTCGGAGCCGTAGTAGCTGATCTTCTGGACGTAGATGCGATCACCGATCTGCAGCGTGTTCTCCATCGACTGCGACGGGATCACATACGGCCGACCGACGAAAGTCACCATCAGCGCGGCGATCACCGCCGCGATCACGATCAGTATCGGCAGCTCCTGCCAGAACGGGCGCTGCTTCTTGTCGCCGCGCTTCTTTCTGCGCCGCCCACCTTCGTCACCCGAATCGGACACCGACACCGACCCACTTTCGTCTGCCACGCCGAACAGAGTAGCCCGGCACCCTGACGTGAGTCGGGTACCGGGCTACCTGAAGAATTCTGGTACTGCCAAGTGCTACTGCGAGATCAGCGCTTTTCCTTGATCTTGGCAGCCTTGCCGCGCAGGTCGCGCAGGTAGTACAGCTTGGCGCGACGCACGTCACCGCGGGTCACGACATCGATGTGGTCGATGTTGGGGCTGTGCACGGGGAAGGTGCGCTCGACGCCGACGCCGAAGGACACCTTGCGGACCGTGAAGGTCTCGCCGATGCCGCCGCCGTGACGCCGGATCACGACGCCCTTGAAGACCTGGATGCGCTCCTTCGAGCCTTCGATGACCTTCACGTGCACGTTCAGGGTGTCGCCCGGACGGAACGCGGGGACATCGCTACGCAGCGACTTCTCGTCGACGAAATCAAGGGTGTTCATTTTCCACCTTTTCGGATTCTTCGCGTGAACAGAGGAACCTGGCGACACTCGCGCGCTCGACCGGTTCATGCTCAGAACAGGAGTGCTCTCGGACATGACTCGTCCAAGGCAACCGGTTCATTGTGCCAGACCGGGTAGCCACGACTGAAATCGGGCCTCACCCGTCGCTTGGCTGGTCGGACCCGGTGTCGGTCCGACGGCGCGGCAGCAGATGCGGGTGCGGCGGCGGGGCGGACGGCGCGGGGACGACGGTGCGGGCCAACTCGGCCTCGGCGGCGGTGCGTGCGTGCTCGACATCGGGTTTGCCCGCGATCAGGTCCTGGACGAAGATCTTCGCGCGGATGACCGGGCGGCGATACCGCCGCTCCCGCTCGACCGCCCGATTCATGGTCTTGGGCCGGTTACCGTAGCGCCAGCGCGCCCACGGCGCACCTGGCCTGCTCAACCGCACGGCGCCGACCAGGAGCAGCGGGGTGAAGAACATGCCGAACAGTCCGGTCCAGATCTTGCCCTTGGCGATCACCACCGCCGCGAGCAACAGGTTCACCGCGGTCGTGATGGCCACGCCCACGCGCACCCCGACACCGCGCGACGACCGGAAATCGTCGTAGTCCAGAAAGGTCGAAGGCTGCACGCCGAGCAGGAGCAGGCCGGTCACCGCGAGCGCGACGAATACCGCATCCACCGAGGTGCGGCCCTGTTCGGACCAGTAGACGTCACGCAGATAGAAGATCAGCGCGAACTCGTCGAGTACCAGCGCGGCGCCGATCCCGAACAACGCGGACAGCACGCTCGAGGTGACCTGGGTGGAGTCCTCGGCGGTAGCGATCAGCCCGATGCCCGACAGCAGCACCGTGATCACGCCGAACACCATGTGATGGATATGGGTGTCGCCTGCCTTCACATTGCCCGGCCACCAGCGCACCTTGGCCCGGATCATCCGCACGCTGACCCGGATCACCACGAAACCGAGGATGAACCCCAGCAGGAAACAGAGCAGGGGCAGGCGGCCGTGCGCGATCACCTCGTGTTCGAGCCACCGTCCCATGCCGCCTGCCCTGTCGTCGAGTGCCTACTTGTTGCCGAAACCGGCCTTGCGCAGCGCGTCGGCCATCGATCCCGTCGGTGCGGCAGCCGGTTTGCGCTGGTTGCCGCCACCGTTCCCGTTGCCCTGACGAGCCTGTCCCTGATTGCGAGCAGGTGCCTGGCCGCGACCGCCCTGTCCACGACCCTGACCGCGCGGCCCACCACCACCACGATTGTCCCCCTGCGCGGGCTTGCCCGGCTCGTCGTCGAGACGCAGGGTGAGTCCGATCCGCTGACGCGCGACATCGACCTCGAGTACCTTCACCTTCACCACGTCACCGGACTTCACCACTTCGCGCGGATCCTTGACGAAGTTGTGCGACAGCGCCGACACGTGCACGAGACCGTCCTGGTGCACGCCGACATCGACGAACGCGCCGAACGCGGCCACATTCGTGACGACGCCTTCGAGCACCATCCCCGGCTTCAGATCGGCGACCTTCTCGATGCCGGCGGCGAATTCGGCGGTCTTGAATTCCGGGCGCGGGTCGAGGCCCGGCTTCTCCAGCTCGGCGATGATGTCGCTGACCGTGGGCACACCGAACTTCTCATCGGTGAAGTCGCCGGGCTTCAGCGCACGCAAGGTGCTGGTGTTGCCGATGACCTCGGCCATCTCCCGGCCGGTGTGTTCGAGAATGCGGCGCACCACCGGGTAGGCCTCGGGGTGCACAGCGGAGGTGTCGAGGGGGTCGGCACCGCCACGGATACGCAGGAAGCCCGCGCACTGTTCGAAAGCCTTGGGGCCCAGGCGCGGTACCTCGAGCAAGGCCGTACGGCTACGGAACGGCCCGTTCTGATCACGGTGGGCCACAATGCTTTCCGCCACCGACCCCGACACTCCCGACACCCGCGACAGCAGCGGCACCGAGGCGGTGTTCACGTCGACACCGACGGCGTTCACCGCGTCTTCGACGACCGCGCCCAGCGAGCGCGCCAGCAGCGTCTCGGACACGTCGTGCTGGTACTGGCCGACACCGATCGACTTGGGATCGATCTTCACCAGTTCGGCGAGCGGGTCCTGCAGACGCCGGGCGATGGAGACCGCGCCGCGCAGCGACACGTCCATGTCGGGCAGTTCGGCCGAGGCGTAGGCCGAGGCGGAGTACACCGAGGCGCCCGCCTCCGAGACCACGATCTTGGTCGGCTTGTTCTCCGGGATCCGCGAGATCAGTTCCACTGCAAGGGCATCGGTCTCGCGCGAGGCGGTGCCGTTGCCGATCGCGATGAGCTCCACGTTGAAGCGGGCGACGAGCGCGGCCAGCACGGCAAGGGATTTCTCGGTCTGACCCTGCGGCTTGTGCGGGTAGATGACCTCGGTCGCGACGGCCTTACCCGTGGCGTCGACGACGGCGACCTTCACACCGGTGCGGTATCCCGGGTCGAGGCCCATGGTGGTGCGGGTACCCGCGGGCGCGGCGAGCAGCAGATCACGCAGATTCGCGGCGAACACGTCGACCGCGTCCTTCTCCGCTGCCTGACGCAACCGCATCCTGGTATCGATACCCAGGCTCACCGCCAGCTTCGTGCGCCAGGCCCAGCGGACGGTGTCGAGCAGCCAGGAATCGGCCGGACGGCCCTTGTCGGCGATGCCGAAGGCGACCGCGATGCGGCCCTCATAGATCGTGCGCTCGCCGGGCACCGGCTCTTCGGTGTCGGCTTCGAGGTGCAGCGTGAGCATCTCTTCCTTCTCCCCGCGCAGCAGCGCCAGGATCCGGTGCGATGGCAGCTTCTGGAACGGCTCGCTGAACTCGAAGTAGTCGGAGAACTTGGCCCCCGCCTCCTCTTTGCCCGCGCGCACCGTGGAGGTGACCTGGCCGCGGTTCCACATCAGTTCACGCAGCTCACCGACCAGGTCGGCGTCTTCGGCGAAGCGTTCGACGAGGATCGAGCGGGCACCGTCGAGTTGTTCGGCGGTGTATCCGGCCGGATCGGTGCTCGGGTCGCCGATCAGCGCGTCGGCCACCGGCTCGTGTCCGGCTTCGCGCGCGATCTGAGCCTTGGTGCGGCGCTTGGGTTTGTACGGCAGGTAGATGTCTTCCAGGCGCGCCTTGGTCTCGGCGAGCATGAGCTGCGAGTGCAGAGTGGGATCGAGTTTGCCCTGGCCGCGGATGGATTCGATGATCGCGCCGCGGCGCTCGTCGAGCTCACGCAGATAGCCGAGCCGTTCCTCGAGCTGACGCAACTGGGCATCGTCGAGCCCGTCGGTGACCTCCTTGCGGTATCGCGCGATGAACGGAACCGTCGAACCGCCATCGAGCAGTTCGACGGCGGCGCGGACCTGGGTCTCGCGCACCCCCAGTTCATCGGCGATCCGCCTGCCTACGCTGGCGATGGTGGTCGTGCTGTCGGCGATCTCAGGCGCTGTCGTCACAGCCGCAGAGACTACAGCTCCGCACCGACACCCCGCTGGCACCCAGGTCAGCGGATTGTCGTCACCTCAGGTTCGGTCACCGGCCGATCCAGCACGGTGTCGGCCTGCCCGCGCAGAAACTTGTCGAACATGGCCGCGACGTAACCGCGCACCAACGTCGCCATCCGATCCGGGTCGATGGCGCCGATGTAGGTCGACGCGGCGGGCCGGGCTACGGCGGGCACCAGCGACGGCATATCGGTGAAGTCGTAGTGCGCCGAATCGGCAATGGCCAGATGACGTTTCCAACCGGTGGCCCGCTGCCAGAACGCATCGAGGGAGGGGTTGGCATCACCCACTTGCTCGATCTGACTGCTGGTCAGAACCAATGTCGGCCGGTCGACACCCTCGGTGACCGCCCGACCGAATGCCTCGTCGACACCGATCTGCCCGTCCAGGTCGACGGCCGCATCGATACGACGGTCCTCGTGCATCGCTTCGACGGCGGTGTACCCGCCGGAGGAGTGGCCGACGGCGCCGACTCTATCCAGGTCGAGCACACGGCCCAGATCGGTAGGCAGGGCGTCGGATTCGGCATCGGGGTTCGTCCCCGCGGCCAGCCCGGCGAGCGAGTCGAGAACGAACCGCAAGTCGAGCAATCGCGCGGCGACGTACTTCTCCCGGATGGCGGTGTCGAAGCCGTTCGGTGCCGCGGCGGGCCGCACGATCCGGCCGCCGGGGAATTCGACGGCCGGGCCGGATTCGTAGGTGTGGTCGACCGTCACCACCACATAGCCGCGCGAAGCCAGGTCCTCGGCGAGCCCCGTGCCCAGAATCCGCGAGACACCGCCGCCGGGCGTGTAGAGCACGACCGGATAGGTGCCCGCGGCCTGTGCGGGCGCGCCCCGACGGGCATGTGCCAGTGCGCCGGGAAGCTCGATGCCCAGCTTCTGCTCCAGTCCGGGAATCAGCTCGGTCGACGCGTAGTGCGCCCGCGGGTACCGGTCCACGTCGGTCGCCGGGTAGAACACCGAGACCATCAGCTCCCTCGACCGGTCCGGCTGGAACGGATCCGGCCGGGCGCCGTCGATCAGGTGCAATGTCGTCGTGCCGACCGGCAGGGCGCCACTCGGGCTCGGCAGCACAGCGACACCACCCGGCCCGGCATCGGCGGCACCCGCGCTCGTCGCGACCAGCGCACAGACCGACAACGAGACCACAAGCGCGCGACGGAACACCGTCTCCCCCATCATCATTCGCAGCCGGGGCCGCGAACAGCCCGACTGTCGCGAACACGCTAGCAAACCGTGCGATCGGTGATGGATCGAATCATCGTGCGCCGCAGTCACTCAGCCGAGAATCTCCCTGGCGAGTTCGCGCATCTCGGCCTTGCGGACCTTGCCGGTGACCGTCATCGGGAACTCGTCGACCACGTGGACGTAGCGCGGGATCTTGTAGTGGGCGAGGCGACCGGTGCAGAAGGCTCGGACGGCAGCGGCATCGAGGGGTGTCGCGCCCTCGCGCAACCGAATCCACACCATGAGTTCCTCGCCGTATTTGTCGTCGGGGACGCCGATGACCTGGGCGTCGACGATATCGGGATGTGTGTAGAGGAACTCCTCGATCTCGCGGGGATAGATGTTCTCGCCACCGCGGATGACCATGTCCTTGATCCGGCCGGTGACCGCGAGGTAGCCGTCCTCGTCCATCACACCGATGTCGCCGGTGTGCATCCAGCGGGCGGCGTCGATCGCCTCGGCGGTCTTGTCCGGCTGCTCCCAGTAACCGAGCATCACCGAGTAGCCGCGGGTGCACAGTTCACCCGGTTCGCCGCGTGGCACGGTGCGCCCGGTCTCCGGGTCGACCACCTTGACCTCGAGGTGGGGGCCGACCCGACCGACAGTGGCGGTGCGGCGGTCGATGCTGTCGTCGCGGCGGGTCTGTGTGGAGACCGGCGAGGTCTCGGTCATGCCGTAGCAGATCGCGACCTCGGCCATGCCGAGCCGGTCGATCACTCGTTTCATCACCTCGACCGGGCACGGCGAGCCCGCCATGATGCCGGTGCGCAGGCTGGACAGCTCCGGCGCGGCACCGCTGTCGAGTTCGGCCAGCATCGCGATGAACATCGTCGGCACGCCGTAGAGCGAGGTGCAGCGTTCGGCGGCGACGGCGGCCAGCGTCGCGGCCGGATCGAACGACGGCGCCGGAATCACCACGGCCGCACCGTGTGAGGTGACCGCGAGATTGCCCATCACCATCCCGAAGCAGTGGTAATACGGAACCGGGATGCAGACCCGGTCGGCTTCGGTGTACCCGCACAGCTCGCCGACGAAGAACCCGTTGTTGAGGATGTTGTGGTGGCTGAGCGTCGCGCCCTTCGGGAAACCCGTTGTGCCCGAGGTGTATTGGATATTGATCGGATCGTCGGCCGAGAGCGTCTCGGCGATCGCGGCCAACCGCCCGGCGTCGGGCACCGTCTCGGCCACCTGCTGCCACGGCGCGGTGCCGAGGATCAGCACCTGTTCCAGGGCTGGACAGTTCGGTCGGACCTGCTCGATCATCGCGACGTAGTCCGAGGTCTTGAACTCCGGTGCGGCGATCAGCAGGCGCACTCCGGCCTGGCGGAGGACGAAGTCGAGTTCGCTGGTGCGATAGGCGGGATTGATATTGACCAGGATCGCGCCGATCTTCGCCGTGGCGTACTGCACGAGAAGCCATTCCGCGCAGTTGGGCGCCCAGATGCCGACCCGGTCACCGGGGCCGATGCCGTGCGCGGCGAGGCCGGTCGCGACGGCGTCGACAGCGGCGCCCAGCTCGCGGTAGGTCCAGCGGCGCCCCGTCGGACAGTCGATGAGCGCGTCGCGCGTCGGGTGGGCCGCGACGGTGCGGTCGAGGTTCGCGCCGATGGTGTCACCGAGCAGCGGGGTTTCGGCGGGCCCGCAGGTGTAGCTGAGTTCGGACATCAGCGGATCTCCTTGCGCAGCAGGAATCGCTGCACCTTGCCACTCGGGGTCTTGGGCAGGCTGTCCACGAAGTGAACCCTTCTCGGATAGGCGTGGGCGGCGAACTTGTCCTTGACGAGTTGCTGCAGTTCAGCGGTCAGCTCGGCACTGCCCTCGGTGCCGGCGCGGGTCACCACGAAGGCCTCGAGCACCTCGCCGCGGAGTTCGTCGGGCATCCCGACCACGGCGGCCTCGGCGACCTGCTCGTGCAGGACCAGCACGCTCTCGACTTCGAACGGGCCGATCCGGTAGCCCGCCATGATGATCACGTCGTCGTCGCGGGCACTGAAGCGGAAGCAGCCGTCGGCGTCGCGGGCGCCGACGTCACCGGTCAGATACCAACGTCCGTCGGCGGTGAATCGGCTCGCGGTGCGTTCCGGATCGTCGAGGTAGCCCAGGAACCACAGCAGCGGGCTGTGGTCGGTGTCGATGGCGACCCGGCCGATCTCACCGGGTGCTGCCTCGATGTCGGCGTCCTCGGCCAGGACCGCACAGGTCCACCCGGGCAGCTGTCTGCCCATCGAACCGAGCGGGGCGGCGACGTCGAGGGCTGGATGCCACGCGTGGCAGATGACCATGCCGTGCTCGGTCTGGCCGTAGTGATCACGCACCGCCACACCGAGGGTGCGCTGCGACCACGCCACCACGTCCGGGGTCAACGGCTCCCCCGCCGACGACGCCCTGCGCAGGACGAATCCGTCCGGGACCGGACCGCTGTCGGCGCGCAACGCCCGGTAGACGGTCGGCGCCGCGGCGAAGTTGGTGACGCCGAAGCGCTGCAGCACGTCCCAGGTGAGTGGCGCCGAAAAGCCCGCGTGCAGCAGCAGGCTGCGCACGCCGGTGGCCAGCGGCCCCAGGATCGCGTAGTAGAGGCCGTACGCCCAGCCCGGGTCGGCCGCGTTCCAGAAGACGTCCGCTGGGCGCACGTCCAGGGCGAATTCCTGGTAGGCGTGGAAGGACGCCAGCGCGCGGACGGGGATCGGCACGCCCTTGGGTGTTCCGGTGGTGCCGCTGGTGAACAACTGGACCAGCAGGCCGTCGCCGCCGACCGCCACCGGCCGCGCGCGCGGATCGTCGGGCCGGTGCGCGGCGAGCAGATCGTCGAAGCGCAGCGCGCCGGGGATCTCGGCGTCGCCGACGATGATCGTCCGGTAGCCGGCCGCGGCGAGTTTCGGCGCCTGGTCGGCATCGGCGACAACGACTTTCGCGTGACTCGCGCTCAGCCGGAGCTCGATGGCGGGTGCGGCGAACGCGGTGAACAACGGCACGTGCACCGCGCCACGGCGCCAGATACCGAGCAGGGCCACCACGAGCTCAGCGGACTTCCCCATCAGCGTCCCCACCCGGTCGCCTGGCTCGACGCCGAGTTCGGCCAGCGCGGCGGCGAATCGGGTCGAGCGCTCCCGCAGCTCGCCGTAGGTCAACTCGTGCGCGCTCAGATCGGCTTCGACCACCGTGAACGCGATCTGCTCGGCCGGATGCCGATCGCAGAGCAGTTCGGCCGCGCAGGCCCCGGGTCCGTCGTAGTCGTCGAGCAGGTCGCGCACCCGCGCGTCCAGGTCGGTAGTCATCGCAGCTTCTCCTCAACACCCGGGCATCGTCTGCCGGGTCTGACCTAGAATGTGGCATAGCTCACGACGACCACTACCCCCGAAAAGGGGTGATCCATGACTTCCCTGTTGCGCCCGCGCGACGGTGACGCGCTGCGCGCCGAGATCCGCTGGGTGGCGCGCCGGGCGGGCGTCCCGGTGGTGTTCGGCGGCGCGGTGAACGAGGACACCCTGCTGCTCACCGAGTTCGCGGGCACCGTCACCACGGGCATGCGCGGGCTGTCGGTGCTGCGCACCTCCGGTCTCGGCGGACAGGCTATGGAGTACCGCAGGCCCGCGTCGGTGGCCGACTATCGGGGCGCGCCCACCATCACCCACCACTACGACGCCGCGGTTCTCGGCGAGGGACTGCGGTCGGTGATCGCCGTGCCGGTCCTGGTCTCCGATCAACCTCGCGCGGTGCTCTACGCGGCCACTCGTGGCGCGACCCCGCTCGGCGACCGCACCGCCGAGGTGATCCTGCAAGCGAGTCGGCGGCTCGCCGCCGAGATCACCGTCCGCGATGAGGTGGACCGGCGGGTCCGGCTGCTCGACCTCGCGGCGCCGCCGCCGGCGTCCACGCCGGCGGCGACCGAGGAACTGCGCGAGATCCACGCCGAACTGCGCGCCCTCGCGACCGCGACCGGCGATCTCGCCCTGCGCGACCGGCTTTCCGGGGTGTGCGAACGATTGACCGAGGTGTTGACCGGCGCGCCCGGCGGCGACGCGCCGCGACTGTCGCGGCGTGAGCTCGATGTGCTCGCCCAGATCGCGCTCGGCTGCACGAATCAGGAAGCGGCGCTTCGGCTCTCGCTCGGCGCCGAAACCGTGAAGAGTTATCTGCGGCAGGCGATGAGCAAGCTCGATGCGAGCACTCGACACGAGGCGGTGGCGCTGGCACGGCGGCACGGCTTGCTGCCCTGAACGGCCGTCACCGCCCCCTTCACGCACTGTCCCCTATGTGCGATATATCACTTTTATTCGACCGTCATGAGTGTTCCAATGCCCTGGAACAGTCACGCGGACGGACCCGATCGCCCACAGCGGCACGAGACACCGGCATCGAAACTCGCAACACACTTACGTCGGTAACAGCCGATCACCCACGGACGCAATGCCTGTACTGGGAACATCGGCGCGCAGCCCGTCCGGATTCACCGCGCCGGACCCGATCGCGCCGAAAGACGCAGGTACCGAACCCATTCCGAATGGAACCAGCAAGTCTCAGGTTGGACGATCGCACAACGCATGACCGCAATGGATACCCAACTGTCTTTAGGCAAAACAATCTCGGCGCGCATCCGGCCCGGTACCGTCGGTCCGATGACGGAGCCTTTTCAACTGGCCGGCCTCTCACTGGACTGTGACGACCCCGAGTCCCTCGCCCGCTTCTATCTCGGGCTGCTCGGTGGCCGTGTCCTGTGGAACGACGCGCACAGCGTCGGGATCCGTATCCCGTCGGGACTGACGGTCGCCGCGCAACGCGTCGAGGACTATTATCCGCCGCAGTGGCCCGGCACAGCCGCGGTACACCTGGACCTCGCCGCCGACGCCGACCTGGATCTCTGCGAACAGCACGCCCTCGCGATCGGCGCGAAACCCGCACCGGTGCAACCGGATCCGCGCTGGCGCGTGTTGCTCGACCCTGCCGGGCATCCGTTCTGCATCACCACCCGCGTGATCGCGGGATAGGTCAGGGCAGCAGATCGGGACGACGCTGCGCTGTTCGTTCCAGTGACTGTTCGTGGCGCCACGCGGCTACCTTGGCGTGGTCGCCCGAGAGCAGGATCGGCGGCACGTCGAGGCCCCGCCACGACACCGGCCGGGTGTAGCTGGGGCCTTCGAGGAGTCCGTCGGAGAACGAATCCTCCTGGTGGGACTGCTGATTGCCGAGCACGCCGGGGATCAGGCGCACCACTGCCTCGGTCATCACCAGCACCGCGGCCTCGCCGCCGATGAGCACGTAGTCGCCGATACTCACCTCTTCGACACGGACGCGGCGGGCGGCGTCATCGAACACGCGCTGATCGATGCCCTCGTAGCGCCCGCAGGCGAAGACGAGGTGTTTCTCGGTGGCCCAGCGCTGCGCGGTGGCCTGAGTGAACGGCACACCGGCCGGGGTGGGGACGACGAGCAACGCGTCGTCGGGGCACACCTCGTCCAAGGCATCGCCCCAGACGGTGGGCTTCATGACCATGCCGGGACCACCGCCGTAGGGCGAGTCGTCGACCGACTTGTGCACGTCGTGCGTCCAATTGCGCAGGTCGTGCACATCGACCGAGATCAGGCCCTTGTCGACGGCTTTGCCGAGCAGCGCGGTACGCAGCGGCTCGAGATACTCCGGGAAGATCGTGACGACATCGAGTTGCACGAATTACTCCGGATCGAGCAGGCCCTCGGGCGGTGTGATGACCACCAGTCCATCGGCGAGCGAAACCGTCGGCACGATGGCGGTGACAAAGGGAATGAGAATTTCGCGACCGTCGTCGGCGGCACGCACCGACAGCAGTTCGCCCGCGGCCGAATGCAGCACCTCGGTGACCGTGCCGACTGCGGTGCCGTCGGCGAACTCGACCCGAAGGCCTTCGAGCTCGTGGTCGTAGAAGGCATCGTCATCGTCCGACGGCGGCAGTGAATCGCTGTCGACGACGAACAAGGTGCCACGCAGGGCGTCGGCGGCGGTGCGGTCGTCGATTCCGTCGACGTACACCAGAAGCCGGCCCGAGTGCTCTCGGGCCGACTTCACGGTGTAGTCACGGGTCGCCGAGGACTTCGGCAGCCTGCCGCGCAACGTAGCGCCCGGCGCGAACCGGACGTCCGGCTCGTCGGTGCGAACATCGACGACGAGTTCGCCGCGCACGCCGTGCGACTTGGCGACCCGACCTACGACGAGTTCCATCTAGGCGTCGGTATCGACCACGTCGACCCGGATCCCACGGCCACCGATGCCGGCGACCAGGGTGCGCAGCGCGGTCGCGGTACGACCACCGCGCCCGATCACCTTGCCCAGATCTTCAGGATGGACGTGCACCTCGACGGTGCGCCCACGACGTCCGGTGAGCAGCTCGACACGGACGTCGTCAGGGTTGGCGACGATGCCGCGAACCAGATGTTCGACGGCATCGGCAACAACAGCAGTCATTACTCGGCAGCCTCGGTGGCGGCTTCCTCAGCGGCAGCCTCGTCCTTCTTGGCGGCCTTCTTCTTCGGGGTGACGGCCTCGGTGGTCGGCGCGTTGTCGGCGGCGGCGAGCGCGGCGTTGAACAGGTCCAGCTTGGAGGTCTTCGGGGCCTTGACCTTCAGGGTGCCCTCGGTGCCCGGCAGGCCCTTGAACTTCTGCCAGTCGCCGGTGATCTCCAGCAGACGCTGCACCGACTCGGTCGGCTGCGCGCCGACGGACAGCCAGTACGCGACGCGCTCGGCGTCGATCTGGATCAGCGAAGGCTCTTCCTTCGGGTGGTACAGGCCGATGGACTCGATGGCCCGGCCGTCACGACGGGTGCGGGCGTCGGCGATGACGACGCGGTACTGCGGGTTGCGGATCTTGCCCAGGCGGGTGAGCTTGATGCGAACAGCCATGCTGATCTGCCTCTTTCACTAGTTTGGTCACCACGCGATTCAGCGACCCGCATGGTCTGCGGGTCCGGTTTCGCGCATGTGTGCGTGACCGCCGCGCGGTGCGTAACCGGAGACGGGCTGACACTGTCCAGGAAGGACGAGGGTTCATTCTGCCAGACGACCAGGCGAGCCCGGAAATCGCCTCCCTCGGTGACGCGCTATCTCACCGCAACTGCGAGGTGTCGACCAGCACCGGTACCGGACCGGGCGCCTTCACCGTCTCACCGTCGGTGGCGAACACTTCCTGGCGGTAGCCGGACTCGCCCAGCGTGTAGCCCCAGAAGCGCGCGGGCTTGCCGTCTGGAAGTTCGATGATCCACAGATACGGCACCCGCGCCGATGCGTAGGCCGCAATTTTGGTGTCCCGTTCCTCGCGGCTGTTGCCCGGGGACCACACCTCCACCGCGAGTACCACATCGTCCGCCGCAAAATTGACGCGGTCGGGCGGAACGCTGACCACCGCGATATCGGGAATTATCCCGATACGAAAAGGCGTACTGATCCGGACACCCACAGCGAGGAGCGCCGTGAGATCCGGGCGACCCGCCGCACGAACAGCAGCGCGTAGAGCGACGAACAACTCACCCGCAGCGTACTGATGTGGACCACCTGGCGGCGGCGTCATGTGCAGGTACCCCCAGATGAGTTCGAGTCGAGATCCATCGACCGGCTGCTCTTCGGCGAGCCAGTCTTGCACAGTCTTCGGGCCCAGCGGGTGGAACATCGAAACCTCAGCGCTCATGGTCATTCCGTCCGATCTCCCGTTCGCTTGGCGCTCGCTCGAACCGAACTCGTGCGGTCAACCAGGGTAGGCGGCGGGCAACGAACTTTGTGGTAGCCACCGGCCGACCGCTCGACTCCACTGTATATAAGCCTGGTGAGCGTTTCGCGCGAAACTGGTGAGCGTTACGCGCGAAGTTCGCACGGTTTGCGCGTATTTCACACCGAACGGTGAGATGGAGCCGGGGCTCAGCGGTGGCCGGTGACGGGGTTGGGGGTTTTGACGACCATGCCGCGGAGGACCACCCATAGGGGATCGGTGAGGGCGGCGGGATTGGTGCGAGGGTCTTCGGCGTAAACGACGAAGTCGGCCGGGGCTCCTTCTTCGATGCTGGGGCGGCCGAGCCAGGTGCGGGCGTTCCAGGAGGCGGCGCCGAGAGCCTCGTGGGGTGACAAGCCGGCCCCGGACAGGGCGGTGATCTCGTCGGCGATGCGGCCGTGGCGGATGGAGCCGCCCGCGTCGGTGCCCGCGTAGATCGGAACGCCCGCCTCGTGGGCGTTGCCGACGGTGTCGCGGACGCGGCGGTGCAGATCGCGCATGTGGGCGGCGTAGACCGGGAACTTCGTGGCGCTGTCGGCGATGCCGGGGAAGGTGTCGATGTTGATCAGGGTGGGGACCAGGGCGGTGCCGTTGGCCACCATCAACTCGATGGTGTCGTCGGTGATGCCGGTGCCGTGTTCGAGGCAGTCGATGCCGGCGTTGATCAGACCCGGCAGCGCGTCCTCACCGAACACGTGCGCGGTGACCCGAGCCCCGTTCGCGTGGGCCGCGTCGATGGCCTGCTTCAGGATGTCGTCACTCCACAGCGGCCGCAGGTCGCCGACCGAACGGTCGATC
Source organism: Nocardia sp. NPDC059195 (assembly GCF_042754695.1). Lineage (NCBI taxonomy): Bacteria > Bacillati > Actinomycetota > Actinomycetes > Mycobacteriales > Nocardiaceae > Nocardia > Nocardia sp. NPDC059195. Next base: position 2,369 of record NZ_JBHZBG010000040.1, on the reverse strand, counting down.
CAGTCGCCGACGATCTTCACCCAGCCGTCGCCGAAGCGGGCCTGCTCGGCGACGATCTCGGGCAGGTCGCGTTCGTCGTCGAGTTCGATGCCGAGTTCGCGGATATAGCGCTTGGGGCGGGCGATGTGACGACCCGCGCGGATGATCCGCGGCAGCTCGGCGTGCTCGTCGATGAAACGGGTGTCGATCGGCGAGCCCGCGTCGCGCAGGAGCAGCGCGCCCACATCGCGTTCGGTCTCGGCCTGCTCGATCGCGCCCTCGTGGGTCTCGTCCCCGCCGCCGTAGCGGATGCCGACATGGCAATGGGCATCGACGAGGCCCGGCACGATCCATCCTGTGCGACACAGGGTCTCGGCCTCACGCACGGGCTCGTATGTCACGACCCCGTCGACAACCCAGAGGTCGCGCTCCTCGTCACCGGGCAGGACCACACCACGCAGATGCACACGAACCTCCAGACGTCGGCCTGAGATCGAACCTACCGCGCGCGATCGATGCACGCACACGACCCCGCGGCGGAACTCGGCGCCGACCGCGAACCCTTCGCGGGCGCCGTCAGTCGCCTACCGGATCGCCATCGAGAAAGACCCGCACGGCGGTGACCCGCGGCCGATCCGGCGCGAAGTCGACGAAGGCCACACCTCGCGACGCACCGACCCGCACGCTCACGCTGACGGTGCGCCCCGCGGCGATCATCTTGTCCCACTCGATGTCTCGCGCGCGCTCGGCGAAGTCCGCCGCCGCGATCGGGTGACCGGCAGGCAACTCGACCACCGCCCGCTCATCGAGCAGCGCGCGGACACCGTCCGAGTCACCGGCGGCAGCCGCCTCGAACAGCCCGCGGACGACACGTTTCCCCGCCCCGCCCACACCCCGCAACGCCCGCATCATGCCCATCGCCCCGCCCACGCCCAGCTCGGCGACGAGTTGCGGACCGAGCTTCGCGCCCGCGAGCAGACCGGTCGGCCCGGTGCGCAGCAGTCGCGCGATCATCACCGCGAGCTCCCAGTGCGCGGCGAGCCGGGCGATCCGCCAGCCGCCATGCGCGGCGACCAGGTCGTAGCGCAGATGCATCGGCACGGTGACGGTCGCGCCGGTCGACATCGTGGTCTCGATGTGCAGGTCACGCACCACCGTGTGCCCGGCGACGAGATCGCGGTCGACGCTGAACGCGATGGAGTTCGGCGCGATGAAGACGTTGTAGAAGCGCGAGATCGCGTCGGGGCCGATGTGCTCGCGCGAGCCGTACGGGTCGTGCACCGCGGCGTTCCCGGCGAACAATCCGACCCAGGCGTCCTTGTCGTGCGCGGCCACGGCTCGCGGTGACTCGCGCACGGCCGCGAGCAGGTCTTCATCGGTCCGATCCAACGGCATGTACGTCCTCCATAGTCGTGCTCACCCTGCGCGATCCATGATAGAACGTGTTCTAGTTTTGCGTCGGCGATCGTGCCCGGCGCCTGTTGAACAAGAGGATCTCGATGGACTGGTACACCGGGAACACCACCTACGACACCGTGCTGACCATCGCCTTCGCCTTCGCCGCGTTCGTGATCGTCGGCGGACTGTTCGCGCAGAGCCCCTACGGCCGCTTCGCGTCGAACAAAGTCGGCTTCAATCTCAACCCCAAACTGGGCTGGTGGCTGATGGAGCTGCCCGCGACCGTCGTGTTCGCGGTGTTCTATCTCAGCGGCCCCGATCGCTTCGAACCGGTGCCGCTGGTATTGGCCGCCATCTGGCTGCTGCACTACAGCAACCGCGGCTGGTTCTTCCCGCTGTCCATCCGGCAGGTGCCGGGCAAGAAGAGCAGTTTCAACGTCTCGGTGGTCGCGGCGGGCGTGTTCGTGACGGCCCTGCACGGCTATCTCAACGGCGCGTTCTTCAGCAACGACTACAACAACCAGTACAGCACCGCCTGGTTCACCGATCCACGCTTCCTGATCGGAGTCCTCGTGTACCTGTGCGGCTTCGGCCTGCTGGTCCGGTCCGAGGCGATCGTGCGCAATCTGCGGGACAAGAACAACCCCGGCGCCGCCGAGTACCGCATCCCGCACGGCGCGGGCTTCCGGTTCGTCACCAGCCCGGCCTACCTCGGCGAACTGATCGCCTGGGCCGGGTTCGCGCTGCTCACCTGGTCGCTGGCCGGTGTCGTGATCTTCTTGATCACCGCGGGGAACCTGGTGCCGCGCGCCTTCGCAACCCACCGGTGGTACCGGGAGAAGTTCGCCGACTACCCCACAACCCGCAAGGCGCTGATCCCCGGCGTGATCTGACACACCAACCCCGCACCCGCGACCCCTGGGGAGCGGCGGCCACGAAGTGGCCGGTCCGCGGCCGGGTCGCCGGTTAGCGCTCGAAAGCGCTGAGCCGAA
>NZ_JBHZBG010000039.1:42216-53557 GCF_042754695.1 Nocardia sp. NPDC059195 | reverse complement strand
ATAAAAAAAAATCTTCCCTCGTTATTTTTTTTACCAATTGCCGGTAACACTGGTTCTTATTGTTTTTTTTCGGGGCGCCCCCCCCCCGGGGGGGGGGGGGGGGGGGGGGGGGGGGGCCCCCCCCCCCCCCCCCGCGCCCCTGCCTCAGATATCGACCATCTGGTGCTCGCCGAGGCGCCCCGTGAGGTAGCGCAGGTGATCACCGGAGTCGCCGAGGGTGTGCTCGATCGCGGTGAGGCGGGCGGTGTAGTGCCCGACCGGATACTCGGCGGTCATCCCGATACCGCCGTGCATCTGGATGGCCTCCTGCCCGATGTGCCTGCCGGAGCGACCGATTCGCAGTTTCGCGCGAGCGGCGACAATCGGATCGGCGGTGCCGTCGGCCAGCGACATCGACGCGTACAGGTTCATGCTGCGAGCCAGTTCCAGCGAAACGTACATGTCGGCGGCCCGATGGGTAAGCGTCTGGAAACTGCGCAGCGCGACACCGAATTGCTTACGGGTCGAGAGGTACTCGGTGGTGAGCCGCAGCGCTTCGGCCATCGCACCGACCGCCTCGGCGCCGAGCGCGGCCTGGGTGGTAACGGTGATCTCGGCGATGACGGCGGAGGTGTCGACCGGTGTGCCGAGCGGTTCGGCGGGCGCGTCGGCGAAGGTGATGTCGGCACCGCGCCGACCGTCGTGGGTGCGGAAACCTGTCCTGGTCACACCCGTCGCGCTGGGGTCGACGAGGAACAGACCGGTTCCGCCCTCGGGCAGCGCGGCGCTGACGATGAGCTGTTCGGCGCAATCACCGTAGGGCACAGGGTGTTTGCGTCCGGTGAGCTGCCAGGTGTCGCCCTCGCGCACGGCGCGGGTATCGACCGTCGTCGACGGTCGGCGCACACCCGGCTCGGCGTGGGCGAAGGCCAGTCGCAGTGCGCCCTCGGCGATCCGGGGCAGCAGCTCTTTGCGCTGAACAGCCGACCCGGCCTTGCTGATGATCGCGCCCGGCAGCAGCGCGCAGTCCAGTACCGGTTCCGCGGCCAGTGCGCGGCCGAGTTCCTCCATGATCAGCATCGTCTCGATGGGCCCGGCGTCCATGCCGCCATCATCGGCGGAAATGGTCAGCCCTAGCAGCCCGATCTCGGCGAAGGTGGCCCACACCTGGGGGTCCCAGCCGGGTTCGCCTGCGATGACCTCGGCGCGGTGTTCATGGGTGTAGTGGCGCGAGAGCACGCTGCGCACGGTGTCGCGCAGCATGTTCTGTTCGGTGGTGAGTTCGAAATCCATGGCGGTGTCTCACAATCCGAGGATCGTCGAGGCGATGATGCTGCGCTGCACTTCGCTGGATCCTCCGTAGATCGATGTCTTGCGGTAATTGAGATAGGTGGCGGTGCTGCGCCGCGCCCAGTCGGCGGTGTCGCCTTCGCGGGCGAGCGAATCGGAGCCCGCGATGTCGACGAGCAGTTCGGTGACCGCCTGCTGCAGTTCGGTGCCACGCAGTTTCAGAATCGAGGAGACCGGGTCCGGGGTCCCGTCGGTGGTGCCCGCGACCACCCGCAGCTGCACGAGTTCCAGTGCGAGCAACTCGTTTTCGAGTTCGGCGATCCGGGTGGCGAAAACCGCGTCGTCGAGCAGGGTGCCGCTGTCGAGCAGGGTCTGCTTGGCGTATTCCTTGGCCAGCCACAGCCGCACCTTGGTCTGACCGACCGCGGCGATGCCGGTGCGTTCGTTGCCGAGCAGGAACTTGGCGTAGGTCCAGCCCTGGTTCTCCTGGCCGACCAGCTGGTTCGCCGGTACCCGCACGTTCTCCAGGAACACCTCGTTGACCTCGAAACCGCCGTCGATCAGTTCGATCGGGCGCACCGTCACCCCGGGAGAATCCATGGGGAACAGCAGCATCGAGATGCCGGCCTGCTTCTTGGGTGCGGACGGGTCGGTGCGGGCCAGGCAGAACATCCAGTCCGCGCTCTGGGCGGCGGTGGTCCAGGTCTTCTGGCCGTTGATCACGTAATCGTCGCCGTCGCGCACGGCGACGGTGCGCAGCGAGGCCAGGTCGGACCCGGCATCGGGCTCGGAGAAGCCCTGGCACCACCAGATGTCGAGGTTCGCGGTGGCGGGCAGGAAGCGTTGCTTGAGCTCTTCGGAACCGAACTGGGCGATCACCGGCCCGATCATGTTGGTGTTGAACGTGAGTGGTTCCGGCACCGAGGCGAGCTGCATTTCGTCGTGCCAGATGTGGCGCTGCACGGGAGTCCAGTCGCGGCCGCCCCAGGCGGCGGGCCAGTGCGGCACCGCCAGCCCGTGCGCGTTGAGGATGCGCTGGGTGGTGACGATGTCGTCTTTGCTGAGATCGGCCATGTGCCTGGCTCGATTGCGGATGTCGGCGGGGATTTCGCGCCGGAAGAAGGCACGCAGCTCGTCGCGGAAGGCGAGCTCGTCCTCGGTCAGTGCCAATTGCATGGCGAGTATGTTACACAGAGGTCCATATGTTTCAAATAGCAGCCGACGAGCAGCCCCTATGCTGAGCGATGTGACGCGAGTCGAGGGAACCAGAGCGCCGGGACGACCGGCCGCGGCCAGCCGCGAGGATGTGCTGAAGGCCGCGATCGAGGTATTTCTGGCCGGTAAGCGGGTCGACGTGAACGCCATCGCCGCCCACCTCGGCCTGGGCCGGACCAGCATCTATCGCTGGTTCGGATCGCGCGACGGCCTCCTCGGCGCGGCCATCGCCACCCAACTCGAGCGCATGATCGCCCACGCCGAGCGCAACAGCACTGTCACCGGCGGCGAACGGCTCAACGACATCCTCGATCGCACCATCTACTGGCTGGTCGAAGACGATTCGCTGCGCACCTATTTCGACAACGAGTCCACCGCCGCCCTGCGCCTGATCACCCGCAGCGACGGCCACGTCCACCAGGCCGCCGTCGCGATCGTCGATCAGCTCATCGCCCGCGCCGAGGAGCAGGGCTACCGTCCGCCCATCGAGCGCGCCACCCTCGCCTACGCCCTGGTCCGGCTCTGGGAAGCGTTCCTCTACAACGACGCGGTGGCCGGTTTCCGCGGTGACGTGGAGCGATTGCGCCTGGTCCAAGCCGCGCTGCTGCGAGCCTGACCCCCGCAGCCCGACTATCGAGACGCGCCGCCCCATCGCGGCATGACACGGGTCGCCAGACTCGCACCGCGCATCAGCCACGAGAACGACCGCGACGAGGGGCCCGGCGCGATCCCCGCCAGCTGCACGGCATCGAGCAGGTCGTAGAGCGTTTCGCCTTCGTACATCAGATGATCGGCATTGAAGTGGTAGCGGTCAACGGCAGTGCACTGCACGAAACTGTTCGTCGGTGAATATCGACGTCTCCGATCTGAATGCCGAACTCGGGAAATCACTTGCGGGTGGCGAAGTCCGGGTGCGCTCGACCGGTCATCAACGGCAGGTCGAGGTAGGTTTCGATGCCCGGCTCGGCGCGGCACACGTAGGGGATCGAATTCACCAGATGATTGGCGGTGGCGACGATGCCCGGGGTGGTTTCCCCCGGCGTGCCGGAGTTGAATCCGGTGAAGGTCATCAGCGCACTGGGGCTACCCTCGACCGCCACTTCGTAGCGTTCGCCCGCCGACCCCAAAGTCCATGGCGGATCGAGGTTCTCCTCGCCCATCAACCAGTTGACCGCGATCCGCGCGACGGCCACGCCACCGATCACCGCGTCCCACTGGAACCGCTGCGCCGCCACCTCCCCCGGCTCGATGATCCCGATCGGACTGTCGATGCCCGCCGTCGCGACCGCGACCTCGTGCGTAGTGACGATCTCCGCGTCGGTATCGAACCCCATTCCGTCGAGGATCAGTCGCAACGATTGAATGAAACCGCCGCCGAGAATCTTGAGCATCGGGCCGGACCTGGCGTGCTCCGGCGTGGCGCCGAACCGCATGATGTGTCGCAAGACGTCGGGCGCTTCGTAGTCGCGCATGTCCGAGAACTCTTCTGCCCGAACGAAAGTCACCGCCGAGGTCATTACCGACAGCGCGAGTGGGAACAGATCGGTGATGCCTCCTGGCCCGATGCCGGTGCCGTGCAACGTCACCCCCGCCTCCCGAGCGGCGAGCGCGAGATCGGCGTCGCGGTCGGTCGGCCGGAACCAGCCCATCGGTGTCACCACGTTCTTCCCGGACCGCAGCAGCGCGAGAACCTGCTGCTTGTCCGGAAGAAGCGGCGAGTACACGACGCAGTCCGCCTCGAGCTCGCACAGCGCCGCGGCGTCGGTGGTGGCCACGACCCCCATCGGCTCGCCGCCGAGGAGTTCGCCGACATCACGCCCGTCCTTGTCCGCGGAATGGACCCAGCAGCCGACGAGTTCGAGTTCTGGATGTCGGGCGATGGCCGCGATCGCCGATTTCCCGACGCCGCCGGTTGCCCACTGCACTACCCGATACGTCACAAGCGCCCCTAGCTGATCCTTGCCGCGCGGCGTGCCGCGCAGAGCCGGCACCGGCCGGATTCCACACTAGAACACGTTACAGAATGATCGGGCCGATCGGACCGAACCGGCTCAGAGTCAGTTCGGTGCGGCAGACCAGTCGATTTCGCACCCCGCCGACCCGACAACGACCGGTCGTTCCAGCAGATGCGCCCGATGCCGGATTTGCCTCGCACTCCGGGGATTTTGTTCGTAAAGTTCAGCAATATGATCACGCAAGTGCCGGATGTCCGCGCTCTCGCCGATGTGCTTTCCGTATCCGCGGTGCGGCTCGCTCGCCGTCTGCGCCACCGCCGGGCAGACCCGCATATCTCCCTGTCGCAGCTTTCGGCGCTGTCCGCACTGGTCAGAGAAGGCGCGACGACACCAGGAACCTTGGCTGCCAGGGAAGGCGTACGGCCGCCGACGATGACCCGGGTCATCGCCAGGCTCGCCGAAACGAACCTCATCGATCGCAGTCCGCATCCGACCGACGGCCGCCAGATCATCGTCGCGGCTTCGCCGACCGGTTTCGCCTTCATCGCCGACGAGGCCCTGCCACGAGAGGAATGGTTGACCGAACAGCTGTCCAAGCTCTCAGCCGAGGAGATCACCCTTCTGACCAAGGCCGTGGCGATCATCAACCAGATCCTCGTGCCCGGAGCACCCGCGGCCGCTGTTGAAGACGCAGCCCGAACGACCGGCTGATCGCGCTGAACGACTCCCTCACTACGGTTGTCGCTGGGGCGATCAAGGACTCGTCGGCGGCGTATCGGCGCCGAGCACCTCCCGGCCGATCTCGCCGGCCAGTACCTCGGTCGAGTACGCCATGAGTTGCCCTGCCTCGGCGTCGCGCAGGTGTCGCTGGATCGGCGACCCGCGCAGATAGCCCGAAGCTCCACCCACACGCACACCCAGCTGGGCGACATCCACGGCCACCTTGTTCGCCAGATACTTCGCCCGCGACAGGGTGGAGAAGAAGGCAGGGCTCGCACTGTCGGCTTCGCGCAGACCCTGGTCATAGAGGGCGTGCGCGGCGGCGAGCCGGATCTGCACGTCGGCGACCTCGTGCTGCACCCACTGTTGGTCGGCCAGCGGATTACCCAGGATGATCCGCGACCGCGCGTGCGCGACCAACGCGCCGAGCGCCGCGTCGGCGATGCCGAGGGAGATGGCGGGCAGCCCGGCCGGGATCACCGCGAAATCACCCGGTCCCGGTGCGCGACCACGGTATTCGGCACGCAACACGGTGTTGTCGAAGGCCAGCAGTTGGCTGCGGGTCGCGCGCAATCCGAGGGTGTCCCAGATGGGGATGATCGATACGGACTCGTCCGGTATCACCCCGAAGAACGTCGGCGCCCCCGAGACCAGTGCGTTCACCAGTAAGTAGTCCGCGATCTCGCTACCGGAGACAAACCGTTTCGCACCGCTGAGCGACCAGCCGCCCACCACAGGTTCGGCCACCTGTTGCGGCTGCAGAAAGCGGTTCCCGCTGCCCGGTTCGGACAATGCGTTGGCGAACCGTTTACCCGCGAGGAACTCCTCGGCGAAAAACGACCCCGCCGAGTCGCCGGTCAACTCCGCCAACGCGATGCCCGCACCCGCGTGCATCACCCAGATCGTCGCGGTGGACGGATCAGCCTTCGCCAGAATCCGGACCAGTGTCCCGAACGACTGATAGCTCAATCCGAGCCCACCCAGGCGTCGAGGCAGCACCGCCCGATCAACCTGCGCGTCATGCAGCGCGGTCAACTCCTCGACCGGGATCTCGGCCCGCTCGTCGTAGCCGGCCGCGTCGGCGGCAAAGCCCACCGCCAGTTCGGCCACCCGATCCAGGATCTCCTGTTCGCCCGACTCCCGCGACGAACCGAACTGCGCACTGATCACGAACTACCCTCCGCTCCACCGGGATTCGATCACCGCCACGAGGCTGCGGAGATCACGTGACCAGGATACGCAGCGCGCCCCGCTACGCCGCGAGATCGGATCGACCACCTATTCAGGATTCGGGAGAATTGCGGGCCAAGCCATTCTGCGACGGTATAGAAAACCTTTCCGAAATTAACTATCCTGAGTAAATATCTAATAGCGGATAATGATATTTTCGAGTCACTGAGATTGATGATTTCGACTACAGAAAGATGAGAACGGGCTATATTTCTTAAACACCCATTTTGCGGTTCGACATACCGCCGGACCGTTGCTCGACATTTCCTGGAGATTGCCATGAGATCGACATCCTCTCTGCTTCGTGCCGGCATTATTGCTCCGGTGGCCATCGCCACTGTCTTTTGTTTGGCTGCACCAGCAAATGCCGCCACCGTCAGCGTGAACTGGACCTGCAAGGGCACGGTCTTCGGTATCGGCCAAACCTCGAACATGACAGCAACGGTCACCAGCACCGCGCCGACCTCGGCGGCGTCGGGTTCCGCGGTGGCCATCACCATCGCACCGGGCGCGTCGTCGGTTCCCAGTTCGGCCTCCGGCTTCACCGTGAACAACGTCAGCAACATCAAGATGACCATTCCGACTCCGGCGAATTCGACAGTGGTCTCGGCTACCGTCTCCGGGGGTAGCACAGCAGGCACCGTCGCCGTTTCGGGTGGGAATGCCGTACTGACCGTGCCGGGTCCGATCGCCGGCGGCACCAGCTACACCCCACCCGCGGTGACGCTCAACGTCACCGCGGGCGCCGCCGGAACGCCGATCACCAGTAAGTACGCGGGGACCAGCTACACCAGTCCCGGCATGACCATGACGACCAACGTCGCATTTGTCGGCAATGTCGCGACCTCGTGCTACCCGAACCCGTCCCCGACCCTCACCACTACAACTGTCACCTAGCAGACAGGTGCCACGGCGTGATGTCCGCGTCGGCACCCGTGGCGACGATGCCTGGACCGGGTTGTGTCAGCAGCCCGGTCCAGGCGTCACCCGAACCGGACCGGGTGACCACTGTTCCCGATAGTGGTTGCCCCGCTTCAGGTTTGGTGTCGTGTCAGGCACTTCGACCGAATATCACGATGCGCAGTATCGCGTCGTCCGCGGTGTCGTACAGTGCATGTCCGACACCGCGACGGACGCTTCGACGGCCGCGGCGATGTCCGCTTTCGTGATTGGGAAACCCTGTGTGCTCGAGGACAACCGAACCCGCCCGGATCTCGGTCGAGCTCAAAAGGGCCCTGGAGTTCTATCACGGAACCGTCGAGGATCTGATACGCGAATTGATCAGAGTGCTCGGCCTCAACGAGACCGATCGGCGCGCACTGGAGATCGTCCTGCTCGAGGAAGAGAAGGTTACGACGCCGGGCATGCTGGCCGAACGGCTCGGCCTCACCGCGGCCGGCGTCACGATCATGCTCAACAGGCTGGAGAAGCAGGGCTACATCGCCCGCTCGCTGCACCCGACCGATCGTCGTCGCGTGATTGTGATGGCCACCGAACTCGCGGCCCATCGCGTGCAGGAACTCGTCGTACCCATGATCGTCGAGAGCTACAAGATGTTGCTGAACTATTACGACTCCGCCGAACTCGAAATAATCGCCGACTTTCTCAACCGCGCGGGCGAACTGCAACTGATCCACCGGCAACGGCTGCGCGATGTCAATCCATACTCGAGACCCTGAAACCTCGATCACGATCACCTTGCCTATGTGCCCGGACTTTGCCTTTCGCATATCGAGGGAGAAAGCGGTAGCTGGATGGAAACCGTCGACAACAGCGAAGATCAAGTGGCAGAGCCGGACATCAATGCTGAGCCTCGGCCTCGAATTCTGCGCCGGTTCGGTAGGCCGTCCGCGGCGCCATCGGCCGATCGGTTCCGGCGGCAGATGTCACGTGCGGGTGTGCTGGCTGCGTTGGTGACCACGGCGATCGGGATAACGCTGCTGATTCGGGCGGATTCGAGCCCATCAGCGCAGGCGAACAACGCGGCAGCGTTCTCGGGCGAACCCACTTCCGACTACCGCGCTATCGGCCAGTCCAGCGTGACGAACACGAGAACGATAGTCGGCACACCGAGCGAGGTCCCTGTACCGGTCGATGTCGCGGGCACCGACACGGCTACCGATACCGGGACCGCCCAACCGCCCGCCGATTCCACCGAACCCGGGACCAGCACGGCCACTACGACAGAATCGACGACAGCCACGACAACGGATGGCGCGGCCACGAACTCGACGGTTGTGTCGGTGAGCGCGAGTTTCTCTGCCACGGCGAGCCTTTCGGTCCAGGCCACGTCCAGTGTGCAGGACCCGGATACAGTCACCTCGACCTCGGCATCCACCGTGACCGTCACCATGCCACCGACGGATCCGTCGACGGTCACGGTGACAGCCGATCCGAGCACGGTGACGGTGTCGGCTGATCCGTCGACCATCACCGTCACGTCCGACACTGCGACCACCACAGTGCCGACCAGCACCACGACGACCACGATTCCAGCGAGTTCGACCACGACATCCAGGTCACCGGAGGTGTCCACAACACCCTCGGCGCCGACGACCACAGCGACGCGGCCTACGACGACCACAGCACCGACGACCACAGCGACGCGGCCTACGACGACCACAGCGCCGACGACCACGGCGACGCGGTCTAGGACGACCACAGAGCCGTCGACGAAGCCCCCGACGACGAAGGCGGCGCGTCCGACGACTCCGTCGATCGCGCATCCACCGACCACCGCCCCCTCCGGTCGATGATCAGTCTGCGACCGGCAACCGGGCCCCGGGCCATGCGCGGGGTAGAGAACCATCGCTGTTCGTCCTGCGCGGCGGCGATGAGCGTGCCGAGACGTCGAACTGCTAGGGAGCTCCAGCGTTCGCGGCCGCCTGCGCGAACGAGGCGCTTGGATCGCATTCGGAAATCGCGTGTTCGAACTCGCTGACAGTTCCGGGCCAAGCATTGGTGATCGTGCCGTCTGCGCGCTTCCACCAGGCCGTCGCCACACCATCGCGCCAAATGGTCTGGGCGAGAGCACGATCCAGACGGTCGAGGTAGGTCGCCATGGCCCGCTCGGTCACCTCGACCGGTGCACCCGAAGCGGAACTGAGGGCCAGACAATCCATGATGTACCGGGCTTGATGCTGCTTCATCGACGGGTTGCTGTTCGAGGGAGTGAACGAGTGTGGGCCCGCGATCATGTAGAGATTCGGAAAGCCTCGTACCGCGAGCCCGTAGAAGGCGGTCGGTCGTCCTTGACGCCGCCACTGGTCGTGCAGGTCCACCCCGCCACGGCCACGGACTTGCACCCCGCCGAGAAACGCCGACGCACGGAATCCCGTGGCCCACACGATGACATCGGCGCGGCGCTCGGTGCCGTCGACGGTGCGTATCCCGTCGGGGCCGAGCCGATCGATGTGATCGGTTACCAGTTCGACGTGTGGCTGAGTCAGCGCCGGAAAGTATCCGCTGTCGAGGAGCACACGCTTCTCCCCGATCCGGTAGTTCGGTGTGAGTTTCGCCCGCAGGTCGCGATCGCGTACCTGCCGCCGAAGATGGCCCCGCGCAGCCAGTTCGGCCGGTCCCGCTGACCACCCTGCGCGCATGATCGGTGCGAGCACCAGGTCAGCGGCGTGGTAGATCCCTGCCCGATACAGCTTGTGCAGGCCGGGCACATGCGTCAGTGCCCACCGCGAGATCGGGCCGAACGCCGCGGCCGGTTTCGGCAGCACCCAGCACGGGGAACGCTGATACACGGTGACACCGGCTGCGGTGCGGGCCAGCTCGGGAATCATCTGTGCCGCTGAGGAACCCGTGCCGACGACCGCGATCTGCCCGCTCAGGTCCGCGGTGTGGTCCCATCGCGCGGAATGGAACGCACGACCGCCGAAGAGCTCCGCTCCGCGCAACTGCGGAATGGCCGGTCGGTGCAGTTGGCCGAGGGCCCACACGACCGCGTCGGTGTGGATCAGGTCCCCGGTGTTGGTGCTCAGCGTCCAGGTGCGGTCTGTGTCGGAGTAATGGGCGCTCACCACGGAGGCATTGCAGCGTAGATGCGCGCGTAAACCGTTGCGGTCGGTGATCTCCCGCATGTAGGTCAAGATCGCCTGCTGGTCCGGATAACGCACCCGGGCGTCTCGGTAGGGGTCGAAGTCGAAGCTGTACAGGTGCGCGGGCACGTCGCATGAGCACCCCGGATAGGTGTTCTCCCGCCACACCCCACCGACCTCGGGTCCTTCCTCGAGGATCAGGAAGTCGCGCACACCGGCCTGTTTCAGCTGTGCGGCCATCGTGAGCCCGCCGAACCCGGCCCCGACGACAACGACATCGTGGGTGGTCGTCGGCCCGGTCATAGCCGCACCCGGAAGCTGCCCGACCGCGTGGAACCGGCCCCATTGAGGCACGCGAGAATGACGAGTACATCTAGTGTGGTCATCGCAGAGTTCTCCAAGTGTCTGCATCTGCTCTGTGCGCGGTGGCGACCGCTGCGCAGAGTGTTATTCGGGTGTCTCCCCGTGCTCGCGGGGAGACACCCGATCCGGTATCCGAAGAGAATGTGCGCCACAGCATCGGCGCGACCTCGGCTCTTTTTCGCGAGCCGAGCAGTTCACAACAACCGCTCTGCCTTCAGCACGGCGGGCGGTCCACACCCACCAGCAACGGCAATCATTCAGCAATCGTTTCGTCCGATAGGTGTCCGTCGGTCGAGTCGGGGTGTCGCCATATTTCGGGCCGCGGCATGACTCCACCGAGCGGGTTTCGGTGTAGCCGACGAGGTCGGCGAGGGTGAGCGTCGCGCCGATATTGCAGAAACGGCGTCCGACATGTGCGCGTTGCGACAGGAGGCGATGCGGCTCGGCGCGGCCCGCCCGCCCGGGGGGGGGCGCGGGTACCCCGGCCCCCCCCCCCCCCCCCCCCCCCGCGGGGGGGGGTGCACCCCACGCCCCAGGCGAGTA
>NZ_JBHZBG010000039.1:0-42206 GCF_042754695.1 Nocardia sp. NPDC059195 | reverse complement strand
CCCGGCGCGGGCTTCGGTGTTTCCGCCGATCTAGTCGTGGGTGAGCGTCGCGCCGTTTCTGAAGAAAGGGGGTCGGCCTTTTGGGGGTGGCCTCAGGATGGGTCGCGGCTCTCATTGACCGCCTTGCCTGTCGAGGCGAGCTCTTCCCCGTGCACCCACGCGCCGCCGCCACGTCGCGGGGCGTGATCCACCCTAGGCCCTTCGGCATCTCGATCACGGGAGCCGCGCCAGCCACGATCGCTTCGAACGAATGGACCCGCCACGGCGCAATGACATCGTTCGACGGGTCTTTCCGCGGGCCGGCCGGTGCGCGACTCGGCGACGAACGATGAGCCGTGTCACAGCCCGCGTGTCGGCCGATCGCCGAGCGTGCTCGCTACGAACAACCAGGAGCTCTCAGATCCATCGAGTTAGGTGATCCATGACAACCACAGTGGGAATATCAGCAGAGTTCGCAGTCATCCGTGGGGTACTGCTGTCCAGCGCGCAGGCGGCACGACCCGAGGTCCTGCTGTCGGTCGAGCAGCGAGTCGACCAGGGCGGGTCGGTCGTCAGCACACTGGACGCCCTCACCGAGGCGGAGCCGTGCATCGCGGACGCCGCCGTGGCCTACCACACGCCGCAGGACCGGAAGAAGCTCGTCTCGCAGCTGGCATCCGGAAGATGGCAGACATCGTCGTTGGTTTCGACCCGATCGGCGATGTTCGCGCTGGTCGGTGGCACGCCGGAGCTGGACGAGTTCAGAACCGTGGTGTTACTGAACTTCGCCGATCGCACCGCGACCGCGGTAGTGGTCGGGGCAGATCGTGGGCAGATCCTGGCGTCGGACTCCTGGACCGCCCCGTTCGGCGTCGGCACCGCGCCCGATGATCCCACCGGGGCGTTCGACGCGGACCCGATGAGCGAGACGATCGGTCGGGTGCGGTCGATGCTCGCCTCGATTCCGACGCATCCCGGCGTGATCGCCCTCTGCGGCTCGGCGGCGGCCGAACCCGACATCGCGGTCTTGCGGGACGAGCTCGCCGCACCCGTTGTCCTCCTGCCGGACTTTGCCGATGCTACGGCGCGGGGAGCGGCGCTGATAGCTGCCGAACAGGCGCGTAACCAGTCCGCCGCACCATTGGCAGAGCCCCGGCACCCCAGACGGCTACCTCTCGCTGCTGCAGTCGCCGCGGCGCTGCTCGTCACGTCCGGATTCGCGGTGACACACGTACTCGACGACAGCCCATCAGCAATGAACGCAGGCTCTGCCGACACGACCAGACCTTCGCCGCCGTCGAATTCAGCAACAGTCATCGAGCCCACGACCGATGCGCAGGTTCCGATCTCGCCTGCGGACTCTGCGCCACCACCGGCTCCCATTCCGACTCCGGCACCACACCCCGACCAGGTGTCGGTCGCCCCCGCTACTGCGGCGCCATCAGCGACCGCCCCGCCCCCTGCTCCGCAGCAGAATGGGGAGGAACCCGCTTGGATTCCCACCCCTACCGCGAACCCGACAGCTCCATCCACACCGCTGGACTCACCGCAACCGACCACACCGAGCGACCCGACGACACCGACAAAGGTCGGCGCCCCCGACTCGAACGGGCTGTTCCCCGGAGAATCCCCGCGCCCGCCTGCGGGCGCGGACCCCGCAGTGGAACGCGCATGGTGGGACAACCACTGGAACCTGAAGCAACGTTGGTTGCACGGCGGCTGAAGTCGACGCCCACAGCACCCATCCATGCCTCCGTGCGCAGCGAACTCCGTCCGCCTTGCCCACCACCCGATGCGAGGCGGGTTCCACCGAGCATGCAGCGCAACACCCGCCCCGCCGCCCAACCCTGACGTGCTGCGCTCGACAACTGCTGCAACACGCGACCGCTGCTCGTCACCCACGACCGGCGACCGCGACAATATTCTTGGAGGATCTGTGAACAGCGAACCCGTCGAGCTAGCTATAGCCAGCACCGTCAAAAACGGCGACCGTGAGTTGCGCATCGAAATCGCCGAACCCCAACAGGACCACACGACGCGAAGCTGGCAGTGCACCTACCGCGTCGAGGGCGCCCGGGCACACATAGCCCACGGCCCGGACCGGCTGGCCGCCATCTACGCCGCGATGATCGACATCCCGAACGCAGCAGCCCGAGCTAGCTCGGGCCGCCCAGCCGAATCGGACCGATCACGAGTACGTGTAGGTCCGCGACAACGCGTCGGCAACTCCACCGGATCCGCGACGAAGGCGCGCGAGTTCGGCCCGCATCTGGCGGCACGGGCCGTCCACACCGCCGAGGGGCCGGTGGTGATCACCCTCGGACGCCCTCGCCAAGACCCCGATCGTCCGCATACCTACCTGTGCCCCTTCCGTATCGATGATCGCACCGAAGCCTTCGGGCAGGGCATGAACGAGGTCCACGCTGTGATGTCGGCGATCCGCGGTGTGGGCGCCATCCTGGGCATACCGCTGGACTGGCCCATGCCGAGCACGCCGGCTACGCGGGCGGCCGATAGGTAACGTCTCTGGCTATCGCTTCGTCGATCTGCTCAGGAGTAAGCAGACCCACGGTGTGCGACACCGCCGCACCAGCAGCCGCGGTGCGAATCGCGAGTGCCGCGGCCGAGACATCGTCCGGGACATCACCGATGACGAATAGGTCGTCGTCGCCGAACGCGAAATAACACGCTTCTACCCGACCACCCACGCTCTCCACCATTTCGGTGATGGCCGCGCGGCGGGCACTGCCGCCCTGGGCCAGCAGGCCTTGTGCCCCCTCTTGGAGATAGCTGACGCGCCACATGTATTTGGGCATACCTAACGGCCTCCTCTGATCCGGGCGATCTGGGCGAGACCGACCCTACGTGCCCGCCACCCCCTGAACGCTCCAGGTCGAACACCGTGGTCGCAATGATGCGGCAACGTAACTGCGGCGATATCGGAAATCACGGCGAGTATCCTCGGCGCGCCGGAAACCCTCCAGAACGCGAGGCACCTGCATCGCGGTCGTGCACCGCATCGTCGATGACGACGACAATGTCGTCAGCGCAGCCGCCGCATCGCTCGTTCTGCGGCATTGGCACCGCACATGCCGTGCGCCCCGGGGCCGGGCGGGGTCGCCGCCGAGCACAGATAGTGTCCGGGTAGGCCGATATCGTAGGGCTGCAAGGTTTTTCGTGGGCCGAATAGCAGCTGCGGGATGTTCTTGGCGCCGGTCATGATGTTGCCGCCGACGTAATTGGGGTTGTAGTCGGCGAATGCTGTTGTGGTGCGGGCGGTCAGGCCGACTACGCGGTCGCGGAAGCCTGGTGCGAAGCGTTCGATCTGGGCGAAGATCGCTGCGGTGGCGTCGCCGGTGTAGCCGTTCGGGACGTGCGCGTAGGTCCATATCGGGTGTATCGAGCCCACCGACCGTTGCGGGTCGGCGAGGTATTGCTGGCCTACCAGTACGAACGGGCGCTGGGGCATCCGTCCCGCGTGGATGTCGCGTTCACCTGCGGCGATCTCGGCGAAGGAGCCGCCGAGGTGTACCGTGCCTGCGCGGTGGGCGGACTCCGTCGTCCATGGGATGCCGCCGTCGACCGCGAAGTCGACCTTGAAAGCGCCTGGCCCGTAGCGGAACCGGAGGTAGGCACGGGCAATCCGCGTGGGGAGCTGATCGCCGAGGATCTCCGCGACCGCTGTCGGTGCGAGATCCCAGATGGTGATATCGGACAGTGGTAAGTCGGCCAGCGAGCGCACCCGGACGGAGGTCTCGACCTTTCCGCCGTGATCGGCCAATACCGCGGCCATGCTGTCGGCGATCTGCTGGGATCCGCCTGCCGCGACCGCCCAGCCGTATCGGTGTCCGGCGGTCAGAATGCCGAGCCCGATGCTGGCACTCAACGGGCGCTCGAGTGGGTGGAAGGCGTGGGCGGCAACGCCGCCGAACAGGGCGCGTCCCGCTTCGGTACGGAAGGCTCGCGCCAGCAACGTGGCGGGCGCGGTCGCCGGAATGCCGAAGCGCGCCAAGCGGATCGGGTGCCGGGGCATCCGCAGCAGGGGGCGCATGATGTCGGCGCCGATCTCGTCGTAGTTCGCGACCGGGCGTTCGAACAGTGTGCGCCACAGCCGTTCGTCGGCGCCGAGGCCCGTGGCGGTCTCGGCGACCGAGCGGTGCAGCACTCCGGCGGTGCCGCCGTCGAGGGGATGGACGCAGTCGAGTTCCGGCCACGCCCAACGCAACCCGTACCGTTGCAGGTCGACGCGCCGCAGGAACGGCGACCCCACGGCCATCGGGTGGATGGCCGAGCAGTGGTCGTGCAGCAGACCGGGCACAATCGCCTCACTCGAGCGGGTGCCGCCGCCGATCGTGCCGGCCGCTTCGAGGACCGTCACCTCCACGCCCGCCAGAGCCAGGGTGATAGCTGCGGCCAGCCCGTTGGGGCCACTGCCGACCACTGTCGCCGTTGTCATCGACTTTCCTTTCCTTGCTCGAGATAACTTGCGGTACCGAGCTATTCGGCCCGGACCACCGCGTCCTGGTGCGGCGCGCCGGTGACGTCTTCACGCCGCCAGGTCACCGTGAGGGGAATGGGCCCGTCCGGCAGCCACGGCATTGCCTCTACCGCGTCGGCGACCTCCCATGTCCCGCGTTCGATGACGCCCAGCGCCGCGTCGACCACCATGTACTCCTGAGTACTCTTGTGGACCGGTTGCGACTCCACCCACACCACGATCCATTCTCCCGGGGCGAACCCGACCCGTGCCTGGACCGCGTCGATCAGGTCGAGGTTGTGCAGGTGGCCGTCGCCGAAGTTGAAGCCGATCAGCGAGTTACAGGCGAACTCGGCCTCGCGCACGGTCCAGCGATCGATGTCGGGAAGATGCTTGTACAGCAGGGAGAACAAACCGCGGCCCTGACTGTGCATGGAACGCCAGGCGATGGTCTGCTGCATGGTGATCTCGGCGACCGCAGGCGGATATCCCATGGCCAGCAGTTGGTCGACCTGGTTGTCGGCGGGGCGGTGGGCGATGGTGTTCAGCTTCGCCTCCGCGCCCGGCGCGAATGCCCACAACGCCGAGGCCCAGTTGCCTGCGTACTGGCGCATGGACGGCAGGAACGACACCAGATCGGGGCGCAGATTGCCCAGCACCGGGAAGAAGGCGAGCCCAGCGGCTATCGCCACCGTCAGCCACGGAGACGACATGTCGAATACGCCGTAGCCGCCCGAATTCGGGAAACCGAGGAAAAGGAAGACTGTGAGGTAGGCGAACAGGATGTTCCACTCCAGCGGCACGGCCAGCGAGAAGGTGGAGGTGATGAACAGGTGGAAGATCACCATCATCGCGACACCGGCCAGGGTCAGCCAGTGGTTCGTCGAGAACAGCAACACGATCGGGGTGAGAACCTCCACGGCGGTACCACCGACGTGGGCCAGGTACGAAGCGACCCGTGAAGGTCGGATATCGCGCGGAAAGTCCCGGTAGTGGGCGCGTTTGATCGACCGGAACGGCATGGCCGGACTGTTGGACACCATCGGCGGCACCACATTGGTGAAATGCTTGCCGAACTTGGAAACTCCCGCGCCGACCCACACGATCACGATCAACAGCTTGGCCGCGACGATCATGTCGGTGAACGGCAGCACCGCGAAGAACAGCAGCGCCGGCAGGTACTGCTCGCCGCGAGCCGACAGGAAGATCGTCTTGTCCCGCAGCCCGCACAGGATGTAGAGCACAATCGGCGCGATCAACAGCGCGGGCCGAACCAGCCCGGATGTGTTGTGCGGCAGTGCTTCCAGTAGCGAGGCAGTCGTTCGGCCCGGTGCTACCAGGGCGACCACCAGCGAGGCGATGAAGCCGAGGTACAGGCCCACATCGACCACGGTGCGCGAGTCACCGTCGGTGAACGGCACCCGATACCACGGCCGCAGACGGATACTTCCCAACCGGGCGAAATACAGGATGCCGCCGGTCATCGGCTTGAACTTGCCCGCCAGCGGCCCCCAGGAGCCCGCGACTCCGACGGCTTCGAGCAGCACTGTCCACAGGACCAGCTTCTGGTACACGACCGGCTGGTTCCACCACTGCGCCACATCCCAGAACGGGCCGGTACCGGAGGTCGCCGTCGCGATCGCGACACCGCCGACGATATAGAGCACGAGCACTTTCGCGAGGTACACGGTGTGGATCATCTTCGGCGTGCCGAATCCGTATTCCGCCCAGTGCAGCGCCAGCGTTCGAATACGTTCGCGCAGTGGCAAATCCAAGAATGTCTCGGTGTCAACCGGCGGGAAATCTCCCGTCTTGAATCCCATGGCTCGATTCCTTTCTCCCTGCTTCCGGGCGCGAGCGACCGCGACCGAAAGGTGGTCCTTCGTTCGAATTGAGTTGCGGTGCAGAACAGCTCAGACGCGTACGGCCATGACCCGCAGCTGCCTCTTGTCGATCTTGCCCACCGGATTACGCGGCATCTCCTCGGTCAACACGATCGCGGCGGGGACCTTGAACGCGGCGAGCTCGGCACGGCAGTGCTGGGTCAGCTCTTCGACGGTGACCGTGGCCTGTGGCGCGGTCACCACGTGGGCGACCGGCACCTCGCCCAGCACGGCATCGGGCACGCCCACCACCGCGGCTTCGTGGACGGCCGGATGCCGGTAGAGCGCGTTCTCGATCTCCTTGGGGTAGAGGTTCTCGCCGGCGCGGATGATCATGTCCTTGATCCGGTCGACCAGGACCAGGTAGCCGTCGTCGTCGAAATAGCCGACGTCGCCGGTGTGCAGCCAGCCGTCCACCACGGTTTCGGCGGTTTCCGTCGGCTTGCCGAGATAGCCGCGCATCACATTCGCCCCGCGAACGACGACCTCACCGGGTTCACCGGGTGCCGACAGCGCGCCGTCGGCACCCATGATCGCCACCGTCTGGCCGGGCAGCGGCAGCCCGACAGTGCCCGGCTTCCGTTGGCCCGCTGGCGGATTGAGAGTCGACGCGCAGGTCCCCTCGGACAGACCGTAACCCTCGACGATCGGCACATCGAAGCGCTGCTCGAACCGGGCGATGAGCTCAGCGGGCATAGGCGCGGCACCGCAGATCGCCAAGCGCAACGAGGAACTGTCGGGGCGGGGACCTTCGGGCTGGGCCACCAGCATCGCGTAGATGGCCGGCACCGCGGAGAAATAGGTGGGCCGGACCCCTTCGACCGTGTCGAAGAACCCGGAGGCGGAGAACTTCCCGGCGATGGTGGCGCGCCCGCCGGCCAGCAGTGGCGACAGCACACTGACCACGATGCCGTTGACGTGGAACAGCGGCAGGATCAGCAGGCTGTGGTCGGTCTCGTGCAGACCGATCGAGTCGATGATCATCGCGCACATGGCGGCGAGATTCTCGTGGCCGAGTAGCACCCCCTTGGGCTTGCCCGTGGTGCCGCTGGTGTAGATGATCAACGCCAGGCCGTCGGCCGATGTGGCCGCGGCGATCATGCCCGCATGCTGCGATAGTGCCGCGACGTCGAGAGTGACTGCGGCCCTGCCGGGTTCGCCGATGACTACTTCGGCGCCCGAGTCCTCGATCTGGAACCGGATGTCGTCGTCGGTGAGCCCGGGATTCACGGGAGTGACCGCGGCGCCGAGCCGCCAGGCCGCGAACAGGGCAACCACGAGGTCAACCCGGTTGGGCAGCATGACCGCGACGACGTCGTCGGGCCGCACCCCCGCGCGGTGCAAGACCGAGGCGGCGGTGTCGACCCGAGCGCGGAACTGCGCGTTCGACAATGAGTCGGTGTCGTCGGCGATGCAGTGACCGTGCGGGTCGGCAGCGGCTCTGGCCTCGGGCAATTCGGCGATGTGTCGCATGATTCCTCACCGGTAGTGAATGTGATCTGAGTTACATCACTCACGGTAGGACGCGGATTCGCCGCCGACTACGGGCCCGCGGCCCAGCGTTGCGGCGCGGTGTTGTGCCACGAGCACAAACACCGCCACACAGCCGAGAGCCGGGGGTACTGTCTGCGGCCATGGCCCACGACAACGATCTACTGGTGCGTGCGGTGGCGGGCCGGATCAAAGCCGACCTGGACCACCTTTCACCACGCATGACCACGATGTTCACCGAGGTCATCCCCGAATTCCGGCACGACGACGAAGTTCGCAGGCTGATGGTGGCCAGCACCGAGTCCAACCTCTCCGCGATCCTGGACATTCTCACCCTGGCCATCGGCCTCGACGACATCACCGTCCCACCGGCCGCCGCCGAGTACGCCCGCCGCTTCGCCCAGCACGACCTGGCGCTCGAGGCGATGCTGCGCGCCTATCGGCTCGGCGAGAACATGTTCGTCCAGTGGACGATGGCGCTGCTGGCCGAGCTGAACCCGGCCACCGACGTCGCGCTGGCCACCGCCGCACGCATCGCCGATCTGGTCAACAGCTATATCGACCAGGTGATCGAGGGCTTGATCGACATCTACGAGAGCGAACGCCGCCGCTGGGACGCGCGCACCGACGCCGCCCGCGCCGCGCAGGTACGCGCTGTCGTCGACGCCGACGACCTGGATGTGAGCTCGGCCGAGCAGATGCTGTCGGCCTCCCTGCGTGGCTGGCACCAGTTCGCGATGCTGTGGACACCGCCCGGAACCCGCGATCCACGGGCGCCCCTGCGCGCGGGCACTGCCCTATTGGCGGCCGCGACCGGCAAGACACCGATGACCGTCGAGGTCGATGATCACAACCGGTGGGTGTGGATCTCGTCGGTGGCACGACCGGTGCTCGACACCGAACAGCTCGCCCGCGACCTGCGTGCCCATCCGAATCTGTCCGTCACCCTGGGTGATCCAGCGACCGGGCTCGAAGGATTTCGCCAGACCTTCCGCGACGCACAGCAGGCCCGTGCCGTCGCGCTGACCGTGCGGGGGCACGGACTGACCGTCTATTCCGACGTGGCATTGGCGGCCTTGTTCGCCGACCGGGTCCCCGAGATACAGAGATGGGCCGGGCGCGTACTCGGCGCGCTGATGGGCACCGACGACACGGCCGTACGGCTACGCGAGACCGTTCGCGCGTTCCTCGACGCCCGCGGCAGCTACACCGACGCCGCCGCCCGGCTGCACGTCCACAAGAACACCGTCCACTACCGGGTGCGCCGAGCCGAGGAGCTACTCGGCCATCCCATCAGTGAGCGCAGGCTCGACATCGAGGTGGCCCTGCTGACCTGCGCCCAACTGGGAATACCTCCTGGCGACCACCGCCGAGTCCCTCGCACCTCGGCCGAGACGAAAGCGGACGACGCAACCTGACATCGCACCCGGCAGAGTGCGGCAGCGCCGCCCTTTCGTGTGGGTCAGGGTTGACCGCTGACTACGGCGGTGACGGCGTCGAGGAAGGGCTGTCCGCCCATGGCATAGCCGCCGGCGATCGCGCCGAGGACCAGTCCGACGGGGCCGGTGACGATGCTGAGGAAGCCGAAGCCGAGCACGGTGCCGATGAGCCCGCCGAGGATGCCACCGGCGACCACGCCGACGACGTTGCGGTTGATCTCGTTCGTCAGCTGGGACATCGGGCTGATGGTCTGTATCTCGCCGATCTCGGTGGCGCTCGCCTGCGGGGCGAGGACGAGGTGGTGACCGTTGTCGGAGATCGTCTGCGCCACCCGCATTGTCGTGCCGGAGACCTGGTAGGTGAGCGGGATACGGGTAACCACGGCGCCGGAGTCGGAGGTGAGGGTGACCGCGGCGTTGTCGTCGGTGGTGGTGAAGGTGCCGCCGGCGACGGTGGTCAGCACGCGGGAGAACTCGGTGAGGGTGGCCTCGTAGTGCACGGACTGGTCGACCCCGGACGCGGTGACGCCCTGGGGAGTCGGCGCCACCGGCTGCGCGGCGGCGGCCCCCGCGCTGATCCAGACGGCGGTACCGACCACAAGCGCGGTGACAGGGAAGTGACCGAGATTCATCAGGGATTTCCTTTACGCATGACGAAGACTGCGCGGCCGATCGGTGTGCCGCTGTCGGGCACGAACCTTGTTGTCCGCGAGTGAGATCGGGCAGACCCTAGCACCCTTTTTCGTCGGATAGTGATCCCTGTCGAATTGGGCGATGGACCAACTTTTCGCTGTAAAAAGATGCGGATTCACAATTCGACACGCCCGTATGCGGGCGTGTAAGAACTGTCAGACAAGTGGGGTGTCGGTCGGGACGTCCAGCGGATGAGTAGGGACAACACAGATGGCGCGTCGGAAGAACTTAGCCGTGGCTGGCGTGTCGGTGGTGGCGGTGTTTGCCCTGGCAGGGACCTTCTACGGTGCGCTTTCCGTCATCGCGGGGTTCAGTGCGCGGGTGTCCGGACCGCCCGACAATGACTCTGCCGCAACAACTTCGCTGACCGAGGTTTCGGCAACCCAGCCGCTGGGTAGTTATACCGAGCTACCCGGCGGTGTCGCATCCACACTGAGTAAGTCGGTGACTCGGATTCCCCGGGTGGATCTCAGTGTCGGCGATTGCGTGAATTTGGGTGCGAGCTCGGCCGACATTCAGCAGGCCGCGTGTGGTGGCACCAATTCTCACTACAAGGTGACGGAATTGGCGTCCGCGGGCGGCCAGTGTCCGGGCGACGTCGACCGCTCACAAACTCGGACGCTTCCTGGCGGCGTGGACGAGACCCTCTGCCTCGACATCGATTGGACAGTCGGCGGCTGCATCGATCTGGCCGGTGGCGGGGTCAGGCACGTGGAATGCACTGCCCCCGTTCCTGGTCGGCTCCGCGTGCTCGAGGTCCGACACGACACCACGGACGTCAACTTCTGCACGGCGGGCGACCGCGGTGTCGTCTACGACCAGCGCCGCTACGTGGTCTGCGTCAGCTCGCGCTGAGTGTCGTAGACCTGCTACGCGCGTGCGGCTGACGCGCCGGGACGGCCCTTCGCACCTGGTTCATCGCGCCATAAACTCGCCGCATGCATCCGATGCTGTTCGCGCTCAGTCAACTGCCGCTGCGATGCGTCAACGCTGCGCTCGACCTGCATGTCGGCGGGCGCCACCGCGAGGTGTTCTTCGACATCGACAAGACCTACCCGGCGCTGCGGGAGATCGACCGCAATGCCGACAGCATTCGCGCCGAGCTCATACCACTGCTGTCGGACTGGCAGGAACTGCCGGAATATCACGAGGTCGACGCCGCGCAGACGCGCATTTCCTCGTCGACGCCGCATCGCTGGAAGGTGTTCCTTCTGTACGCGATGGGCGAGAAGCCGGCAGGCAACCGGCAGCGCTGCCCGCGGACCTGTGTGGTGATCGACGGCATTCCCGGCTTGTTCCAGGCCTTCTTCTCCATCCTGGAAGGTGGCAAATCGATCCCGGCCCATTGCGGGCCCTATCGCGGCTACCTGCGTTATCACCTGCCGCTGGTCGTGCCGGCCCGCAATCCACCGAGTATCCGGGTCAAGGACATCACGCATACCTGGCGCGAGCGGGAAAGCATCCTCTTCGACGACAGCTGGGAGCACGAGGTCCACAACGACGCGGATGATCTGCGCGTGGTCCTCATCGTCGACGTGCTGCGCCCGCTGCCGCTCCCCTTCCAATCCCTGAACCGGCTGGTCAGCGTGTTCATCCGCTACCTGTACGGCCGGGGTCTCGTGAAGAACCTCCGCTGAGGAGCGACATCGTCTGACAGGAAGCTCGACTCGGCGAGCCGACTGGAGGAGACTTTCCTGAATGGTATTCCTCGAAAAATGGTTTGCCTCGAATTCTGAACACCCGCAGCAGCGCGTGCGGCCCAGCTTTCACGCCGAGGAAGTACCGCCCGGAGCTTTTCCGCTCTCGCCGGCCCAATATGGGATCTGGTTCGCCCAGCAACTCGCACCTGAGGTGCCGTTCTGCATGGCCCACTATGTGGAATTGCACGGAGAACTGGATCCCGAGCTCCTTCGCGAGAGATCCGTGGTTGCCGGTCGCGAGTTCCAGTCGGCCTTTCTTCGCCTGATCGAGATTGATGGTCGGCCGTTCCAAATCGTTGACCAATCGCTCGATGCCACGATGGCCTTCATCGATTTCCGCGACGAGCGCGACCCGGTTGCGGCGGCACATCACTGGATGCGGCGGGACTGTGC
This sequence comes from Nocardia sp. NPDC059195, assembly GCF_042754695.1. Taxonomy (NCBI): domain Bacteria; kingdom Bacillati; phylum Actinomycetota; class Actinomycetes; order Mycobacteriales; family Nocardiaceae; genus Nocardia; species Nocardia sp. NPDC059195. Next base: position 30,151 of record NZ_JBHZBG010000039.1, on the reverse strand, counting down.
GGCACCGTTCGACCTTCTTGCTGATCGCTTGGGCGCGATCTCGATCTTGCAGGTCGGCAACTCCGATTACCTGTGGTACGCAAGGGTTCACCACATCGCGTTGGACGGTTTCGGTGCGGCGGCGATGTTCCGTCGAGCCGCCGAGCTCTACACGGCCGCAGTCGAGGGCCGGGACGCCGGGCCGAACAAGGCGATGGATCTGCGTACCCTGTTCGAGCTGAATCGGAAGTACCGCGGCTCCAGCCGGTTCTCCGCCGATCGGGAGTACTGGGCGGAGCGGATCGCGGGCCTGTCGGACTGGGGCACACCGGAACACGAGATGGTTCCTGATGCTGTCCGAAACATCGTCGAGAGCCTGCCGCTGTCAGACACCACAGCCGCGCGTCTCGAGGACTCCGCGAGCCGGTTCGGTGCGACGTCGGCAGCCGTGGCTCTCGCCGGAATCGCCTGTTACCTGTCCCGGATGGCAGGCACCGACGAGATCCTGGTCAGCATCCCGGTCTCCGGGCGAACGACCGCTGCGCTGCGTCGTTCCGGCGGCATGCTCGCCAACATCGTGCCCCTGCGGCTGCACGTGCGGCCCGAGGACTCGGTCGGCGAGCTCGTGCGGCGAGTACAGGGCGAGTTGATCGGCGCGCTGCGTCACCAGGGCTGCAGCATCGAGGATATCCGCCGCAATGCCGGGGTTACCGGCACCGCGGCTCGATTCTCGGTGCCGCAGGTGAACGTGATGCTCTTTCACTCTGAAATCAAGGTCGGCCCGATCGTCGGGCACGTTCACGTCCTCAGCCGGGGTCCGGTCGGAGATCGACTGATCACTGTGTACCAGACTGGGACACCGGCGAAGACCGTCGTCGAAATCCGTGCGAATCCACATCGCTACCGAGACGACGCGGTACGCACTCAGCACACGCAGATCGTCGACCTACTCGAGGAGTTCATCGCGGCGGACGCCGACACCGCGGTAGGGACGATCCACGCAACCACTGCACGCGTGGGAGTACGCCTGCAGAGGCAGGCCTCTGATTTGAACTACTGGCGGCGTGCACTTGCCACTATGCCCGTATCGGCGTTGCCGACCGACCGGCCCCGCTCAGCGCAACGATCGCCGCGGCGTGAGCGGTACGAGTTCTCGATCGGCGCCGACGTGCATCGGCGGATCGAGGCCATGGCGCGGGAGTACCAGGCGAGTGTGTTCATGACCGTGCACGCGGGGTTCGCGGTGCTTTTGTCGCGGTTGTGCGGCAGCTCCGACATCGCGGTCGGCACGGCGGTGCGTAGGGAGGCCATCCTCGACGAGGGGGCGGTTGGGACGTTCGTCAATACGCTGGTATTGCGCACCCCGGTACGCGATGCCACCTCGTTCAGGGAACTGCTCGAGCTGGTCCGCGACGCTGATCTGGGCGCGTTCGCCCATGCGGAAGTGCCGTTCGAACGAGTGGTCTCGGAGCTCGAGCCGGTCCGGTCGACAGCGCACGCACCCTTGTTTCGAGCGGCCATCGACGGCTGGAACACCAGCCGACCGGTCCTGGAGTTACCGGGACTTCAGATCGAGATGGCCGGGGTGGATCCGGGAACCGCACAGATCGATCTGCGGCTGACCCTGGCCGAGCGGTTCGACGAGGATGGTGCACCGGCGGGCATCGCGGCTGGATTCACCTATGCGACAGACTTGTTCGTCCCGGCGACGGTGCGCAGCTTCGCTGACTGCCTTGTGCGGGTCCTCGACACCCTCACCGCCGATCCAGACCTACCTGTCGGTGCCATCGAACTCCTCGATGGCACCGACAGGCAATGGGTACTCGGTGAGTGGAATGCCACCAACCATGCCGTCGGCGACGGTCTGACGTTGGTGTCCATGTTCTCCGCGCAGGTCGTGCGCACGCCGGAAAACATCGCGGTGGTGTTCGAGGACGAACGCTTGTCCTATGCCGAATTCGGTAGGCGGGTCAACCAACTCGCCCGCAGACTGGTTGTCGAAGGTGTGGGACCGGAGACCTTGGTCGCCGTGGGGATGCGGCGGTCGATCGACATGGTTGTCGGCGTGTACGCGGTCCTCGGGGCGGGCGGAGGGTATGTGCCGGTCGACCCGGATCAGCCCGCTGAGCGGTTGTCCTATCTTCTCGACACGGCCGATCCGGTCTGTGTGCTCACCAGCGAACCGGACAGGATCGCGATGGCGGGGAACAGACCTGTCCTGGCCGTCGACACCCTCGATGTCTCGGGGTATTCGACTGCGCCGCTCTCGGATACGGACCGAATCTCGCCACTGCGGCCGGGAAACACCGCGTACGTGATCTTCACCTCCGGCTCCACCGGGGCGCCGAAGGGCGTGGCACTGAGCCACGCCTCGATCGTGAACCGCTTGGTGTGGGCGCAGGCCGAGTATCGGCTCGACCACACCGACGTGGTCTTGCAGAAAACGCCGATCACCTTCGACGTGTCGGTGTGGGAATTGTTCTGGCCACTGCACACCGGAGCGCGATTGGTGATCGCGGCACCGCACGGGCATCGGGACCCGACGTACCTGACGCGGATCATCGACACCGAACGGGTGACGACGGTGCATTTCGTACCGTCGTTGTTGGCTGCGTTCGGCGCCGAGTCGGTCGGGGAGTTGCCGACGCTGCGGTACCTGTTCGCGTCGGGCGAGGCTTTGCCGGCGCCGGTGGCGCAGCAGGTACGGCAGCGGATGCCCGCCGGGGCAGTACACAATCTCTACGGACCCACCGAGGTGGCGGTGGACGTGACGTTCCACGAGGTGACCGCTGCGGATTCCGACGCAGTGCCGATCGGTGTGCCGGTGTGGAACACCCGGGTTTATGTCCTCGATGACCGGTTACGGCCGGTGCCGGTGGGAGTGGTCGGCGAGTTGTATGTGTCGGGAGTGCAATTGGCGCGGGGCTATCACCGGCATCCGGGATCGACGGCGGTCCGGTTCGTGGCGGACCCACGCGGACAGCCCGGTGAGCGAACATATCGGACCGGAGACCGGGTGCGGTGGACCCGGGACGGGCAGCTCCAGTGGGTGGGGCGCACCGATTTCCAAGTGAAGGTCCATGGCTACCGAATCGAGCTCGGCGAGGTCGAGGCGGCATTGCTGCGATGCGACTCGGTCGCGCAGGCGGTGGTGATCGTCCGCGACGACGGGACCGGGGACCGCCTGATCGGGTACGTCGTCCCCGAACTCGGTGCGGTGGTGGCCGTGGATGCGGTGAAAACCTCGCTGAGGCAGTGGTTACCGGATCACATGATGCCTGCGGCGGTGGTGGTGCTCGACGAGTTCCCGCTGTCTCCGGCCGGAAAGCTGGATCGGGGCGCGTTGCCTGCCCCGGATTTCACCGCGGCGGGAACCCGGTTCCGGGCGCCGTCGACACCGGGGGAAGAGATCGTGGCCGGTGTGTTCGCACAGGTCCTCGGGGTGGATCAGGTCGGAGTCGATGACAGCTTCTTCGCTCTGGGCGGGGATTCGATCATGTCGATCCAGGTGGTGACGCGAGCGAAGGCGGCGGGGTTGATGTTCACCGTGCGGGAGGTATTCGAGCATCGGACCGCGGCCGCGCTCGCCAGGGTCGCCGTGCCGGGCGGCGGGGTGTGCCCGGTGCCCGCGGAACTTGCCGGTGGCGGGGTCGGCGAGGTGGCGCTGACCCCGATCCTGGGATGGCTGCTCGACCGCGGCACCGGTTTCGACCGGTTCTCGCAGGCGGTGCTGCTGCACGCGCCGACCGGGCTCGACGGGGACACACTGGCTCGCACGGTGCGGGCGGTGCTCGACCGGCACGACATGCTCCGCGCGACGCTTCGCCCGGACCCGGGAGCCGGGATCGGCTGGGTAGTGCGGGTACGGCCGGCCGGGTCGGTGCCGGCGGACCGATTGATCCGTCGGGTATCGGTCGAATCCGCAACCGGGGCAGCGTTCGCCGCGACCCTCGCCACCGAGCTGGACGCGGCGACGGGCCGACTGGACCCGGCAGGCGGGGTGATGCTGCAGATCGTGTGGTTCGATCCCGAAACCGCTGGTGATGCAGCCACTTCGGGTGGCCGGGTGTTGCTGGTGGCACACCATAGCGTGGTCGACGGGGTGTCGTGGCGGATCCTGATCCCCGCTCTCGCGGCCGCTTGGTCCCGGATCACGGCAGCAGCGGAGCCGGAGTCGGCCCTGGTCGGCACCTCCATGCGCCGATGGGCGCACGGGCTGGTCGAGGCCGCGCACAGCAGGGAGCGGGTCGCGGAACTCGAGCTCTGGACAGGCATGCTCACCGGCCCTGATCCGGTGCTGGGGTCGCGGCGACTGGATCCGGCGGTGGATCTGGCATCGACGGTCGACACGGTCACCATCGATCTGCCGGCCGAGGTGACCGAGACACTGCTGACCACGGTGCCCGGTAAGTTCCACGGCACAGTCAACGACGGGCTGGTGGCGGCGCTGGCGCTGGCGCTGACGACGTGGCGGCTCGATCGGGACGTCGATACCCGCGAGACGCTGATCAGCTTGGAGGGGCACGGCAGGCAGGAGCAGGTGGTTCCGGGCGCGGACCTGTCGCGGACCGTGGGCTGGTTCACCACGATGTGCCCGGTGCGAGTGGACCTGTCCGGGATCGACGTAGTCGATGCCCTGGCTGGGGGCGCGGCCGCCGGGACGGCGATCAAAGCGGTCAAGGAACAACTCCTCGCAATCCCGGATCACGGCATCGGCTTCGGGCTGCTGCGTTACCTCAACACCGACACCGGCCAGACGCTGCGACAACTGCCCGCCCCGCAGATCGGGTTCAACTATCTGGGCCGGATCGCGGAGGTACCCGAGCAGCTGCGCGGGACGGGCTGGACCCCGGCGGACGAGCTCGGTGAACTCACCGCCTCACCGGACCCGGAACTGCCCGCGGCCGCGGTACTCGACATCAACGCGATCGTCACCGACACTCCGGATGGTCTCCGACTGCGGGCGCGCTTCTCGTTCCCGACCGGAATCCTCACCTCCGACGAGGTCGCCGATCTGGCCGGGGTGTGGGGCCGGGCGGCAACCGCGGTGACCGTGCACGCGGCCGCAGCCGGGTCCGGTGGGCACACCCCGTCGGACTTCCCGCTGGTACACCTCGAGCAGTCGGCGATCGAGGCGCTAGAGGCGCGGTTCCCCGGGCTGGTCGAGGTATGGCCGGTGACGCCGCTGCAGGGCGGGTTGCTGTTCCAGGCGCTGCTGGCGGTCCAGTCCGTCGACGCCTATCTGGTACAGCTGGTACTCCACGTTCACGGCCCCCTGGATTCGGGTCGGCTGCGGGCGGCAGTGCAGGCGCTTCTCGAGCGTCACCCGAACCTGCGGGCCGCATTCACCCAGGATCCGGACGGAACATTCGTGCAAGTTGTGCCGGACCGTGTCGAGGTGCCGCTGCACGAGATCGACCTGACCGGGTTCGAGGTAAGTAGCAGGGAGCGGGAACTCGACCGGATTCTCACCGCGGATCGGGGTGTCCGGTTCGACATGGCGACCGCCCCGCTGCTGCGGCTGCGGTTCGTCACCACCGCCCCGGACGAGCACCGACTGATATGGACCAACCATCACATCCTGCTCGATGGCTGGTCCAACCCACTGCTACTGAGGGAGCTACTGAACCTCTACAGCACCGGCGGGGATCCCGCACTGCTGCCGACGGTGTACCCGTACCGGGACTACCTGGCCTGGCTGAACAGGCAGGACCCGGACGCGTCGCGGACCGTGTGGGCGGCGGCCCTGGCCGGACTCGAGGAGCCAACGCTGCTCGCTCCCGCCGACCGGGGCAGACAGTTGTCGGCGATCCCTTGCGACATCCACCTCGCCTTGACCGAACCGCAGACCCACCGGCTCGAGGCGCTCGCCCGCGAGCGGGGAGTCACCGTGAACACCGTCATCCAGACTGCCTGGGGTGTCGTGCTCGCGGCCCTGACCGCACGCCACGACGTGGTGTTCGGTGCCACCGTGTCGGGGCGCCCCCCGCAGATCCGCGGCATCGAGGAGATGATCGGGTTGTTCATCAACACGGTGCCGGTCCGGATCGCCCTCGATTACCGCGAAACCCTCGGCAGATTGCTCGACCGGGTCCAGACCGAGCAGGTCGCGCTGCTCGGACATCACTATCTCGGATTGAGCGAGATCCAACACGCAGCCGGCCCCGCCGCCTTCTTCGACACCCTGACCGTGTTCGAGTCCTACCCGATCGACAGGGTCGGACTGCTCGAGACCACCGACGTCGCCGACATCCAGATTGTCGACGTGACCGGCCACGACGCCACCCACTACCCCCTCAGCCTCACGGTGTTCGTCGACACCCGGCTGCACCTGACCCTCAAATACCTCCCCGACCTGTTCGTCCCGGCGACGGTGCGCAGCTTCGCCGACTGCCTCGTCCGGGTCCTCGACACCCTCACCACTGATCCAGACCTACCCGTCGGTGCCATCGAACTCTTCGACGGCACCGACCGACCTTCAATGCTCGGTAACCGGAACGCGGCCGAGCACGCAGTAGGTCAGGCGGATACCCGGTTCCGGGCGCCGTCGACACCGATGGAAGAGATCGTGGCCGGCGTGTTCGCGCAGATCCTCGGGGCGGACCGGGTCGGGGTCGACGACAGCTTCTTCGCCCTGGGCGGGGATTCGCTGTCCGCGACCCGATCGGTGGCCGCGCTCGAAGCAAAACTCGATCGGGACATCCCCTTACACCTGATGTTCCTGCATCCCACGCCCGCCGGATTGGCCGACCGACTCGACGATCACGGGTCCACGCCGGACTGATTCACTACCTGCACGTTCCTGCCGTGTAACCAGCGCTGAACCTCAGCCGTTCAGGATCAGGTCCGCGCATCGCTCGCCGATCATGATGGTGGGCGCGTTGGTGTTGCCACCTGTCACGCTCGGCATGATCGACGCGTCAGCGACCCGCAGTCCGTCGATTCCGCGCACTCGAAGCTGCGGATCAACGACCGCCCGCTCGTCGACACCCATCCGGACCGACCCGACCGGGTGATAGACGGTGTGGATGCGATTCGGGAGCTCCTCGCGCATTGCTGCTTCGTCGGCGAATTTCGCACCCGGAACGAGTTCGCCCTCGTTGTCGCCGGTTCCCGCCATGATCTCGCGGACCATGTCGATGCCCTCCAGCAGCACCTCGGTGTCCTTGGGCGCCGTCAGATAGGCCGGATCGATGAGTGGTGCGGCCGTCGGATCCGCTGAGGCCAACCGAACAGTCCCCCGGCTCTCCGGGTAGATGAGCGCCGGGAAAACACTTTGACCTGGCTTTTTAGTAGCCGGAACGACTCGCTTGCCGGAGTCCTGATTCGGCGACGGATATACCCAGTACAGGCTGAGTAGTTGCAGGTCGGGGATCTCGCGCGCATGCGAGGTGCGCACGAACGCGACTGATTCGAAGGAGGAACCAGCCGCCCACGACGAACCCGGACGAACCCGTTCAGCCGCCAGTCCACGCATGAAGTACGGCGCCGTCGGCTTGCGCAACGCTGAGTTCATCTTGAACGAGACGGGGACGAAGAGGTGGTCGTGCAGATTGTCGCCAACCGGCAAATCCGCGTTGACGGCGATGCCGTGCTCCTTCAGGTGCGCGGCCGGGCCGATCCCGGACAGCTGCAGAATCTGCGGCGACCCATACGCGCCGGCCGATACGACGACCTCGCGCGACGCTCCGATCACCTGCTTGCCACCGTTGACCAGGATTTCCACACCGGTCGCGCGAGAGCCTTCGATGACGACTTTCGTCACCGTCGTCTCCGTGAGCACGGTGAGATTGGGCAACGGATCTTCGTGCAGGTAGCCCTTGGATGTGGAGTACCGCAGACCTTTCGAGGCGCTCTGCTGAAAAACCGCGACGCCTTCCTGGCTCTGACCGTTGTAGTCGTCGAGCTTCGGCACGCCGAGGCGCGTCGCGGTGGCGTCCATGAACGCACGGGCCGCGTCGGTAATGGTGTGCTGACGAGTGACCTTGATCGGACCGCCGGACCCACGCAATTCGCTCGCGCCGTCCTCCCAGTCCTCCATCCGCTTGAAATACGGCAGGACATCCTCGTAGGCCCACCCCTGACAACCTTCGGCGGCCCAGTCGTCGAAGTTCTTCTTGTTACCCCGGACGAAGAGCATCCCGTTGACCGAGCTCGATCCGCCGAGTATCCGACCGCGCGTCATCGGGATCTCGCGGTCGAGCGCATTGCGCTGCGGCGTCGACCTGTCGCCCCAATCGAACAGCTTCTTCAGCTGCGGCGTCGAGTGGATGACGTTGATCGCACCAGGGATCCGGAAGAGCATCGTGGCCCAGCCCTTGTTGTCCGCTCCACCCGCTTCGAGCAACACCACGGACGCGCCGCTTTCGGCGAGCCTGCGCGCGACCGCACAGCCCGCGCTGCCCGCTCCGACAACGACATAGTCGGCCTCGGCCACGTTGTTCTCCGTTCGGGAGTCGACCCAAACAACACCCGGATTGTATCGCGCCGACTCCGATCACCGGTCGCGACTGCTGATTCAGCTATGGCGTTGATGTCCCGAGTCACCGTGCGGCCCGGCGTCCCCGGCACCCAAATCTGAAATGAAACTGTGTCTGAAATTTCCGGCGAAACCGACGGCGAGTGGCGAGAATTGGCCACGACGGTTCGGCGCGAGTCAGCACCTGCCGCACCGTCGCGACTCCCCTTCGGCAACAAAGGAATTGGACGATGAACAGGTTGTCGAGATCCGCCGCGGCGATGCTGGTTGCCGCTGTCGTCGCGGTCGGGACTGCGGCGGTCGGCGTCGCGCGGGCGGAAACCGCCGGCGCGCAGCCCTGCACCCCGTACACCGCAATTTTCGGGCCGGGGACCTGGGAGACCACGCCGGACGCCGATCCCACGGTGCCCGTCGGCACGCTCCGGCCCGTCGGCGATGGCCTGCAACGCCAGTTCGGCGGTGACCTCACGGCACTCTACGTCCCCTATGCCGCAAGCGCTTTCGACCAGGGCTTGAGCTACGCGGAGTCCCTGAGCACCCTGGAGTCCCGCTTGCGCCAGATGCTGCGTGGCCTGTGCAGCTCGACGCGGGTCGTCCTCGCCGGCTACAGCCAGGGCGCGGACGGCATCGGCGACCTGGCCACCGAGATCGGCAATGGCGACGGACCCATCGATGCCGATCGGGTGGTCGGTGTCGGGCTGCTGGCCGATCCGCATCGCGATCCGAATACCACACTCTCCCTGGGCAATCCGCAGTCGGGCCACGGCATAGCCGGAACGCGAAGCCGGGATTTCGGTGCGTTGACCGACCGGGTTCGCACCCTGTGTGCCGACGGCGACCTGTACTGCTCCCTCGATGCCGCCACCTCCCCGTTCCTCGCCGTGTTGGGCAGGGTCCTGAGTGGTGATCCCACACCGATCGCGAACTTCATCCCCGCTACGGCCGATCCCAGCAGCCTGATCGCTCAAGCCGTCACCATGGGCGCCGGCTGGACCGCCACCGCGGCGAACCTGCCTACCATTCTCGACAACCTCACCCGCCTCCCGGAGTTCATCATGGCGGGTGACATTCGCGGTGCCCACCGGACCGCGCGGGCCCTGAACGTTGCCCTGGCTCCGTTGGTCCAGGCCGCCGCGGGCGTAGACCGAGCCCTGGTCGCCCAGGTCATCCGCGCGGCCGCCGCCGTCGACCCCTCCGGTCGGACGGCGGGCGTCAGCGTCATCGCCGACGCCCTCCTGCACATCGATTTTCTGAACATCGCCGACAGGGTCGGCCGAATTCAGGAAATCCTTTGGCGTGCAGTCGAATCCCTCGATCGCAACGACCCCATCGCGGCCGCCGCCGACCTGGCGACCGTGGCCGCCACCGGCGCCGACCTCACCGGCTCCGTGCTCAGCCCCATCGCCGCAGGCATCCGAGCCGACCTCAACGCGACCACCCGAACCCTGCTCAGCATCACCGACCCCGCCACCGTCGATGAGCTCGTCCAACTGGGCCGCCAAGGCGTGGACATGGCCAACTTCTACGCCTCCGACGCCCACATCGACTACGGCGACGACGTCCGAATCCTCCTGAGCTACCTGAGCTCCCAGGTCGTCTCGTAGCTGTGGAAGGCTGCTGTCACCCCCGATAAATCTCCGGACAAATCGGGGTGACTCAGCCGCGGGCGCGTTGGCCGTTGGCAGCTGCGGTGACGATTTGTGCGATTCGACCTTCCCGTGTCGCGTCTCGAGCGGCGCTGACGATCCACCACAGCATCTGCTTGCGGGCGCTCGGCGGAAAACCGTCCCAGTTGCTTCGAGCTCGCGGGTCCCGGTCCAGCGCCGCCGTCAAGTCAGATGGTTCCTCGAGATCTTCGACTTGGTCCGAAATCGTCCACCAGCCATTGGCTTTCGCGGCAGCAATGACATCGCGACCAGCGTCGGTCATATGGCCATCCTTCTCCATATCGGCTGCGCGTTCGCGGTTGAGCCGGGTCCAGGAACTTTTGGGTCGACGCGGCGTGAACAGCTGCAAGCCGCGCTCTTCGTCGAGAATGGTGTTGGTGGAGTCGATCCACCCAAAGCAGATGGCCTCCTCGACGGCCTCGGGGTACGGGCAGCGTGGTCGGCCGGAGGTGTTGCGCCAGGAGCACAGCCACACGCCTCGGCCTGACGCGTGGTTGTCCGTCAGCCAAGTCCGCCACTGTGTCCGGGTCTCAGCGTGGAAGATCGGGTAGTCGAACTTCCACGTTGGCGGGTGGGCGGAGACCGGTGGCAATGATTCCGAATTGGTCATTTGTTCCCCCAGCTCAGAACGAAAACTTGCACGGTCTGATCGCCCGATTCCCATCTAGTCGCGACGATGGTGCTCCTCCGCTACGGCCCTTCGCGGAAACTGACCATCGGTACTGTGCGTGCATGAAGCAAGAGCCCTCCGGCTACGAACTCTATCTGAAGCGCACCGCTCCTCAGCGGCGCTGGGACGATCGAGACAGGGCGCACAGCAATTCCCGGATTGTCGACCGCTCGACTGCGGCGTTTCGCGAGGCCTACTACGCCGAGGACTCCCGGCGCCGGCAGCGGACACGGGAGGAATTCGATGCGCGGAGTTGGGAATTCATCGTTGATCCGGCGATCGATGAATGGGCCCGAGCATGGGTCGTCGGAGTACCAGCGACACTGCAGCTCCACCAGATTCGGCGGCACAGCCGGGCAAGAAGCCCCGCCGCCGTCGGTGCTGTCAGCCTCCAAAGATCCGCCACCTCCGCAGTGGCACGTCCGCTGCACACGAACAGCGTTGCGACTCAGGCACATTGCCGAGCACCTGCTCGACATGGCTACCGCATCCGCTGTAGCTGGGCTTGCCGCAGGTGCGACAGGTGATCCGTTGACACATCGTATTCTTCCTTTCGGTTGGAGCAGCTAGATCTGGACCGAGACCTACCGATGTTGTTCGGCAGTGGCATCGCGCCAGGTTCGATAGCCACCATCGAGATTCACCGCTTCCCGCCCGAGCTGAGTCAGCAGCCGCGTGGCGCTGCTCCCACGCTGGCCGACCTGGCAGAACACCAGGACAGACCCATCCGGGATCTCGCTCGCGCGATCGCGTAGTTCATCGAGAGGAATGTTGAGCGAGCCGGGGATCGAACCCGCGGCGAACTCTTCTGGGGTTCGTACGTCGACCGCCTGCGCGCCGGTGGCGATCGCGTCGTCGACTTCGTACCACTGCGCCGTGCGAAGCACGCCTGCGCGGAGGTTGTCGGCTATGTAGCCGAGCATGTTCACCGGGTCCTTCGCGGACCCGAAAGCGGGCGCGTACGCCAGCTCCAAATCCATCAGCCTCGACGCCGTGATACCGCCCGCCATCGCGGTGGCCAGCACGTCGATGCGCTTGTCGATACCCTCACCGCCGACAGCCTGGGCGCCCAGAATCCGGTCGGTTTCAGGATCGACCAGTAGTTTCACCGACATCGCCTGAGCGTCCGGATAATACCCCGCGTGTGAGAGCGGATGCGTGTGTATAACCCGGAACGGGCGACCGGCGGCCCGCAGCCGCTTCTCGCTCCAGCCGGTCGTCGCCGCAGTGAGATCGAATACGCCCAGGATCGCCGCGCCTTGGGCCGGCGGGTCCACGACCGGCAGCCCGGCAATCGCGTCGGCCGCGAGCCGACCCTGGCGATTCGCCGCATTGGCCAGCGGCACCACAGTCGACAGACCGGACACCGCGTCCTTCTTCTCGACCACATCGCCGACCGCGTAGATCCGCGGCACCGACGTCCGCAACTGGTCATCGACCACGATGCCACCACCGGAACCGATGTCGATTCCAGCTGCCCGAGCGAGGCCACTTTCGGGGCGAACGCCGATCGCCATCACCACCAGTTCAGCCGGCACGACCCGCCCGTCAGCAAGTGTGACCGTGTCGGCATCGATACTCGCGACCTCCGCCCCCACTTCCAGATCGATCCCGTGCTTGCGCATTTCGGCGGCAACCGGTCCGGCCATCTCGACATCGAGTGGCCCCAGCACCTGCGCGCCACGTTCGATCACCGTGGTCGCGATTCCCCGGCGCACCAGGTTCTCGGCCAGCTCCACGCCGATGAAACCGGCCCCGACGACCACGGCGGAACGCACGCCGGCCACCGCCTCGGCGATCCGGTCGACATCCTCGATATCCCGCAACACCAGTGCGCGTCCCACGCCCGGCACGGGCGGTACGACCGCTGACGCGCCGGTACTCAGCACCAGCTCATCGAACGATTCGACATACTCCCGGCCCGTGTTCGACTCGTGGACGGTCACTGTCCGCCGGACCGGATCCACCGCGACGACCTCGTGCCGCACTCGCACGTCCAGGCGGAACCGCGCGGCGAGCGCTTCCGGGGTTTGCAGCAGCAGCGATTCCCGTTTCGGGATGACGCCGCCGACGTAGTAGGGCAGCCCACAGTTCGCGAACGAGACATGATCGCCACGCTCGAGAACGACGATCTCGGCCGATTCATTCAGTCGGCGCAAGCGGGTAGCTGCCGACATTCCCCCGGCAACCCCACCAACGATCACAACTCTCATCTCGCGCCTCCTAGCAGTCTCGGCACGGCGTGTGCCACATGCCACTCTTCCCGTTTACATACCCCCGGGGGTATCTTGGTCTCGGTAGTCAATATACCCCCAGGGGTATGAAAGGAAAAGTGATGAGTGACTCTCTGACGGTTTCCCCAGGTCGAAGCCCGGAACCGCCGGGCATATCAGGTGGGGCCCTGGGCCAGCTCGGCGCGACAATGGCCGGACGGTCCAGGATTGTGGTCGGAGTCTGGCTCGTGCTGCTGGTCGCCCTCGGCTCCGCCGCACCGAGCGTGTTCGACTCGCTCGCCGGGGCGGGCTGGCAGGCGAACGGTTCGGAATCAGTGCGTGTACGCGAGCTGGCGCAGCAGCACTTCGGCGGAAATTCGTCGGCGGCGGTGCAGGTCGTCGTCCATTCCGACCTCCACACCGTCGACAGTCCACAGGTTCAGCAGGCGCTCGACGAGATCGGCGACGTGTTCGAGGGCGATGCCCGCTTCGGCGAGATGATCGCGCCGCAGCCCGGGATGTCCATCAGCCCGGACGGACACACCGGCATCCTCATCGCCGGCGCGAACGCCTCCACCGACGACATGGTCAAAGCCGTCGACGAGCACAAGGAAGCGCTCGCCGCGATATCCGGCGACGGAATCGATGTCTACCCGACCGGCGCTTCGGCACTGTGGAGCGACTTCAACAAAGCCAACCACGACGCCATGATCAAGGCCGAGATGTTCTCGTGGCCGGTCACTTTGGCGATCATGGTGCTGGCCTTCGGATCTATGGTCGCCGCCGGGCTGCCATTGCTGCTCACCCTTGCCGGACTGGTCGCGTCCGCGGGTGGGTTGGTTCTGCTGAACCAGGTCACCCCGATCTCGGTGTGGGCGATGAACTTCGCCATGATGTTCGCCCTCGCGCTCGGCATCGACTACGCACTGTTCATCGTTGCGCGTTTCCGTGACGCGCTCATCACAGCACCGAGTTCCAGAGCGGCTGTCGCCGAAACCATGGACACCGCGGGTAAGGCCGTTGTGTTGTCGGGGCTGACGGTTCTGGTCAGCCTGTCGGCCGTGCTGATCGTGCCGGCTCCGGCCGTGCGCACCATGGCCGTCGGCATCATGTTCGCGGTGACGTTCGTCCTGCTGGCCACCATGACGCTGCTGCCGGCGGCACTGGGAGCTCTGGGCAGCAAGGTCAACGCGGGCGCGTTGCCATACGCCAAGCGCCAGCAGCATCGTTCACCGCGATTCGAGGCGTGGGGAAAATTACTGCACGACAAGCCGTGGCCGTTCGCTATCGGCGCGCTGCTCGTGTTGATCGCGCTGTCGGTTCCCGTCATCGGGCTGAAGGTGGCAATGCCCTCGATCCAGGTCGTCCCCACGGACGCACCGGTCCGGCAGGGCTACGAACTCGTGCAGGCGCACATGGGTAAAGGCGCGCCGGGCATGATCCAGATCATCGCCCCGGCCGACGAGGCCATACCGGTCGCCGAGGCCGCCCGGAGCATCGACGGCATCATCATGGTCACCCCCGCTCAGCCCGCGGCCGACGGTAGCGGCCTGGTCATGATGCAGGCACTGCCCGATGTCGACCCTTCGGACGAACGGATGGGCGACATTCTCGACGATCTGCGTGACACCATGCCCGCCGACGCCCTGGCGGGTGGTGCACCCGCCGAGAATCTGGATCTGCAGCACGCCTTGGACAAGTACCTGCCGATCATCGTCGGAATAATCCTGGTACTGGGCTTCGCACTGTTGCTGATCGCGCTCCAGGCGCCGTTGATCGCTGTGTTGGGCACTGTGGTCAGCTTGCTGTCGACCGCTGCCGCGTTCGGGGTCGCCCGCCTGATCTTCCAGGACGGCCATGGCGCGGGCATGCTCGGATTCACTCCGCAAGGATTTCTCGACGGCTGGGGGCCGGTGTTCTTCTTCGCGATGATCTTCGCCATCGCGATGGACTACACGGTGTTCCTGCTGGCAACCGCGAAGGAGCACTACGAACGGTCCGGTGACCCCAAGGTCGCGCAGGTCGACGGGATGGCGCATTCCGGCCGGGTGATCTTCGCCGCCGCGGCGGTCATGGTCGCGGTGTTCTTCACCTTCGCATTCGCCGAGCCGCTGCCGCCCAAGGAGATGGGAATCATCCTCGGCGTGGCGGTGCTGCTCGACGCCTTCGCGGTCCGGCTGGTGCTTCTGCCCGTCCTGCTGCGTTTGACCGGCCATGCCGCGTGGTGGTCGCCCGCCTGGCTGCGCAAGGCCCTCCCCTCCATCAGCTTCGCCCACCACTGAGATCACATCCGCGCGCTCACCACCGGCGAGCCCGCGGATACCCCCAGGGGTATACTTGGGTGAACCAGACGAAAGGCACCACCCATGGTCGGCAACGAAGAGACTATCGCCCAAGTCCTCAACCGCCTTCGCCGCGCGAACGGACAGCTCGCCGGCGTCATCTCGATGATCGAGCAGGGCCGTGACTGCAAGGATGTCGTCACGCAGCTCGCCGCCGTCTCCCGCGCCCTCGACCGCGCCGGATTCAAGATCGTCGCAACCGGCTTGCGGGAATGCCTCACCGGCGACACCGCCGACGGCTCGGAACCGATGACCGAAGCCGAGCTGGAAAAGCTCTTCCTCGCCCTCGCCTGATCACGGAATACACAGGCGAGCATCATGATTGGACCGCAATTCTATGCCGAACCTCCCCAGGCACCACGGCTGGTCGATCGAACGCCTCGTGCCGCTACTCGCAGGCACTTTCGTACTCATCAGCGTCATGCTGGCGGCCACATTCTCGCAGTGGTGGCTGATCTTCACAGGTTTCGTCGGCGCGAACCTACTGTTCTACAGCGCCGTCGGCTGGTGCCCCGCGACGCTGCTGCTCCGCCGAGCCGGCGTTGCGACCACGTCGGCAAGCTGCCCGACACCGCGTCGCTGACGCCGAACATCCACGAACAGAAAGGATCGTGACCATGAGCCTCGCACTGTCCACCACTGTCCACACGACCTTCGATGAAGCCATCGAACTGACTCGGGCCGCCTTGTCCGAGCAAGGATTCGGCATCCTCACCGATATCGACATGAAGGCTACCCTGAAGGCCAAGATCGGCGAGGACATCGAGGACTACCGCATCCTCGGTGCCTGCAATCCACCGCTCGCCCACGCCGCCGTCAGCGCCGACCGGCAGATCGGGCTTCTGCTCCCGTGCAATGTCGTTGTTCGGCGCGACCCGACGAATGAGGATGCCGTCATCATCGAGGCCATGAACCCGGCCATCATGGTCCAGGTCACTGGCGAAGCAGATCTCGTCCCGATCGCCACCGAGGCCGCGACCAAACTGCGTGCGGCGATCGACTCACTGAGTGCCCGCTGACCCGGCCGCGGTCCCACCCGATCCGATCACGGTGACGATATTCGTCGGGTCGTCGTTGCTGTCCGTGTGCTGCGCGGTCATTTCGGGGTCACCGGGGCATAGAATCGACTATTCGGTCGATCCATATTTCGGGGGACGGTAACCAGGAAGGTGACCAATGTCCGTTTCTCGGAACGTTCTGGTGTTCTTCTGCACACTGGGTCTGCTGGCGGCGGCCTGTTCATCGAACGAGACTGCGCAGGATTCCCGATCGGCCTCGGACGCGCCCTCTACGTTCACGAGTGAAGACCCGGTGCAGGCCGAAGCGATCATGAAGATCGTCGACGACTACATGGCGGAAGCTCACCTGAAGTCGGTGATCGTGCGCGTGACGGTCGACGGGAAAGAGATCGTCACCGCAGCCAGGGGCGAGTCCATGACGGGTGTGCCCGCCACCACCGCGATGCATTTCCGCAATGGTGCCGTCGCGATCTCCTACGTCTCGACCTTGCTGTTGATCCTGGCCGACGAGCGGAAACTGAGCCTCGACGACAAGCTCTCGAAATACCTGCCCGCCATTCCCAACGCGGACCGGGTGAATCTGCGCCAACTGGCCCAGATGACCTCGGGCTATCACGATTTCGTGCTCGGGAACTCGAAATTCGCGGAGATCGCCTACGCGGATCCGTACAAGGCGTGGACCACCGAGGAACAACTCGCTCTCGCGATCGACGACCCCCTGTGGTTCGAGCCCGGAACCAACTGGGCCTACGCGCACACCAACTATGTACTCCTCGGCCTGGTGCTGGCGAAGGTCACAGGTAAGTCGCTCGCGGATGCCCTGCAGGAGAAGGTTCTCGGCCCGCTCGACTTGAAGAACACCGAGCCGAACCTCACGCCCTACATCCCCGAGCCCGTCCTGCACTCCTTCACCTCGGAACGCCGCGAGTTCTTCGAATTAGCGCCCGACGTTCCGTTCTACGAGGAATCGACCTACTGGAATCCGTCGTGGACGATCAGCCACGGTGCTATCCAGACGAGCAACATCTACGACCTGGAACGAAGTGCCGTCGCCATCGGCAGCGGCGAATTGCTGTCCGGGGAGTCGTACCGGGCGATGACGACGACGGACCTGCGAGGGAAAACGACAGCAGTCCCCGGTTGCGTCAACTGCCGGGCGCTCGACGACTTCCAGACCTATGGACTCGGCCTGTGGCTCACCGGCGACTGGTCCTACCAGAACCCACTGTTCTACGGCGGTGCCGCGGTCAACGCCTATCTGCCGTCGGAGAAGATCGCGATCGCGGTCGCTGTCACCTACCTGCCCCAAGCGTTCAGCGCGTCGGGCGGCTACTCGAACGGCGGTGACGCACTGTTCCGCAAGATCGGCGCGCACCTCGCCCCGGACGAGGCCCCGCCGGTCAAGAAGGATATTCCGTCGCAGGGCGGGTCGTAGATGGCTGACTGGGACGGCGCGGGCTACGCCCACATCAGTGGACTCCAGCGCGCGATGGCGACGGACGCTGTGGAGTCCGTCTCGCTCGCTGGTGCCGAGGACGTCCTCGACGTGGGTTGTGGCGACGGCTATGTGACTCGCCTGATCGCGGCGCGGGTGCCCGCTGGTTCCGTGCTCGGCATCGACCCGTCGCCGCGGATGATCGAGACCGCACGCACGGCCGACGACCAGCTCACGAATGTCGACTTCGGAGTCGGCGATGTCACGACCATGACCTTCCCCCGCGCCTTCGACCTCGTTGTCTCGTTCAACGCACTGCACTGGGTGCTAGACCAGGACGCCGCCTACCGGCACATCGCCGCGGCACTCGCACCCAGCGGACGGGTGCTCGTGCAATATGTCTGCGGCGGGCCTCGCCCGAGCATCGAGAACGTCGCGATGGCGGTTACCGGCGACGCGCGCTGGTCGACAGCGTTCGCCGGGTTCGCGCCCCCTTACGTGCATATCGACCCCGGCGCGCTGCCCTCGATCGCGGCGAGTGCCGACCTCGCGGTCATCGCGCACTCGGTGACCGACCGGGAATGGGACTTCGGCTCACGCGAGGCCTTCGCCCGATGGTGCACGGTCGGGTTCGCGGACTGGACAGCCAGGGTGCCCGCCGCCGACATCCCCGTTTTCGTGGACGAGGTCGTCGACCGCTACGAAGCCGTCGTCGGCCGGCCAGGACTATTCCGATTCCTGCAGCTGCGGGCCGAGCTGATCGGCGGGCAAGGTGCTTGAACCCGGCGCCTATCGCGCTATTTGCTGAGGGGTGGCTGATTGCACCACCGAGGGTGCCTATCTGCACGCGGGATGCACTCCGAAAATTGGTTCGTAGGTGATCCGGCCCGGATCCACCCGACGAAAGGACCAACCCGATGACTGAGTTGAAACAGCCCACCGAGGTCGACATCGACAAGCTGATGGCGTTCGTCTTCCGGTCGGTCGACGAGATCGGGGCAACTCTGAACACCGCTCTGGTCGTGATGGGCGACAAGCTCGGCTATTACCGAGCCATGGCAGCATCAGGGCCAACGACCCCCAAACGACTCGCCGACGACACCGGCACCACCGAACCGTATGCGCGCGAGTGGCTGAACGCCCAGGCTGCGGGCGCGATCGTCGAGTACGACGCGGCCACCGGGCAGTACACGCTTCCCGCCGAGCAGATCGTCGCGTTCACGGACGAGTCCAGCCCGGCGTATCTGCCAGGGTTCTTCCAGCTGGCTTTGGGCACCATGCAGGACTCCGCCAGGATCATCGAACTGGCTCGTAGGGGGGCAGGGTTCGGCTGGGGCGAGCACAATCACGACGTGCACGAGGGCTGTGAGCGATTCTTCCGGCCGGGCTACAACGCACATCTGGTCGCCGAGTGGCTACCGGCGCTCGATGGTGTGGTTCCCAAGCTCGAGACGGCCGGTACGCGGGTGGCCGACATCGGCTGCGGTTACGGAGCCTCGACAATCATGATGGCCCAGGCGTTTCCGACGGCGTCGTTCGTCGGCTACGACTACCACGCCGACTCCATCACCGAGGCTCGCACTCGAGCGCAGGCCGCGGGCCTCGGCGATCGTGTGCGGTTCGAGGTGGCCTCCGCCGACTCGTTCGCCGGGGACGGTTACGACCTGGTCACCACGTTCGACGCGTTGCACGACATGGGCGACCCGGTGGGCGCGGCGCAGCACGTACGTCGCAGTCTTGCCGACACCGGCACATGGATGGTTGTCGAGCCGATGGCCGGTGACCACGTCCAGGACAACCTCAACCCGGTCGGGCGTGCCTACTACGGGTTCTCGACACTGTTGTGTACTCCCGCCTCGCTCTCGCAGGACGTCGGGCTCGCGCTCGGTACCCAGGCCGGCCCCGCCCGAATCCGGGATGTGGTGACACAGGGCGGATTCACCCGGTTCGCCAAGGTCGCCGAGACACCGTTCAACCAGGTGTTCGAAATCAGACCCTGACCGGTACACGGTCCCGGTTGACTAACCGTGAGGAGACCACGACGCCCGGAGGGGCGCTAACCCTTCGATCCCGAATTCTCGCCGTCCCCGCTTCTGATTGAACTAGTTTCGTCGATCGCGCGCGCCAAACGCGGCACTACCTCGCTGTGGCCGTGCACCGACAAGGCTTGGTTGACGATCAGCCAATCCGGGATGTCGTCACCGTGAACGTACTTGCGGAAACAGTTGTAGATCGCGTAGTAGGCGAACTCGACCGGGTCCGGAAAAGCCACATCGTCGTCTTGCAGCGCGGCCATGGGCTCGAGGTAGCGGCTGCTGACATCCGTGAGATCTACACCGGCCCGAGCCGCACGAAGGGCATGGACCGGAAGCTCGACATCGACGTGGTGCCACATCCCGACAACCGAGTCCCGGTAGCGAAGCGGGGCAGGGTTTCCCCGGGCGAAACCGATCCAGGTCGGCAAGGCGTCCTCACACAGCGATAGGTGAACCTGTCGTCGACGATCAGCTCCCAGTTCGAAGAAGACGTGCCTCGGCATCATGAGCAATTCTAGCGAAACGTCAGGACTCGCCGAGCCGCAACGCTCCGCAGACACACACTCCCACGCTCGCCGACCGCATGTCGTCGCAACCCCGGGTCCTGGACACCGACAGGCAGTTTCGGCCGGTTCAGGGTAGGCGCGAGAAGGTAGGGACTGCCCCGAGTTCTTCGGACCACGTGCGTGATCGCCGGTATCGGCGTGAGCGCCGCTTCCGTTCTGCCAGAGTGCCGTTCAATCCGAAGCCGATCCATGATCACGTGTCGGCGGCGCGAACCCCCGCTTCGACGCGCTTGCCCAACTCGGCATCGACATTGCGCCAGTACTCGAAAACCCGACTCAGCACCGGCTCGCGGACACCATCGAGTACGTGCCCGACGATGTTGTCGACCAGTCGTGCGCGGGCCGCGTCGTCGAGGACCTCGCGGACCAGCGTGCCCGCCTGCGTGAAGTCGCCGTCCTCGGCATGCTCGATGTATCCGGCCCGCACCATCGTCGGGTCGAACTCCCACAGTCCGCCGTCGCCGGCCTGTGACGGATCGGCGTGCGGGCCGCCGTAGGAATTCGGCGCGTAGACCGGGACGTCCGCGGGGTTGTACTCGTGACGCATGGCGCCCTCCTTCGAGTAGGAGTTCACCTCGGCGGCCCTGCTCCGGTTCGGCGGCAGCTGCGCGTAGTTGGTGCCGATGCGATAGCGGTGCGCGTCGGCGTAGGCGAAAACGCGACCGAGCAGCATCTTGTCCGGTGAGAATCCGATGCCGGGGACGATATTGGAGGGCTCGAAGGCGGCCTGCTCGATGTCGACGAAGAAGTTGCCGGGGTTGCGGTCCAGCGTCCACTTGCCGACCTCGATCAGCGGATAGTCCTGCTGCGACCAGACTTTGGTCAGATCGAACGGATTGAACCGGTAGTCCGGCGCATCGGCGAGCGGCATGATCTGAACCTTCACCGTCCAGCTCGGGAACTCGCCGCGTTCGATCGCTTCCCACAGGTCTTTGCGGTGGTGATCGGGGTCCGAACCGGCGAGGGTATCTGCCTGCGCCTGAGTCAGGAACTCGATGCCCTGGTCGGTCTTGAAGTGGTACTTCACCCAGAACCGCTCGCCCTGGGCGTTGATCCACTGGTAGGTGTGTGAACCGAAACCATCCATGTGCCGGTAGGTCTTCGGCAGGCCACGGTCGCCCATCAGCCACGTCACCTGATGTGCGGTCTCGGGGCGCAGCGACCAGAAGTCCCACTGCATGTTGTGGTCGCGAAGTCCGCTGCCGGGCAGGCGTTTCTGCGACCGGATGAAGTCGGGGAACTTGATCGCGTCCTTGATGAAGAAGATCGGAGTGTTGTTGCCGACGAGGTCGTAGACGCCGTCCTCCGTGTAGAACTTCATCGCGAATCCACGCGGGTCGCGCCAGGTGTCAGGGCTGCCCTGCTCACCGGCCACGGTCGAGAAACGGACCAGCGACTCGGTGCGGGCGCCAGGCTGGAACAGCTTGGCCAAGGTGTAGCGGCTGACATCGCCGGTGATCTCCAAGCGCCCGAAGGCGCCCGAGCCCTTGGCGTGCACGATGCGCTCCGGCACCCGTTCGCGGTTGAACTGGGCCAGCTTTTCGATCAGGTAGTGGTCGTGCAGCAGCACTGGTCCCTGGATACCGGCGGTGAGCGATTCGTCATCGCTTTCGACGGCGTTTCCGGTGTTCGTGGTGGTCGGCTTGGTCATCTCGAACCTCCTGGAGCGGGTCGTCAGGGGTGTGTCACGAGGAGCGCACGGTTTGCCGGTTCACTCAGAACGTACACGAACGCAACCTAGGATCAGGTCCACCAGCGACATACAGTTGTCCCGCTCGAGTTCGACCACTACGTGCGGGCCGACGTCACCAACGAGCTGACGAGCGACCGCCCTACCCCGAGTCGATGATGCCGTCGCACCGCTACCTGACGGTGGGCGGTGTCAGTTTCGTGACCGTGCCGAGAAAGCTCGTCACGTACAGCGACTGTGCTTCCCAGCCTGGTCCGGCGCCGAATCGTGCCGACGATGACAGCGGGAGGCCGTCGGCGATCGAACAGGTCTGGCCGGTATCGAGGTCCACCTGCTGGATCCGGCCCGCCGCATTCAGGGCAACGTAGGCCTTCCCGTCGGGCCCGACCGTCAGATCGTCGGCCGAGTTCAACGGCCCGTAGCCCGGAATCACCACCCGCGGACCCGTTTCGGCAGGCTCGGCGTAGTCGACGGCGGCGATCACCGTGGCCGGGTCGAACGTTGTCGACACCACGAGTCGAGCGCGCGCCGGATCGAACGCGAGACCGTTGGTGGACGTAACCCACGGCGCGTACGCCGCCGCGCCGCCGTGTGCTGAGACGCGCGTCATGGGGCCCGTGCCGACGTCCCGGCTGACCACGAAATCTCCGTTCGGCAACTGCGCCAGGCCGTTCGGCATGGTCAACCCGGTGGCGATCGTCGTCACCGCGCCGGTGTCGAGGTCCAGCGCCCGGATGGCCCCGTCCGCGCGGCCGGTCAGCCCGGACGCGGCGCTGTTGCCTGTGGTGAAGTACAGGGTGCCACCCGCGACGAGGATGCCTCCGGGGGCATCGATACCGGCGGCCGCAACGGATTTCGTCCCGTCGGCGGCCAGGCGCTGCAGTGAACCGTCCGTACCGGTGGCGGACGTTTGGGACATCAGGAGGTTTCCGCGCCCGTCGAAGCCGAGGTTCTCGAGGACCCCGTAGTCGGAGGCCACAGTGTGCGCAGTCCAGCGTGGACACGAATCTGTCTGCGCAGCAGCAGAATTCGCGGTGGGTACCATGGCCGCAGAGGTGACCGCCAGCGCGCCGAGCACGCGAGACATCGGGCTAGAGATCTTCATCGAATCTTCCTGGTTCGTCGGAAGCCTCAGGCTATGACGCTACCCCGCACCGCGGTTGCTCGACCGCGTAAGTTACGTGCCATGTCAGCCTCCGGCACCTCTGAACCTGTCGAAGACCTCGTCCTGCCGCGCCGTACCGCCAAGCGCATGATCGGTGGCATCGCCCTGATCCTTGTCGCGATGGTTCTGCTGGTCGGCGGAATCCAGGCGATTGTCGATCCGACCGCCGTGGTCGCCGGGTCTTCACGCACCGGGCGCAGTCCGGACACCGACACCGAGGCGAAGATCAGCGGGTTGCTGCTGTGCTTCTTCGGAATCACAGTGTTCGGTTTCGGCGTCGGCCTGTTCACCAGCAAGAAGGCGCCGAAGGGATCAGCCGTCGCGCGAACGCTTGGGCCGCAAGCGGCGCAGGACAGCGCGTAAGGCGTCGGTTTCGTCGTCGGTGATCTGTTCGACGAAATGCGCCAGGACGAGGTCGGATCGGGTTCCGTCGAGTGCTTGGCGCATGAGTTGGGCGCTGTACTCCTCGCGGGTCAGTGTCGGCCAGTACAGGTAGGCCTTGCCGTCACGTTTGCGATCGAGCCAGCCTTTTCGATGCAGGTTGTCCATCGTCGACATCACGGTGGTGTAGGCGATCTCGCGTTCGAGCCGCAAGCTCTCGTAGATGTCCCGGACGGTGAAGTCCTCCTCGGAGGCCCAGCCTCGATCCATGATGACGGCTTCGAGGTCGCCGAACCTGTGCGCCACGACTTCCTCCTCACCAGACAATTCAACCTACGTAGTGACATCGTAGATCAGCCGTCTGGGGGATGTCACTCCGGTGGCGAATCGGACAGACTGCGGATCAGTCCAGGTAGGACAGGACTGCGATCATCCCGGATTCGCCCCAGTTCCCCGAGAGATTGCCGCTGCAGGCATGTGCGCCTGACCACCCGGCTTATACTATGTACGTACCGAGATAGTAGATTGGCTGGAGCGGATGTCAACCAGTCCGGTCCTACATAGGTCGCAGATCCCGAAACCTGTTAGTACCCACTAGATTTGATAAGGAGGACGAATGATGCGTGAACCAGCGGCACAGCATTCGTCCGCCTTGGACCATCAACGAACTAGACCCGTACGTACTTCAACAGTTTTTCGTGTAACTGGCGTGCCGGGATGGCATGTTCCGTTACGGTGCCGTTACCATCGGGCCGCAGTGAAACTCTTCGTTCGGTTGCGACACAGTGGCTGGCCGGCCGCGCTACTGATGGCGGCGCTGCTCATGATCCCCGCAATCGATTGCTCACTGGTCCGCGAGCACACCCACGCCGACGGTCAGCACGCCACGGCCGCATCGCATTCGACAACCGGCAGCCACGACATCCTCGATGCCATCACGGCCGCGCACTGCGATGTAGACACCGCCCACTGCACGACCGCGGCGATCCCACCCGGCGTCGTCTCGCTCACGCTCTCGGCACTGTTGCTCGCCGCGGTCACCGCGGTGACGTCCGCGATACCCACACCGCCCGCCGGCGGAGTCGGAGTCCGTGGACCGCCCGGACGCCCGCGCTCGCCCTACGGGCGCACCATCCTCGCTCTGCACTGCATCGCCCGACGCTGACCGGTCAGCGCCAGGCCGACCATCCGGGTCGGCCGGGGACCGCTGTCCATCGTCGTGGCGCGCCGCCGATCGCGGCCGCTGATGCAGAAAGAGACAACCACCGTGAACAAGGTCCTGCTCACCAAGAAGCCCGACCACTCCCCTCGCCCGCTCGGCGCGCCTGATGCCGCGCGCGCCCCACGTGGGCTGGTCGGCAATACGCCGGTGCTGTGGATCGGCGAGCCGCTCGCCGGCGCGGGTCGCGGATTCTGGGCCAAGCTCGAGGGATTCAACCCCGGCGGCATGAAGGACCGGCCCGCGCTGCACATGGTGCGACGCGCCCGTGAGCGCGGGGACCTGTGTCCGGGTGCCCGCATCGTCGAGTCCACCAGCGGCACACTCGGACTCGGTCTCGCCCTGGCCGGATTGGTGTACCAGCACCCGGTGACCGTGGTGACCGACCCCGGGCTGGAACCGATCGTGGCCAAGATGCTGGCGGCGTACGGCGCTCAGGTCGACCTCGTGTCCGAACCGCACCCGACCGGAGGCTGGCAGCAGGCCCGTCGCGACCGCGTGACACAGCTGCTGGCGATGGAACCTGACGCGTGGTGCCCTGACCAGTACAGCAACCCGGACAATGTCGACGGCTACGAATCGCTGGCACTGGAACTGATCGAACAGCTCGGCGACGTCGATGTGCTGGTGTGCGCGGTCGGCACCGGCGGCCACTCCGCCGGCGTCGCGCGCGTGCTGCGCAGCTTCAACCCGGCGATGAAGCTCGTCGGCGTCGACACTGTCGCCTCGACGATCTTCGGCCAGCCCGCCGGACCACGTTTGATGCGCGGCCTCGGTTCGAGCATCTTCCCCGCCAACGTCGACTACGCCGCCTTCGACGAAGTCCACTGGGTAGCTCCCGCCGAAGCTGTCTGGGCTGCAAGAACATTGGCATCGACACACCACGCCACTGGCGGATGGAGTGTCGGCGCGGTCGCCCTGGTAGCGGGTTGGGTCGCCCGGGTCGGCGCCGCGGGCACCCGCATCGCCGCCGTCTTCCCAGACGGGCCACACCGTTACTTCGACACCATCTACAACGACACCTACTGCGCCGAACACGGGCTGCTCGACACCACGCCACCGATCGAGCCCGATACGATCGCGCACCCAGGCGACCGCGTCGTGCAGCACTGGACGCGATGTGCGGAAGTTCCGTCACCGTTGTCATGGGCGGTCGGGGAGCTCGCTTCATGAGCGTCTTCACCAAGTTCGCCGGTTTCGATCGACCGGCCCAGCTGTTGATGGTCAACCAGTTCGGCATCAACCTCGGCTTCTACATGTTGATGCCCTATCTCGCGGGCTACCTCGCCGGGCCGCTCGGGCTGGCCGCGTGGGCGGTCGGACTGGTGTTGGGCGTGCGCAACTTCTCCCAGCAGGGCATGTTCCTGATCGGCGGCACACTCGCCGACCGGCTCGGCTACAAGCCACTCATCGTCGCGGGATGTCTGCTGCGCACGGGTGGCTTCGCGCTGCTGGTGTTCGCGAATTCGCTACCGGGGGTGCTGATCGCTTCGGCGGCAACCGGTTTCGCCGGTGCGCTGTTCAATCCCGCGGTACGCGCGTATCTGGCCGCCGACGCCGGTGAACGCCGGGTCGAGGCCTTCGCCGTGTTCAACATGTTCTACCAAGCGGGCATCCTGGCGGGCCCGCTGGTGGGACTGGCTTTGATGACGGTCGATTTCCGGGTCACCGCGGGCGTGGCCGCGATCGTGTTCGCCGCGTTGACCGTCGCCCAACTGTTCGCGCTCCCCGCCCGCCGAGCCGACACCTCGACCGGGCAGACCTCGGTGCTCGACGACTGGCGCACCGTGGTGTCCAATCGCCGCTTCCTGGCGTTCTCGGTGGCCATGATCGGGTCCTACGTCCTGTCCTTCCAGGTCTATCTGGCGTTGCCCCTGCAAGCGGAGTTCATCGCGGGCGCGCGATCTCAGGCGCTGGTGTCGGCGTTGTTCGTCGTCTCCGGTGTGGTCGCGGTCGCGGGCCAGCTCCGGATCACCGCCTGGCTGCGGGCCCGGTGGGGACCAGGGCGCAGCCTCGTCGCCGGCATGACAGTTCTCGCGGTGTCGTTCGTCCCGCTGATCGCGGTACCGGGCGCTGCTCGGTTCGGGACGATCGCCGCCGTCGCCGCCTTGCTGATCACCACGACACTGCTGGCGATCGGCACGGCCGCAGTGTTCCCGTTCGAGATGGACACCGTGGTCTCGCTGTCCGGGGACCGACTCGTCGCCACACACTACGGGTTCTACAACACCGTCGTCGGCGTCGGCATCCTCATCGGCAACCTCGCCACCGGGGCCATTGTCGGCGCGGCCCGCGAGGCCGGAATCGACTGGGTGGTCTGGGCAGGACTGACCGCGATCGGTGCGATCTCCGCCTTCGCACTCCTGCGCCTCGCACGCGCCGACGACACGGCGGCACACCGCGACGGGCGACACCGACTCCCACCGGGCCGCCACCGGCTCGAGGAGCGGACGGCTCCAGCACGAAGCACCTAGAGCGTGCATACTCCGAGCCCCGCGGCCGCCGCGAACATGGCGAGCATCGGACCGGCGAAAAACGCGGCGGTGGTCAGTGCCGAGACGGTCACCGACATCGAGCGGGCGGCGGGATAGGGCGCCGACAACCGGAACACCCGGTCGGCGAGCCCGACCTCTGGCGCACCGAACGCGCTCGGGGTGCGCGTCCCGGCCAGCGCCAGCAACGCCTCCCGGACGATCTTCGGTCCGTGCAGCGACGCGGCCGCGTCGTCTGCCGACATCTCGACCAGCCGGGCGACCTGAGCGGCACCGGTCACGAACAGATCGATCCGCGGCAGCACCGCGGCCAGCGCCCGGGTCACCGCGAGAAGAACATAATGGCGACCGGTCAGATGCGCGCGTTCGTGGGCCATGACGGCCTCGAGGTGCTCGTCGTCGAGCGCTGCCACGATGCCCTGCGTGAGCACGATGGTGTCCGGGTTTCCGGCCACCGAGTAGGCCGCGGGTTCGGGGTGATCGATGACGACGGCGTCGTGGCGAGCGTGCGGCCGTCCGATGATCCTCGCCGCGTTCGCGTGGCTGTGCGTGGCCGAACGGGCCCGCGCCAGCGCCGTTCCCAGACGCGAGGCGAGCACGCCGACGGCGACGACGCCGAAACCGATCAACATCAGCAATCCGACCTGCACCACCGCGCCGTGGACACCGATCGCCGCGTCATGGAGCTGAGTGAAGCACCTGCTCAAACTCAGATGCTCGTCGGACAGCAGGTCCCGACCGATATCGACGATGACGAAGGCGGCCGCGGCGACCCATGACACCAGGACCGACCCGATCGCACTGGTCCAAGCGATCAGTCCGAGACGGGGATTGCGTCCGCTACCGGTCGAACCGCTCAGCACCGGTGGTGCGAGGACCAGGACACCCAGGCTGTAGACGAGCAGACAGATCGCGCTGCTCACTGTCGACCCGCTCCCGACGCGAGTTGCGCGATCATCGGCGCCTTGGCTGCGGGCACGGGAGACTCCTCTGCCGAATCCGGATCGGTTGGGGCTGCGGGATTACAGCTCGGCGACATTCTATCGGCGCGCGCCGAGAGCAGATCTTGCTGTGCTGTGCGGTCGCCCCTGGTGGGCGACGGCTCGTGGCGTCGCCCACCCTCCTGCCACCGAGGTCGGTGCCGGATCCCGCGGTCACCGATCAGGCTGGGAGCTCCACGCTCGTGGATCGTGCGGCGATGGCTCGCTTCAGCCGGATCAGATCCTTCGGCGCGTTCACCGCGACGGCACCGACGAGAACGTCGCGGGCGGTGAACGCGACCACGAGTCGGTCGTCAGCCGACTCGTCGACGAGCACGTGTTCATCGTCTGCGAGGGCGGGTAGACCCGCGACCTGAATGCGGGCACCGTGGATATGAGTCGCGAACGAGGGCACTGCGGCATAGGTCGCGGCCTCGGCCGGACCGGCCAGCAGGTTGCGTGCGGCGAGCGCTCCCTGTTCGTTGGCGTTGGCCCAGTGCTCGACTCGAACCAGCGCACCGTCGTAGAGCGGGTGCGCCCACCGGGCGACATCCCCGGCCGCGACGACCGACGATCCGCCCTCGGCGAACAGCGAACCGGTGCACACGACTCCGCTGTCGAGCTTCAGCCCACTCGCGCGCAGCCAGCCGGTATTCGGTTCGACACCGGTGCCCGCGACGACGACCTCGGTCGGAATTCTGCGACCGTCACTCAACAGCACTGCGGTAGCCCGACTTTCACCGTCGAAGCCGAGCGCACGGACTCCGGAAGCGAGTTCGACGCCGTGTCGCGCATGGTGCCCACTCAGCCACCGCGCGCCGGTCATCCCCAAGGTCGCGGCCATGGGGTGGACCCCGGCGTCGACCAGGGTGACCGGGATTCCCTGCCGCCGAGCGGTGGACGCCACTTCGCTGCCGATGAAGCCGCCGCCGATCACGGTGACATGAGCGGGCCCGGCCGCCAGCTCGGCGCGCAAGGCGAGTGCGTCGTCGACTGTTCGAAGGCTGTGCACGCCTGCGGGATGCGTGCTGAAGCGGCGCGGGCTCGCACCGGTTGCCACGACGAGTCCATCGAACGCGACCTCGGAGCCGTCGTCGAGGACGACCACTTGCTCGTCGGCGCGCAGGCCAATGGCTCGCCTATCGCGCAGCCAGTCACTGTCGAGTTGTTCCGCGCCGGGCAGGGTGATGTCGTCGTCGCCGCCGTCCAGGACGCTCTTCGACAGCGGCGGCCGATTGTAAGGGGCGTGGTTCTCCTCGCCGATCAAGGTGATGTCACCGGCGAAGTTCTCAGCGCGCAGCGCCTGTACCGCGCGCAGACCAGCCAGCGAAGCTCCGACGACAACGATCCGATTCAGCTTTGTCATGCCGCCACCATACATACCCATTGGGGGTACCGGTAAATCTAAATACGGATACCCCCTAGGGGTTTACATCGCGTCGCGGTTGTCGTATCGTCTGTTTCTCGGAAAGCCCCTGAGACAACAAGGAGAAACCCGGTCATGAGCACCAACAACAGCACCAGCACCTACGTCGTTTCGGGCATGTCGTGCGGCAGCTGCGTCGGCAAGGTCAAGTCCGAAATCGGCAAGCTCACCGGCATCAACGGCGTGGACATCGAACTCGCCACCGGCCGGATGACCGTCATCGGCGCCGGCCCGATCGACGACGCGCTGATCCAGGACACCGTCGAAAACCTCGGCTACGAGCTCGTCCAGAACTGACTAAGTGGTCACGCCCGTAAGTCGTTCGGGGGTCAGTGTCCGAGGTAGAGATCGCAGGCGCAGTCAAGGGCTTCCTGGGGGCTGCCTGCGGTGAA
>NZ_JBHZBG010000038.1:0-56130 GCF_042754695.1 Nocardia sp. NPDC059195 | reverse complement strand
ATCCTGCCAAGTCGGTGTCCACTACCCGGGGTGAACCTCCAAGGCCGGGTAGTTAGCGTTTTCGCTGGTAGCGCAAGCAGTTTGAAGATTCTGGGCATAGGGCAACGGAGCTCGTTGGTTCAGGTAGTCGACCAAGACAGCCTGTTCCCGAGGAGCTCCGTTGCCCTTTCATTCTCCCCTGCCTCCCGCGTTGGCGGCGTTCACCCGGACTGTGACCGTGGCCGCAGGCAGGTTCGCGGCCGGTCATCTCGGCGAGTTGACCGTGGTGGTGCCCTTCGAACTGGTCGACGCGGTATTGGAGGAAACCCGGTCGGTGCAGCGCCGGTTGCGTGATCTCCCGTCGCGGGTCGGGGTCTACTTCCTGCTAGCGATGTGCCTGTTCCCCGAGGTGGGCTATCGGGCGGTCTGGGACAAACTCACCGCTTCGCTGACCGGGATACCGTTGCCCGCCCCAACCGCGAAAGCGTTGCGGGACTTGCGTCGTCGGGTAGGTGTCGCGCCGATGCGAAAGTTGTTCGATGTGCTGGCCGGGCCGTTAGCACAGCCCTCGACCCCGGGGGTTCGGTTCGGGCGGTATCGGATGGTGTCATTCGATGGCTGCACCTCCCAGAAAGTGCCCGCCACCGCCCGCAACCGGGCCTGGCTGCGAGCCACCGCCCACTACCCCTACCCGATGCTGGAACTGATGACGCTTGGTCGAGACCGGCACCCGCGCGGTGATCGGGGCAGTGTTTGGGCCTACCGACCTGGGCGAGACCGGCTACGCCGCCAAGCTGCTGCACCTACTACGCCCGGACATGCTGGTGTTGTGGGATCGGGGCTTCGACAGCAACGACTTCCTCGTCAACGTCGCCGCGACCGGCGCCCAAGTATTGGGTCGGGCACGCAGCAACCGGCGAATCCCGGTCTTGGCCCGCTTGGGCGACGGCTCCTACCTCGCAGTCATCGCCGGTATCGGGGTGCGGATCATCGACGCCCAGATCACCGTGACCTGCGTCGACGACACCGTGTTCACTGCCAGCTACCGACTGGTCACGACCCTGACCGACGCCCGCGCCTACCCAGCAACGAGGCTGGTAGCCCTCTACCACCAGCGATGGGAACACGAATCCGCCTACTACGCCCTACGCCACACGATCATGGCCGGACGAGTCCTGCGCTCGGGCGACCCCGTCGGCATCGAACAGGAAATGTGGGCACTACTAGCCCTGTACCAAGTGCTGCGCGTTGTGATGGTCGACGCTGCGGAATCTCGTCCAGGTGTCGATCCGGACCGTTGCAGCTTCGCCATCGCTTTCCATACCGCCCGTGACCAGGTCCTCACCGCGGACGGGGTCGTTCCCACCGGGACCGGTCTTCTCGGGCGGATCGGTGTGCGGGTCCTGGGCAACTTGCTACCGCCACGCCGACAACGGGTCAGCACCCGCAAGGTGAAATCACCGATATCGCGCTACAACGAGCGCCTCAACGACGGGCGGCCCGACACCAGCCGCACCGTCACCAATCTCGACCTCGCCATCATCGTGCCCGAAACCGAACTACCGCCGCTGCCAACCATTTCCCGCCACGACGGCCGCGTTGCCCCGCAACAGCGCAGACGCCACAGGATCCTGGACCTGCTCGACACCGAGCCCACCCGCTTATGGAGAGCCCGCGACATCGCCACTCACTTCGGCGACATCACCCTCAACACCATGTACAGACAGCTAACCCGGTGGGCCGACGACGGTGTCATCCACAAACTCGGCCCAGGCCTCTACAGCGCTACCGCATGGTCAGCGGAAACTCTTGCATGACAAGCGAAAACGCTAACTACCCGGCCTTGGGTGAACCTCACACAACCTCACGCCCACCCGGCGCGGTGTAGCGCACACCGAGCTTGGCACCCGTGAACTTGCCGTCCGCTGAGGTGCCAACGTAGGCGGCAACGTGGTGTCGCTGTTCGGTCGACGGTCGGCGGTCGGCGGTCGGCCGGGTAGCTCGGCTACGAACCCGCCCGGCGCAGGTCCAACGCAACGTTGACCAGCGCGCGGGCGGGTTCGCCGTAGGCTGCCTGGTCTGCCAACAGACCGAAGGTCTTCTCATGCAGGCAATTTCAGACGGCCGGGTGATAGTGAGTTCGGCGCTCACAGTCTCAGTGACCACTTGCACGCGGTCGTAGAGCACGAAATTCGTTGCAGGCGCAAGATATTCAGCCTCCAGCGGGATCACACCAAGCCGGACGTTCGGCCGGTCCAGCTCAGCCAGAACACTTTCCAGCTGCTCGGCCATCACCGCGCTGTCGCCCACGGTCCGGCGTAGCGCTGCCTCACCGATCAGGATGTGGAAGCGGTGCCCACCGCGCTGTAGAACGCGCTTCCGGGCCATCCGCATCGCTACCGATTCTTCCAAATCATCACGGCCGCCAGTGATTGCGATGCAGGCGCGCAATATGCCCCGCGCGTAGCCCTCAGTCTGCAACAGGCCGGGCATAGTGTCGGGGTCAAACCACCGAATGAGGCGCGTCTGGCCCTCGAGTTCGATGGATTGGCGCTGTCGGTGGGCGTGGCCTGCCGCTACGGTGCGCTGCCACTCCAAGTACATCGAGCGCAGATTGCGCACGCTAGCAACGAGATCGTCTAGTACGGCAAGGTTGACGCACGCCTCGCACCAGAGCGCTAGGTCGGCTTCGGTGGGGGCTTGTTGACCGCGCTCGATGCGGGTGATCTTGCTGGAATGCCAGCCGCACCGAGCAGCGAGATCGACGCCAGACAAATGGGCACCCCGGCGCAACTCCCG
The DNA here is from genome assembly GCF_042754695.1 of Nocardia sp. NPDC059195. Taxonomy (NCBI): domain Bacteria; kingdom Bacillati; phylum Actinomycetota; class Actinomycetes; order Mycobacteriales; family Nocardiaceae; genus Nocardia; species Nocardia sp. NPDC059195. Next base: position 53,352 of record NZ_JBHZBG010000038.1, on the reverse strand, counting down.
AAGGCGTGCACCGAGCGCGGCCCGTGCGTCATCTACAGCGTTCACGGCGCGTGCGCGTGCTCACTGTTGGCGTACTGAGTGTGATCAATTCCCTTCTGCCACAACGGCACCCGCACCTGCACGCAGCGGCCAACGATTGCAGGATCGGTGGTGATCGACAGGCCCATGAACTCACCCGTCGCCGCGAAGGTAGTGAAGGCCACGGTGTCATCATCGAACAGCCAGTAGTCATCACCAGGCACCTCAGCCGGGTCGGTAAGGTGACGCGGCAACCACCGCACCGCCTCCCCCACTTCCAGCCGGGTTTCTGTCTCGCTGAGCAGCCACCGCGTGTAGTCCGAGTGCGGCACGGTCACCACGCGCAACCGCTCAAGCGCGATGCCGCGCCCGGCCGTCTCCACCATCAGGTCATCCCAAGCCTTCCAGGACTCGGGCTGTTCCTCGGTTTCGTAGGGTTCGCCTGCCGCCCAACGGCGCAGCGCTTCAACCTCATCGGCCACGCCGTAGGTGTCTTGCACTTCCAGGTGAAAGGCGCGGTGCCGAGCCGCGCGGAACAGCGGCGCGAAAATCCCGTCACCGGCGACGTGCAGCATCAGCGCACCACCACGGCCGTCTCGTCATCGTCGAGCATGAGCTGTGCGAGGACTTCGGGCGCGGTGATCTGCTCGCCACTCACCAGGAACGAACCGGGGGCGTCGCTGGCTTCCACCGGCAGCTTCATACCCGGCTCCAGCCAGCCGAGGAGCGCATGAGGCACCAGTACCGTCCCGGCGCGGTCGGTGATGTTGCCCTGGATCACCAGCTCGCCGGTTTCGGCGGCGAATACCGCCGGGCAGGAGCCGTGACCCGAGCCCGAGCCGACGTGTCGCAGTTTCAAGTGTGAGTGCATTGGAGCCGCCTTTGCGATTGAGACGAACGTACCTCGCAATCGTCCTTCTAATTGTGCCCGGGGATCAACATCATTCGCAAAGCCTCGCAAAGTCATAGTGCGCGCCGAGATTGCCCGCCTAGCGTTCGTACTGCCTCGCCGCCGGGCTGATCCGGCCCGGTACCGGTTCCCCGGCGGCGGGCGCATTGACGAATGACCCACCAGGGGGACTGATGAGCGAAGCGATCAAACCTCAGCTTGATGCGCTAACCGAACGGGCCGCGTGCCGGTCGATGGCAATCCGCCGGGCACCCGAACCGCCGTACGGGTGGGAGCTGTACAGCCCGTTCCGGGTCGTCTGCCACGGCTCGCTCGACAACGTAGCCGCGTGGCTCACCGCAGCCGAACAGCGCGACGGATGTCCCATGACCGTGGGCGAGACCAGCGGGCGGGCAGACGGGTGATCACGCTCGGGTTCGTCGTTGCGGTGGGCCTGCCACTGGCTGTGATCATCGGGGTAGTGCTGTGGCCCGAGCGCATCCCGCCGGACCGCACCGTGTCAGCCATTCAGCCGCGCATTGCGAGCGAAAACGTCCCCCACCTGCGGAGACGCAGCCCCAGCTCCGGCCCACCCCGCTAGGGGCTGTGCCGCTCCCGCTAGAGGCCGCTAGCCCCCGCGCAAGGCCGCCGGAAACCGGCCAAAACCACAAGGCCAGTGGGACTTTGAGAGCTGCCGCTGCATATTTCCGCAGGTCACCGGGGTGTCGCCGGACCGAGCCGGAGGTTCTTAAAATCCGCACAGTCAGGGTTCGAGTCCCTGTGGGGGCACTCTTTCATCGCAGGTTATCGACGTGAGGACGCCCGTCGCGCTTTGACATCGAGGGCGGCGGCAACCGATTCGAGGTCTTCGTCGGAGGAGATCTCGGTGCTCATATCTTCAGCGTGTGCTCTCGGGCCATCGCGATGAACTAGGTTCGAATCGTGACCGCAGCTAACGAGATCCGTGCAGGCGAAGACTTTTACCGGCGGACGCACAACCAGCTGCCGGGGGCGATGAGCCGATACGTCGTCGCGAACCCGCTGCCCGACGGACGATCCAGCTATCAGTATCTTGCCGACCAGGTTCCGAACGCTCAGGAAGTCCTTGATCTCGGCTGCGGCGACGGTTCCCTGCTCGCGGTCCTAGCCCGAAACGGCGCGACCAGACTCGCCGGCATCGACCTGTCCGACGTCGAACTCTCGGCCGCCATGCAGAGACCAGAGCTGTACAGCGCAGATTTGCGGCAGGGACGGGCCCAGGAGCTCCCATTCGCTGACAACTCGTTCGACACCGTGATTTCCCATATGGCGTTGATGCTGATGGCAGAGATCGAACAGGTTTTTGCGGAGGCGGCTCGAGTACTGAAACCGGCTGGCAGGCTGGCGATCTCGGTCGGGCTCAAGCCCGCGGACAGCAGCGGACGCGCGCTGTTTCTGGAGGTGGCGCGACCGATCTTCGCCAGTGCACAGCAATCGGGGTCGATGCCCTCACTCGGGGACCGCCGTACGCGCACCCGAGAGGGGCTGAACGAGTTGGCTTCAGCTGCCGGATTCCAGCCCATCGACTGGACCGAGATCAGCCACGGTCCACACGCGACGCCAGAGCAGACATGGCAGTCCGCTGTCGACTCCTACTACGACGCCACCCTCATCGACACACGCCAGCTCCAGCGCCTACGTGACGAATTCCTCGAACAAGCTTCGAACCTGACCGAGGAAGGGCTGCTCGCACACGGTGCTCGCATGGCAATCGCAACGACTCGGCTCAGCTGACTCGAACACCTCATCGCCGCGAACAGTTCAACCATCGTGAGCATTGAAGCATTGATCAGTGGCGATGCCGTTCTGGGGCGAGCCGGCGCGGCCTGGCACACTCCCGAAGTCGTCGACCCGACCGCGGTGCACCAGACCATCGATACGTTGCCCGTGCACTCGGTGTTTCCGACCACGGACGGCCCGTCCGCGAGAACGGTGGGCTGTTGCGCATCACGTCCTTGAAGGGGACTCCTCCAGATGGTCAGTCGTGTTGAGAGGACGTAGCAACGGCCTCCCACTGCGTGCGAGCGGCAGCGAACAGGTCAACGCACACCGCCACGAGGTCGGTGGGGTCGTCACGGCGCCCGTCCATCAACCAGTCGACCAGCAGGTGGTTGACACCGCCGACCAGTGCTGTCGCGGTCAGCCGCTGGGCTCGTGCGGGGGTGCCTGTCATCCAGGTGGCCGTCACGGTGTCGACGAAATCGCGTAATACCCGGTGACGACGCTGTTCCATGTCCGGTGAGACGCCGACGACTTCGATGAGAACTACCCGCGCGCGGCGTGGGTCACTGGTCAGGTATCCGATGAAGCCGTCGAGTCCTGCTGCGGTAAGCACATCGAGATCAGGTTCGGCCTGTTGGAGCGCGGTGATGGTCGCCGCGCGCATCGCCTCGGCCAGGTTGTCGTAGAGGGCGGCGAGGCAGACCTCCCGGTTGGGAAACGACTCATAGAAATAGCGCTCGGTGACGCCGGCGCCGCGGCAGATCTGCTTGATCGACGCGGCCGCGTAGCCGGAGGTGCCGAACTGCTCCAAAGCCGACTCGAGGATGGCCGCGCGGCGCAGGCGCACTCGCTCCTCCGGCGCTACGCCGGAGTACTTGCGGCTGGAAAGTTTCGGGCCGGAGGGTCCTGGGCTGGTCATTGGGCCTTTCCTTCCTGCCGATGAGGTGCAATACTAGCTGAACAACTTTTGACAATCGAGATTGCCCAACATGGCCCGTGGCAGTCGAACCCCATCCGAGAAAGGCGGCATGCCATGACGGGAACACCATTGGCCGGGCGCATCGTGGCGGTCACCGGCGGCGCGCAGGGCATCGGGCGTGAGATCGCGCGCCAGCTCGCCGAGGCCGGTGCGCGGGTGGCGATCGGCGACCGCGACGCCAAGGCCGCCGAGGCAACCGCGCAAGCGCTGCCGGGACAGGTGCGTGCGTTCGCTCTCGATGTGACCGACACCGAGTCGTACCGCCGGTTCCTGGCCGAGGTCACCGACCTGTGGGGTCCGCTCGATGTGCTGGTCAACAATGCCGGGGTGATGTGGGTCGGGGCCTTCGGCGACGAACCCGAGTCCGCGACCGAGCGCATGCTCGCGGTGAACCTGCACGGCGTGATCCGTGGTGTGCGACTCGTCGCGCCACAGATGCGCGCCCGCGGCAGCGGCCACATCGTCACCGTCGCCTCGGCCGCCTCCAAGCTCGCCCCGCCCGGGGAGTCCACCTACGCCGCGACCAAACACGGCGTGCTCGGCTACCTCACCGGGGTTCGTGAGGAACTGCGCGGCAGTGGCGTGCACGTGTCGGTGATCATGCCCGGCGTGGTGGACACCGAACTCGCGGTCGGGACCGACAGCGGCGCGACCGCCCGGCTGCAGCCCGCCGATGTCGCCGCCGCCGTCGTGGGGGTGCTGCGCCGCCCGCGATTCCAGGTAGCCATCCCCTCGACCATCGACCTGCTGGTCCGCGTCACCACCCTGCTACCGCAGTCGCTGCGCGATCTGGTGCTGCGCCGCGCAGTGCCCAACCAGGTCGAGGCCGTAGAGCGCTCGAGCACCCGCGACCAGTACGAAGCCCGCGCCTTGTCCGGCACCACCGACCCGAAGAAGGACCGATGACCACCACCGAATCCGCCACCCTGCGTCCGATCCCGGAATTCGATGGCGTCCATGACATCTGGCCCCGAGGAAAGCGGCTCGACGCCATCCGCGAGGCAGCCGAGAACTACCGGGAACGCTTCGTGCGCCAGGGCCAGGTGCGCGCGGTCAAGAGTTTCGACATCGCCGCAGCACCGTATCCGGCGCAGTTCGCGTTCCAGAACTACTCGGTCAGCGTCAACCCCTTCATCTCGATCATCAACCGCATGTTCGTGATCCAGTTCGAGGGATTCGACGGCAAGCTCAAGACCCTGGTGTGGGAACCCACCGTGGCCGCCGGGTCGGCCGAAGCCCCGTTCTACGGCCAGCTGCAGCGCTTCGGCCGCCGGATCGGCCTGGAATCACTGTTCGTCAAGTACTACAACGACCCCGATCAGGTACTGCCCCGGCTCGGGTTGACCAATGCCGACGTGGACTACATCAGCTTCGACCACCTCCACGTGCAGGACCCCCGCATGATCGTGGGCAGCAGCGAGCCGATCGAGGGCGAGTCCGAGCCGCGCGAGCCGTTGTTCCCCAACGCGAAACTGGTCGTGCACCGCAGCGAGCTGGGCACCTTCGAATCCATGCACCCGATGCAGTGGGCATGGTATGTCGACGGCGGTATGAACGGCGTCCCCGAAGACAAGCTCGAGATCTTCGATGGCGACGTCGAACTCGGCGTCGGAGTCAGCCTGCTGTGGACGCCCGGCCACACCGACGGCAACCACTCCCTGGTCGTCAACACCCCCGACGGGGTGTGGGTGTCCTCGGAGAACGGGATGGCCGCCGACAGCTGGCAACCCGAGCTGTCGAAGATCCCCGGCGTGCGCCGCACCGCCGAGTTCTACGGGCGCGAAGTCGTGCTCAACGCCAACACGCTCGAAGACTCCCTCGACCAGTACGACTCCATGGTCAAGGAGAAGACTCTCGCCTCCCCGTCGCCGCGAAACCCGCAGTGGCGCCAGATCATTCCGTCCTCGGAGTGCGCGAACTGGAAGCGGCAGTGGCCGGTGGTGCCGACCTTCAGCCACGGCGGCCTCGACTACGGCACCATCACCGTCCCCACCCGGTAACCCGAGCCGCCGACAAGCGAATCCGATGCCCGTACACCGCCGTGCGGTATCGCGATTTCTCTCTGACCGGCAGGACGAGTCGTTGTGAGCACTGATGATCGGCATTCACCAGCCGGTCCGGAAGTGATTCGGCGACAACGCGATTCAACATCCTTGGCGGCGGATACGAATAAATTGGGGAGATCGACATGGCAGTACACACCGGCGCTGATGATCATGTGATAACCGTGAAACGCTCATTCGCCGCACGGTTGACCATCTGGGCATCGCGAATCTTCGTTCGACCGACACTGTGGCTACTTCCGCTGCACTCGTCGATCGGGGTTTACGGCTACCGTTTCACGCAGATCGTGGCCTGCCGGATGTGGTTCGGTCCGACACTCCCGCACACCAAGGTCGATGCCGGGGGGCCCAACGGCAGGACCGTCGGCGAATGGGTGGGCGGGCAGCCGGAGCCCGGCGGCCGGTTGATCTATTTCATCCACGGCAGCGGATACATCAGTTGCAGCCCGTGGACCCATCGCGGCCTGGTTTCGGAACTGTCGCGCCGACTGCATCGACCTGTCTTCGCCGTGCGCTATCGGTTGGCGCCGAAGTACCGTTTCCCGGCCGCCCACGACGACGTTCTCAATGGTTACCTGGCGTTGATCGAACAGGGACACCGGGCGAGCGAGATCATCGTGATGGGCGATTCCGCCGGTGGTCACCTCGCCTTGGGGCTGTGCGGCCAACTGCGCGAACTCGGTCTCGAACAGCCCGCCGCGGTGGTCGGGTTCTCGAGCGTCGTCGACCCGACCTGGCAACTGGCCCAAGCCCACAACAAACTCGTGTGGGATCAGTTCATCTCCGGCAAGACTGGTCCGCGAATCATGCAGACCTATCTGAAGGGGGCGGATTTCAGTGATCCGCGCCTGGATGTGCTCGGCGCGGTCGGACCCGACCTGCCACCGATGCTGTTGCAAGCAGGCGGGAGCGAAGTTCTCGCCTCGGACTCCGAAATCTATGCCGCGGCATTGCGCTCAGCAGGCGGACGATGCGAGCTCGAGGTGTGGTCCGGCATGTTCCATGTGTTCCAGATGGGTTACGCACAGCTATCGGAGGCACGAGGCGCTCTCGACAGTGTCGAGCGGTTCGTCGCGAGCATCGACGCGATCAGCGATATTTGACCATCGGCTGGATTATGTTGTAAATCTGACAATTGCCGATGCCCGATTAGGTGCGGTGCAGAGATGATCAGGGGATGCGGGGCAGCGCGTGTGATCAGACATCGACGCGCACCTGCTCTTCCCTCGATCTGTGGAGCTCTACGATGAATTTCGCCTTCAGCCTCTCCGCGCTGAAGCGGCCGACCATAATGGTCGGCTGTCTCGCCACCACCGTCGCTGTGCTGTGCGGAGCACCCGCGCACGCGCAACCAGCGGTTGCCCCGATCGCCGTGGCCAACCCCTATTCGGCGCATCCGCTGCCGTCGACCGCTCCTGGCGACATCATCGCCAGCCAACCGGTGACGATCCCGACAGTGCCGGCCCGGTCCACCCTCATCAGCTACCAGAGCGTGGACGCGCTCGGCGCCCCGATGGCCGTCTCGGCAACGGTTCTTGATCCGTTCATGCCGTGGACCGGGCCGGGCGAACGCCCACTGGTCACCTTCACGGTCGGCACCCACGGTCAAGGCGATCAGTGCGCGCCCTCCAAGCTGCTCACCGGATTGATCCACTACAGCCCGCTGCTGGACGTGATGCTCGAATACGAGACCGCGTTCATCGATCTGCTGCTCGCGCGCGGCATCGCCGTGGTGGTAACCGACTACCAGGGCTTGGGCACCCCGGGCACCCACACCTATTTCAATCGTGCCGCCGAAGCGCACGCGGTACTCGATGCCGCCCGTGCCGCACAGCGTCTGCCGGGTACCAGCATCCCCGCGAACGGTCCGGTCGGAATCTGGGGCTACTCCCAAGGCGGCGGCGCGGCGGCGGCCGCCGCTGAATCCGCCGGCACCTACGCGCCCGAACTCGATCTGCGCGGCACCTTCGCCGGTGCGCCCGTCTCGCACCTCGACGACGTGCTCAGCTACTTCGACGGCACCTTGATCTCCGGCGCCATCGGCTACTACCTCAACAGCGTGATGGCCGTCTATCCCGAAGCCGTGCCCGAGATCGAGGCAATACTGAACCCGGCCGGCATGGCCATGCTGGACACTGTCCGCAACCAGTGCCTGTTCGAGACCACCTTCACCTACGGTCTGCAGCAATCGCGGCAGTGGACCACCAGTGGGCGTCCGATCGCCGAGCTGCTGATCGAAAACCCCGTGCTGAGCGCGATTCTCGACGAACACCGAGTCGGTAACGGCACGCCGAGCGCACCAGTCCTGATCATCACCGGCGACAACGACGACATCGTGCCCGCCGACCAGGCCCGCAAGGTGGCCCAGAGCTGGTGTTCACGCGGCGCCACCGTCGACCTCGTCAATTCCCCGGTCCCGGACTTCCTGTCCGGCTTGGGCCCCGGCCACAACATCAACGAATACGCCGCCAACTTCCTGTGGACCCAGCCGCTGCTCGACCAGATGTTCTACGGCGCCCCAGCTCGCAACACTTGCGGGGCATAAGCCGACCCGGTGCCACCAGGGTCGGAGACTCCGTGCTCTCGCCCCTGGTGGCTCGGACGCCGTTGACGGTGCACGCGCAGGTGCTCGCGGCGCCGCCGGGCGCCTGAAAACGGCTACGGGCAGTCCGGGGCGGGGGCGTCGACGAAGAGTGGTTCCCCCGCGCGATTGAGGTAGGCGACGTACATCTGCGCAGGCCCGCTGCCGAGATTGCGGCCGACATGCACGTGAGCGGGCCCGACGGTCTCGGACAGTCCCTGGCCCGCCGAATACGTGACCGGCACGCAGTCAGTCTCGTAGCGCGTCACCGCGCCCGCGGTGACGACGGCGAGGACGTTGCCGTCGTGATAGTGCCACCCGAGCGTTCCCCCTGGCGCGATGGTGATCCGCCGGAAGGTGAACGTGCTCGGCAGCGAGGCGAAGGGGCTGAATTCGCTCACATCGATGAGGGTCAGCGGTTCGACGCTCACGCCGGAGGACGGTGTGGCCGAAGTCGATGGCGCGAGGGCGACGACTGCGGCGGCGACCACCACGGCGCCGGCAAAAGCATTCCGGTGGATTCGCATCTTCGTAGTATACGAGCGGACTACCTGCACGAATAGCTGAAATAAACCGACCGACACGGCACGAAACGGGCGGCACGCTCCGGGGCCGGAGCGTGCCGCGAGCTCGGATCGCCGGCGGACTACCCGGCGGTCAGTCCCTTGGCGATATGGGTGACCTGGATTTCGTTGCTGCCCGCGTAGATCATCAGCGACTTGGCGTCGCGGGCCAGCTGTTCGACCTTGTACTCGGCCATGTACCCGTTGCCGCCGAACAGCTGCACGGCCTCCATCGCGACCTCGGTGGCGGCGCGGGAGGAGTAGAGCTTCATCGCCGATGCCTCGGCGAGGGTCACCTGGTCGCCCGCGGCGGTGCGCTCGATGGCGTTGAACACCATGTTCTGCACGTTGATTCGGGCGATCTCCATCTCGGCCAGCTTCAGCTGGATGAGCTGGAACTGCGCGATCTCCTTGCCCCACAGCTTGCGGGACTTGGCGTAATCGATGCTCAGGCGATGGCATTCGTTGATGATGCCGAGCGCCAACGAGGCGATGCCGATGCGTTCGGCCGCGAAAGACTCTTTGGCGCTGGACTTTCCGTCGCCCTTCGCCGGGTTCTCGGTTTCGCCGAGCAGGCGGTCCGGCGTGATGCGGACGTTCTCGAAGAACAGTTCGCCGGTGGGCGAGGAGTTCATCCCCATCTTCTTGAACGCGGGGCTCTGCACGAAGCCGGGCATGCCCTTGTCGAGTACGAACGCCAGCACCTTGCGGTCGCGCCGGTCGACGCCGTCCTCTTCATCCAGCTTGGCGTAGACGATGGTGACGTCGGCGTGCGGACCGTTGGTGATGAAGGTCTTGCGTCCATTGAGGATGTAGTCCTCGCCGTCACGGCGGACGTAGGATTTCATGCCGCCGAAGGCGTCCGAACCCGAATCGGGCTCGGTGATCGCCCAGGCCCCGACCTTGGCCATGGTGACCAGCTCCGGCAGCCAGCGCTTCTTCTGAGCGAGCGTGCCGCGGCTGCGGATGGTGCCCGCGGTGAGACCGAGGCTCACCCCCATCGACGCCACCAGGCCGAGGCTGACACCGGCGAGTTCACTGTTGAGAACGACGCCCATGCTGCCCGCGCCACTGAATCCGCCGCTCGACTTGGCCGCGCCGGTGCCGGCTTCTTCACGGGCGAAGGCCTTTTCGAGCCCGTCCCGCGCCATCTCGTCGAGCCCGAACGTCGCGAACAACTTGCGGATGATGTCGAACGGCGGCAGCGCGCCGCTTTCCAACTGATCGATGTGCGGGGTGACCTCCTTGGCGATAAAGCCACGCACCGCGTCGCGGAACATCAGGTCTTCATCGGACCACTGATACATGTCGTGAACTCCCGAGGGATCGCCGGAACTTTCCCTCAAATATAGAACACGTTCTAATTCGATGACTGACGGACGCCGCGACGCCGGACATCGACCAGCGCGGTCGTGGCGGTGATGTCACGAGACAGGTCGCCCGGCGGCCCCGATCAGACGAAGGTGCGGGTGATGATCGGGGCGACGAAATCTTGGAGCATGGCGCGCTCGTCAGTTTCGTCTCGACCGGGGGTGGCAAGGAGGGAGACGATGACCCGGGTGAGCCAGCGGGCCAGACGGCTGCGTTCGGGGTCGCTCAGGTCAGTGTCGGTGAACATGGCTGCCGCGAGGGATTCGATGACATCGGAGTCCTGGCTGATTCGGCTCGCCGCGCCGGAATCGCCCGGCCGGAACCAGGCGATGAGCAGGGGGTCGGCACGGACCGCCTCGACCGCGCCGAGCATCGCGGCGATGACGCGCTCGCCGGGGTCGGCGATATGGCGGACCTGGTCGTCGAGGCTCGCCACGATACGGCGAGTTTCACGGTGCACGAACGCGATTCGCACCGCCTGGCGATTGTCGAAGTAGCGATACAGCGTGGCCCTCGAGCACCCGGCCGCCTTGGCGATGTCGCCCATGCCGACCGCGGCGACCCCGTGTTCGGCGAACAGTTCCGCGGCCGCGTCGAGGATGCGTTCGGCCGCCAGATCCGCCCGATCGGTGGCCAGCCAGTCGCCGCTCACGCCGAGCTCGCCGCGCGGAACGGGACCGAGATGGGCCAGCGCACATAGTTGCCGTGCGCCCACTGCACCGCGTCGAGGTCGACGGTGAAGTCGGGGCAGCGGGTGAGGAGTTCCTCGAGCGCCACTCGCGCCTGCATGCGGGCGGCGGCCGCGCCGAGGCAATGGTGATGCCCGTGGCTGAAGCTGAGGATGCGCTTGGGGTTGCGCCGGATGTCGAGTTCGGCTGCGGTGGGGCCGAATTCGCGTTCGTCGCGGTTGGCCGAACCGTAGAGCAGCAGGACGCGGCGGCCCTCGGGGATGGTGGTGTCGTGCAGTTCGACATCGCGGGTGGTGGTGCGGGCCAGGCCCTGCACCGGCGAGGTCATCCGCAGGAACTCCTCGATGGAATCCGGGATGAGCGCGGGATCGTCGATAAGCAGTCGCCGCTGGTCCGGGTTGGCGGTGAGCAGTTGGACCGCGCCGCCGAGGTTGCCGGTGGTGGTGTCGTTGCCGCCGGTGATCATGGTGAACGCGAAGCCGAGAATCGCGACCAGGCCCTCGTTGTCGCCGTCGGCGCCGAGGCCGGAGGCCAGCAGGTGCGAGATGGTGTCGTCGCCCGGTTCGACGCGGCGACGGGCGATCAGTTCGCTGAAGTAGCCGACCATTTCACCGACCGCGGTGAAGGCGTGCTGGTCGCCTGCGGCCAGCCCGGCCCCCGCGACCGCGCCGCCGACGATGTTCTCGGTCCACGCGTCGAACTTGGCGTGATCTTGTTCCGGCACACCCAGATAGTGGGCGACAACCATGGTGGGCAGCGGCTTGAACAGCTCCTTGACGATGTCGCCCCCGCCCGCCGCGCGCAGCCGCTCGATGCGTTCGACGACGAACTTGCGCACCGCGGGCTCGACCGAATTCACCTGGCGCGGTGTGAATCCCGGTGACACCCGGCGCCGGAAATCGGTGTGCTCTGGCGGGTCCATGAAGACGAACGGCTTGACGGCGCCGAACCCGGCGGCCGCCAGGTCGACGTAGTCCACGGTCAGTCCCGACGCGGAGGAGAAGGTCGCGGGGTCGCGCGCCGCCGTCCACACATCGGCATGCCGCGACAGCACGTAGAAGTCGTTGCCTGCCTGCTCGGCGGGGACCACCCGGTGCACAGGATCGTGCTCACGCAAAGCGGAGTACATGGACCAGGGGTCACGCCAGGTTTCTCCGGAGCGAAGCTCGAAGCCGACCGCATGAGACGTCGTTGAACTCATGCCTCCAAGATAAGATATATTGGTTCATATGTCTCGCGATTGGTGGGCGAAATGCAAGCCTCCACCAGTTCCACATGTGCTGAATTAGTTCAGCACTATGTGTAGCCTGGGGGTATGAAGTCTTTACCGTTCAGCGAGCTCATCCGTAAGCAGACGTCGGTCTTCCCTCTGTTGGCCGAGTCCGATGTCATGCTCGAACGGCGCGATGCTGAGAATGTTGTGCTGATGCGCGACGAGCGCTACCAGGCGATGGACGGAGCGCTACGAATCGCCGCGCGGTCCCTCACCCTGGTAGCGAAGGCCAACCGCCAGATGGCCGAGGAAGTGCTCGCAGAAGAACTCCCCTGGCTCACCTGGCTACCTTCAGAGCATCGCGCAGAAGCCGTACGCGAGTTGCTCGACCACCTTGTCGCTGGCGCCGATACAGGCTTCTACCTGCCATTTCAGCGAAATTTGATCGCATGGAAGCACACCGCGCAGATCTACACCGATCCCGCGCTCGTCCGCGATCTCAGCGGACCTTTCGAGCGCACAGACCATGGGGAGATCGGCCGACCCAAGGCGTCGGAGTGAGTGGGGTCAAAATACGAGGTCACCGGCGGGGGTCGGATTTGGTACGCCATCGATGATGAAACCCGCACCATCTGGATCACCAAAGCTGCAACAGGCCATCCCGGCGTGACAGACAAGGGTGGCGGTCGCCGCCTCCGCTGACCCAAGTCGCGGGCATATGCTCATGCTTCACAACAGGAATGCGAGACGGATCACCCTGGGGTTCGGTGGCCGGTCGGCGTAGGTTCATCGATAGCGGAAACCGGCGACACGAAGAGGTGTTATCGATGCGGGTGGTCAAGCGAGTTCGGGGATACGCCAAGGTCATCGGGCAGGCCCGGCGAAATCGTGGGGATCTGGTCGGGTGGCTCGGGCGACGGCCGCAGATCGCGGCGGCGACCGTGACCTATGAGACGGCGTTGTTGTTCAGCAACAAGCTCGATCCTCGGCTCAAAGAGCTGGCCGAGCTCAAGACGGCAGGGTTGGTGGCTTGTCAGTTCTGTCTCGATATCGCGTCGGCGCTGGCGCACACCGCCGGGCTGACCGAGCAGCAGCTCACCGATCTGCCCCGGTACCGGACCAGCGACGCCTATACCGAGCTGGAGAAGTTGGTGATCGCGTTCGCCGAGGCGATGACGGTAACCCCGGCGGTCGACATCGACGAGCTGCGCGAAACCCTGCTCACCCACCTCTCGAAGGCGCAGCTCACCGAGTTGGCCGCCGGCATCGCGTGGGAGAACCAGCGCGCCCGCCTCAACCAGGGTCTGGGGGTGCGGCCGACCGGGATGGCCGATGGGATGGCGTGCGCGATGCCGGAACCACGCGTGGACTCATGAGTGGTCAACGCGTGGCCGGTGGCGTGGTGCACGAGTTGCCCACAGACTTGCGCGAGGCACTGCTCGCCAATTCTGTGGCGCTCGCGGCCTGGCACGACATCACGCCGCTGGCCCGCAACGAGTTCATCTGCTGGGTCGAGGACGCTAAACAGGCGGCGACCCGCGAGCGCCGCATTCGACGCACCCAGGAAGAGCTGGAAGAAGGACAGCGACGCCCGTGCTGCTGGCCTGGATGCAAACACCGTGAGCGCACCGGCGGATAGCGCAGCACAGCAGTTATACACACATACGTGTGTATACTCTGAATTATGGCGAGACTCAATGTGTACGTGCCCGACGATCTGGCCGAACGCGCCAGGGCAGCCGGGGTCAATGTTTCGGCATTGACTCAGGCGGCGATTGTGGCCGCACTCGAAGAGAACGCGACGTCAGCGTGGTTGGCTGATCTCGTCGATCGGCCCGAGATTCCGCACGACCAGGTGCTGGCGGCGATCGACGCAGCCCGAGACGAGTTCGACCAGTGAGCGAGGCCGAGCAGATCGTCCTCGATGCCAGTGCGATGGTTGACCTGCTCGTTCGCAACGACCGGACGGATGCAGTCAGCAAACGGATTTCGGCAGCTGTACTCCACGTGCCCGCACATTTCGACGTAGAGGTACTGTCCGCCCTCGGCCGCCTGAGCCGGGCCGATCTGGTGACAGTCTCCGAGGTGGAGACTGCACTCGGTCGCCTTGCTCGGGCTCCCCTGACGCGCCACCACGTCGTTAACCTGACAGTGGGTGCTTGGAACCGCCGAGCGGCGATCAGGCTTGCCGACGCACTCTACGTAGAACTCGCTGAGCAGTTCGAGATGCCACTTGTCACCACAGACGGTCGATTGGCGCGAACTTACCCTGGGGCCGAGTACATCGGCGACGAAGCGGGAACGGCGGAGTCTGGTTCGGCTTGAAATCTGCTGCCGGGACGACCGGTTACACCGCGTGTGGTGTCTCACCAATCGGGATGACCTTCGCGGTGGCGGTTGCTGTGGCGATGGTTTCGCCCGCTGCGCTGGTGAGGGTGCCTTCTAAGTAGGCGAGGTCGTTGGTGCGGTGCCGGATGTGGCCGACACCGAGGATGCGGCCTGGTTTCACCGGTTGCAGGAAGCTGGTTTCATTTCGAGAGTCGACTGGAAATGGTCGTGGTCGAGCCCTGCGAGGAGGGCGGTGCCGACTGTGTCGTAGAGCATGGCGGCCAGGAAGGCGCCGAGGATATTTCCCGCGGGATTGGTGAAGGCCTCGGTTGCGGCGAAGGCAACCTCAATGGTCGCGGTGGCGTCGTCGTAGCTGACGAATTCGAAGCCGAGGGTCGAGGCCGCACGTGGCATGGGTGCGTGACCGTGCACCGCGTCCCAGAACGGGCCGGATCTGACGGGATCCGGGCTCGATGGCAAGTCGTCGGCGCTCATATCGACCCCTTCGCATCAGGCTTCGATAATAGTCAGGCTCCGTTGATGATCGACATGGCGATGCCGTCGAGGATGTCGTGTTCGCTGACGATCAGTTCGGAAACTCCTGCGCGCTCGGACAGTTCGTCGGCGAGAACCTCGGTGATGACCGCACCCCCGCCGATCACGTCGACACGGCCGGGGTGCATCGGGCCGAGGGCGGCGCGTTCGTCGTGGTTCATGCCGATCAGGCGGTCGCAGACCTGGTGTACCTCGGCGAGGCTCAGGCGGGTGAGATGCACTCGCGCGGAGTCGTATTCGGGGAGGTCGAGGGCCACGGCGGTGATCGTGGTCATCGTGCCTGCCACGCCGACCCAGGTGTGCACCTTGTCGACGGGGACCTTGGCGAAGGCTTCGTCGAGCTTCTGCTGGGCGAATTCCCTTGCGGCGGTGACCTGGTCGGGGGTCGGCGGGTTGCCCGCGAGGCAACGTTCGGTGATCCGGACGCAGCCGATGTCGGCGGAATAGGCTGCCTGGACGCCGTTCTCGTCGCCCACGACCAGCTCGGTGGAACCGCCGCCGAGATCGACCACGACGAAAGGTCCCGCGTCGGCGGACAATTCGCCGACAGCACCCGCGAAGGACAGCCGCGCTTCTTCGTCACCGGTGATCACCTCGGCGACAGCGCCCGGCACCGCCCGGCCGAGTTCGGTGCGGGTCATCGAGAAGAAGTCGTCGCGATTGGCAGCGTCGCGAGTGGCGGAGGTGGCGACCATGCGGACGCGTGAAACACCCTGCGTCACCATGACATCGACATAATCGGCCAGTGCCAGGCGTGTGCGTTCGATGGCTTCGGGCGCGAGGCGGCCGGTGGCGTCCACACCCTGACCGAGCCGCACGATGCGCATCTCCCGGTGCACGTCGGTGAGGCCACCGTCGGCACCCACCTCGGCGATCAGCAGGCGGATCGAGTTGGTACCGCAGTCGACTGCGGCGATGCGCTCACTCATGGCGTTCCTCCAGGTCTCGTGCGCCGGGGCACTCCCGCGATTATGCCTGTTCGCCAGGTGCGGCGGGCCAGTCGGCCGGGATCGCGGTCCCACGGAATCCGGCAGCGGCGGCCAGCGCGACGGCCTCGTCACCGAAGGGGTTCAGGCCGGGCCCCTTGGCGAGCGAGTGCGCGATCAGCACATGCAGGCATTTCACCCGGTCGGGCATCCCACCACCGGTGAAATCGGTTCCGAGAGACTCGATTTCGTTGCGTTCGGCCAGGTAGCTCTCGTGCGCGCGACGGTAGGCGGCAGCCAGTTCGGGGTCGGTGGCGAGGCGTTCGGTCATCTCACGCATCACCCCGGCTGATTCCTGCCTGCTCGCCTCGGCGGTGAGCCGCGGGTCGGTCAGGTAGTACAGCGTGGGGAACGGGGTCCCGTCGGGCAGGCGCGGCGCGGTCTTCACCACGGCGGGCAGGCCGTCGGGGGTGCGGTAGGCGACGGCGAGCACACCGCGAGGCTCGCGGCCCAACTGCTTCGCGATGATCTCGAGATCCTGCTCGTTCGGTGTCGTCACCGTGGTCCTTCCGGGGCTGGTTCGGAGATGCTGCGCCACAGGTCGGTGTACCAGGGGTCGGGCGCCGCTGTTCGGGTGCTCATCGGCGGCGGCGCTGGTGCTTCGATGCCGGGAATCTGCACGATGTAGGGGGTTTCGCCGGGCATCACCAGACGAAGGCGGTCGCGCGCTTCGGAACGGATGTAGGCCGGATCCTGTTGTCGCGCACGACGATCACGCAGGCCGGCCAGGTCGGCTTCGAGCTCCACCCGCTCCTTGGCCAGTGCGACGGCCTCGGCGCGCTGACTGAAGTACGTGCGCGTCGGCACGGCCAATGTCAGCGCGAGGCCACATAACACCGCCGCCAGGATCACCGCTTTACCGGTCGAGAGACCGAGGATGGTGTGTTCGCCGCGTTCCAGCTTGCCGCTGGACTTGCGGGTGGCACCAGCGGGTTGCGGGTGACGCCGGGTCGGGCGCTTGGCCGCGGTGGGGCGGCCCGGCGTGTCGAGACTGGGGCGGGAGCGAGCGGCCCGCGACGTGCGCTTGTCACCTCGTCCACCCGGACTGGTTCCACGCGCACGTCGCTCGGTCATTCGCTACCGCCCCTGTACTACTTTCAGAATTCGCCGGTGAAACGCGGGAAGGCCACGTCACCCGCGTAGCGTGCCGAATCACCGAGGGCGTCCTCGATGCGCAGCAGCTGGTTGTACTTGGCGACCCGCTCGGAACGCGCGGGAGCGCCGGTCTTGATCTGGCCCGAACCGACGGCGACCGCGAGGTCGGCGATGGTGGTGTCCTCGGTCTCGCCCGAACGGTGCGACATCATGGTCTTGTAACCGTTGCGGTGCGCCAGCTCGACGGCGTCGAGGGTCTCGGTCAGCGTGCCGATCTGGTTGACCTTCACCAGCAGCGCGTTGGCCGCGCCCTTGGCGATGCCCTCTTCGAGGCGCTCGGGGTTGGTGACGAACAGGTCGTCGCCGACCAGCTGCACCTTGTCACCGATCAGGTCGGTCAGTGCCACCCAGCCGTCCCAGTCGTCTTCCGACAGCGGATCCTCGATGGAGACCAGCGGGTACCGGGTGAGCAGGTCCGCGTAGAACTCGCCCATCTCGGCGGCGGTGCGGACCTTGCCCTCGAACTTGTAGCCCTCGCCCTCGGTGTGGAACTCGGTGGCGGCCACGTCGAGCGCCAGCGCCACATCGGTGCCGAGCTTGTAGCCCGCGCGCTCGATGGCGACGCTGATCAGGTCGAGCGCTTCCACAGTGCCCGCGACGTCGGGGGCGAAGCCACCCTCATCACCGAGACCGGTGGACAGGCCCTTCTCCTTGAGCACGGCCTTGAGCGAGTGGTACACCTCGGTGCCCCAGCGCAGCGCCTCGCGGAAGGTGGGCGCGCCGATCGGGGCGACCATGAACTCCTGCACGTCCACGCCGGTGTCGGCATGCGCGCCACCGTTGAGGATGTTCATCATCGGCACCGGCAGCACATGGGCGTTCGGGCCACCCAGGTAGCGGAACAGCTCGAGACCCGAGGACTCGGCGGCACCGCGGGCCACGGCCAGCGACACACCGAGCAGGGCGTTCGCGCCGAGGCGAGACTTGTCGGGGGTGCCGTCCAGGTCGAGCAGGACCTGGTCGACGGTGCGCTGCTCCACGGCGTCGAGGCCGATGATGGCGGGCGCGATCTCGTCGAGGACGCCCTCGACAGCCTTGGTCACACCCTTGCCGCCGTAGCGGTCGCCGCCGTCACGCAGCTCGACGGCCTCGTGCTCGCCGGTGGACGCACCGGAAGGTACGTCTGCCCTGGTCAGGGTGCCGTCGTCGAGGGCGATCTCGACCTCGACGGTGGGATTGCCGCGCGAATCCAGAATCTCGCGAGCTCCGACCTGTTCGATAATGGCCACGAAAACTGCTCCTTACGACGGAAGGCACGGTAGGTATCACGGGAAGGGCCGTGCGCTGCCGAGCCTATCGTCTCGGCGGAGTGTGGAGTAACCGGCACTCCGGGTGCGTGGGTAACTACACGCGGCGGCCGATGCTGTATATCGCGGCGCGATCGCGCACCACATGCATGTATTTGTTCGACTGGTTATAGGCGAACAGGGCACGCTGCCAGCCGTCGGCCGAGGTCAGATCGCCGCCGCGGGTGCAGAGGTAGCGGGCGGCGGTGAGCGCGGCGTCGTCGATGTTCTGCGGGTCGACCACGCCGTCGCCGTTGGCGTCTACGCCCCAGCGCTTCCAGGTCTCGGGGATGAACTGCAGCGGGCCGACGGCGCGGTCGTAGGTGGTGTCGCCGTCGAGGCTGCCACCGTCGGTGTCGCGGATGTCGGCGTTGCCCTTGGTGCCGTCGAGGGCGACGCCGATGATCGACGGACGCACCGTCCCGTCGGCGTCGACGCCCGCACCGCGGTGGGTGCCGTGCCCGCTCTCCACGCTGGCGATGCCGGCGAGGGTGGTCCAGGCGATCCCGCATTCGGGCTTCGACTTCGCCAGCACGGCCGCGGCGTATCCATAGGCCTCGAGCGCGACCGGTTCGATGCCGATCGCTCCCGACTGCTCGTCGGCCCAGCCGCGCAACTGCTCGGACGCGCGGCCGGGTGCGTCGACGTCGATCATAGGCAGCGCGACTCCTGGCCCGGGCGGCATGTCGTCGGGGATCGACGCGAGCGAACTACACCCGGCTAAAAGCGCACTGATCGCAACCGCGGCGGCCACGCCGACCTTCTGCACTGACATCTCTCAATCATCCCGATCCAACCGCCTTCCCCGCACATCTCACAGCGACTTCACAGGTCCGCTAGTCCGCCTCCCCGCGATTTTGGGCCGGACTCAGGTGGTAGTTCAGCTACGTCGGCGGCCAGACCCAGGAACGTGGTCGGGTTTGCTCGTCCCCGGTGAGTTACCCATGTACGTACGAGATCAGGTGGAATCGCTGTATCCGGTGCTGTGGGTCGGGGTCGGCGGTGTCAGTGAGTAGGTGGAAGCGCTGTAGTCCGGCGGGTGGGTCGGGGTCGGCGGTGTCGGCCTCGTTCGTAGAACCGCTGGACTCCTGCGCGGTGACGCAGGGTCTGCGGTGTCAGCCGAGTACGGGGAATCGCTGTACTTCGGCAGGGCGGGATCGGCGGTGTCAGCCGAGTAGGGCGGCGGTGGCTCGGTGGGTTGGGGTGGTGAGAACTGTTGCTGGGGTGCCTGTTTCGACTACTCGGCCCTGGTCCAGGACGAGGAGGTCGGTGCAGTGGCCGCGGACCAGGGTCATGTCGTGGCTGATCAGGACTACCGCGGTTCCTCGGTCGGCGCGGACGCGGTCGAGCAGGGACATGATGGCGGCCGCCGTGGTGGTGTCGAGGGCTGTCGTGATTTCGTCGCAGATGAGGACGGCGGGGTCGGCGGCGAGGGCGCGGGCCAGGGCTACTCGTTGGCGTTGGCCGCCGGAGAGTTGGTGGGGGCGGCGGGCGGCGAGGTCGGCGGGCAGGTCGACGGCGGCGAGTAGGGCAGTGATGCGCGTGGGGATTTCGCGCGTGGGCACTCGCGCGATGCGACGCAGCGGGCGGGCCAGTGCCTGTTCGACGGTGCGGCGCGGATTCAAAGCCGCCCGCGGATTCTGGGTGACCAGTTGAATTCCCTTGGGATCCGGCTTGATTCGCGGTCGTCGGCCCAGCGGCACCGGCCTGCCGAGCACTTCCAGCGAACCGACGGCACCGGTATGCAAGCCGGCGATCACCCGCGCGAGCGTGGTCTTTCCCGCCCCGGAAGGCCCCACGACAGCGAGAGCGGCACCCGCGGACAGGCTGAAACCGATATTCTCTAGCACCGGGTGGCCGCCCGCGTCAGCGTTGATCCCCTTGGCGTGCACGGCTATCACCTCACCGCCACCGGTCGGATCGCTGGCCGGAGATGCCGAACCGGCGGAGTCGGGGTTCGGAGATGCCGTATCGGCGGAGTCGGGGTTCAGCAGCCGATGCCCATTGCGGTCCGCTGGAGTCTCGGCTGACGGACCGGGGTCGCCCGCTGAATCAGCCACACCGGCACCGATATTCACCGGCGGATGGGGGTCAGCCCCTGACTCAGCCACGCCAGCAGTGCCATTCACCAACTGCGCGCCGGGCGGGTGGAGCTCGATCAGGGTGTCGGCGATGGCGTTGATCGCCTCGGTGTCGTGGCCCGAGAGCAGGACGGTGGTGGAGTTCTCGGTGGCGAGGGCCGATATCAGCTGGGCTATTTCGGTGCGGAGGGTGCCGTGCAGGCCTGCCAGTGGTTCGTCGAGGACGAGGATTCGGGGGCGGCGGAGGATGGCTCGGGCCAGGGCTACTCGGCGTTGCTGGCCGCCGGAGAGGCGGGCACAGCGGCGGCGGAGGTGGGTGGGGTCGAGGCCTACTCGTTCGAGGACGGCCAGGTGGTCGGCGTCGGATCTGCCGGGGGCCGCGTCCGCCAGGACCGCTCGGACGCGAAGTAGTGGGTTGAGTTCGGAGCCGGGATCCTGGCCGACATAGGCGATGTGCTCGCGCCGAAATTTGCGCAGGGCACCGGCGTCGAGCGCGAACACGTCGTATCCCGCAACCAGCACCGCGCCCTCCCCACGAGCACCGGCAGGCAGATGCCCGAGCAGCGCACGCATCGCCGTCGACTTCCCCGCGCCCGACGCCCCGGTGAGCGCGGTGACTGTCCCCGCTTTCAACCGAAACGACAACGGCGCCACCAACACCGCCCCACTATCGGCGACAACGCTCAGCCCCTCCACCACCGCCGCGTCCCCCGAATCCACCACCGAAATCCCACATCCCCCCGATCGCCCAGAACCTCCCGCGCTCCCGGCACCGCGCGGAACCCTCGCGACTCCCGCATTCCCATCGCTCCCAGCACCCACCGGCCTCGCAACTCCCGCGCTCTCGGCACCGAGTGCGCGCCCAGAGCCCAGCTCGACTCCTGCCTTCGCAACCCCGACCGCGGAGACGTCCGACGGGGTCTTCGGGGCCTGCCGGTTCCTGGGACCACTGGTCACCACCAGGTTCACCCCGACCGCCACGATGGCGATGGCAGCGCTCGGCGCCAGGACGGCCCAGGGGTTCAGAAGAAGCCCGGAAGCGTTGTCGCGGACCATGATCGCCCAGTTGTCGGGGCCCAGCGCCGGGACGCCGAGAAAGGCGATGGTGCTCACGAGGTAGATGGCGACGACGAAACGCAGGCCGAGTTGGGTGGTGAAGACGGCGCGGAGGTTGGGGAGGATCTCGCGGAAGACGAGATGGGACACCGATTCTCCGCTGGCGACGGCGGCTTCGACGTAGCCAGAGGCCGCGATGGACGCGGCGGAGGCTGCGAAGATCCTGGCGCAGTAGGGAACTCCGAAGAGCAGGGATACCGCGATCAGCGCGGTGACACCACCCTGGGGCCATGCGGTGAGTACCAGCAGGATGCCAAGGACCGCGGGCAGCAGGATGACCAGGTCGCCGCAGAGTTCGATGACCTTGCCCGCGCGCGGGCGCACGGCGGCGACGGCGCCGAGGACCGCCGACAGCACAGTCACCGCCACCGCGATCACCGCGGACACCGCCAGCAGATGGGTGCCGCCGGTGAGCAGATGGCTGAGCACATCCCGGCCCAGCCGATCGGTCCCGAGCAGCGCTCCCCCACCTGGCTGCGCGAACGGCATCCCCACCGCCTTTTCGCCGGGATAGGGCGCGAAGAGCGGACCCGCCACCGCGAGCAGGACAACCAGCCCCACACCGCCCGCCACCGAGTACCGCCACCACACCGCACCCCCGCTGGACGTGCGATCACCAGGCCTTCCGGCAAGCATCGGCCGAGAGGAAAACTGCACCGAAGCCTGATGATCTTGATCTGCGGAGGGAGAATCCTGCGCCACTAGTCGACCATCCACTCGGTTCCTCGCATTTCGGCTACGCATCGGAAGGTCGGCGCAGTCATCGCGCGCTCCGCGACGCCCACGCCCGGACGATGTCGGCGACGGCGAGCAACACCATGATGACGATGGCTGTCAGGGCGACCACCGCGGCGACCATGGTGGCGTCCCGATCGGCGACGGACCCAGCGAGAACGGCACCGATACCGGGGTAGTTGAACAGCGTCTCGACCACCAGAGCACCGCCGAAGAGCATGCCGACCGAGGTCGCGTATCCGGCGACGATGGTCGGCGCGGCGAACGGCAGCATGTGCCGCAGCAGTATCGTCCGCGTCGGAAGTCCATCCAGCACAGCACTTTCCACATGCGGCGCGGCAGCTACATCGAGCAGGGCCGAGCGCACGACGCGGGCGTTCCAGCCGATCTGCGGAATCGCCAACGCCAGCACCGGCAGCACCAGCATCTCGGGACCGATGGGAAAACCGGAACGGCCGGTAATGGTCACGGCCGGGAGCCACCCCGTGGCCAGGGAGAACACCAGGATCAACAAGGTGCCGCCGACGAATTCCGGGACAGCGACCGCAATAGTGCTGATGGGCTGCAGAATTCGCGACCCGAGCACGGTCGGACGCATCGCCCACCAGCAGCCGAGCCCCAACGACAACGCGATGGTGAGCAGCAAGGCGATCCCGCCGAGCAGCAAGGTCTGCGGGAACTTGTCGGCCAGCAGCGCGCCGATCGAATTCCCCCGCGCGGTCTGCCCGAAATCCCCGGTGAGCACCCCGGAGATCCAGTCGAGGAACTGCACCGGCAGCGCACGATCCAGCCCGAGTTCGTGCTCTTTCGCCGCGAGCTCGGCCGGGTCCGCCTCCCTGCCGAGCGCCGAACGTGCCGCGTTGCCCGGTAACAGATCCACCGCGACGAACACGATGGCCAGCAAGGTCACCAGGAGTGCGATCCGCCGGAACATCGGCAGGGCAAAGGTTTTCACGACACCGGCTTTCAGTGAGTTCACGCCAACCAGGCGCGTTCCAGCTGAACGCGCGCGAACCCGCCGAGCGTCGGCAGGTCACGCACCGTCCCCGCCGCGATGTCGACACCATCGGCCATGCCCCACACCAGATAACCGCCGCGCTCGAACTCGATGCGCTGCAGTTCACGCACGGCACGGGTGTACTCGTCGCCGGACGCGGCCAGCGCCTTGGCGTCGGCAGCGTCGAATTCCGGGTCGCGGAAGGCGGTTTCGTTGCGGTTGGAGCCGGAGGTCATCAGCTTGTCGGCCAGGAACACCACCGAGTCGTTGGTTCCCCACGACACCGTGTACAGCGGTGCGTTGAGCCAGGTCTGATCGTAGAACGCGGCCGATTCCACCACCTGTACGTCGAGCCGGACGCCGATCTCGGCGAGCTGGGTGGCGATCACCTTCGCCGATTCGACCTCGCCGGGCACTTCGGCCTTGGTCACGAACGGGTAGCTGCGTCCGGTGTCGAAACCGGCCTCGCGCAGGAGGGTTTTCGCACGCTCGATATCGCGGTCACGACGCAGCGCGGTGTCGTAGAGCGGGTCGGCGGTGCCGAGAACGTCGGCGGCGACGGTGCCGTAGCCGGAGTGCACCTGGTTGACCAGTGCGGTTCGGTCGACGCCGAGGCGCAGCGCCGCGCGCACCCTGGCATCGGCGAACGGGCCGTCGGCGGCACGCATGGCCACCCCGAGCATGGTGTCGTTGGCACGCCGGATGACCTGCAGATCACCGCGGCCCGCGGCGGTGCGCCCGGCGATCGCGCCCACGTTGGAGGCGAGGTCGATCTGCCCGCCCAGCGCCGCGTTGCCCAGCGCGGTGACGCTGTCGAACATCGTTACCTCGATGGCGTCGAGCAGCGGCGGGGTGCCGTGCCAGCGCTCGTTGCGCACCAGCCTGGCGTTGCCGCCCTGATAGGACTCGAGCCGGAACGGGCCGGTGCCGACCGCGGCGGTGAAGTCGGTGGTGTCCTTCGGCACGGTGAACGTCATCAGCCGAAGCAGCAGTGGCAGTTGGGTATTGGGTGCGGGCATGGTGAATACGACGCGGTTCGGTCCGTCGGCGACGATGTCGTTCTCGGCCACCGGCATCTTCGAGGCACCACCGACCGAGCGCAGGCGCCGCATCGACCACACCACGTCGTCGGCGGTCACCGGCGCACCGTTATGGAAGGTCGCACCGTCGGCGATGGTGAACGTCCAGCGGCGGTTGTCGTCGCTGGGCTCCCAGCGCGAGGCCAGGCGCGGGGCGACGGTCGGGTCCGCGCCGGGAACGGTGAGCGCGTCGTAGACGAGCGAGGCGATGAGGAAGTCGCTGTCGTTGCTGAGGTTGGCGTGCGGGTCGCGTTCGCTGCGAGCGGGCGTGCCGAGCGCCCCGACGCGCAGTGTGCCACCGCGTTGCGCGGTGGCGGACCGATCATCACTGGTGCACGCGGCCGCCAGTAGTAGTGCCGTGACGCCGACGCCGGATTGGAAGAGCTGCCTGCGAGTGAAACTCATCGTGTTGCCTCCTCGAACCGCGTGCGCCGGAACGCCTTTCCCGACGCCGCAAACTAGGCGAGGCTAGCCTAAAAGCCACCCGAAGTGGGGAGCTTCACATCGACCGTCACCGAACCGCAGCGACCCGCGACACCCCGGTCAGCGCTCACTTCCGCAACTCGGGTAGAAAGCTACGTTATATGGATCGGCTATTTCCCTCGCCGACACGTTAGGTAAGTCTTGCCTAATCAGATGCTAGGCACTACCTTCGCACATCGAGCCTGAAGATCACCCGCTTTCGACCGATGCGAAGAAGGGAAACCGGTGAAAAGCGTTCTCTCCGAACGTCTGACGATTCACCAGCACGACATCGAATACCGCGAGCTCGATCCCGGCGCCGCGACGGCGCTGCGATCGCTCGCGACCGAGATCCGCCACCGATTAGGTGACGCACCACACACCACGACCCTGCACGACCCCGCGCTGATCGCCCAGATCGCCGATCGGGTCGGCGAACTGCCCGACAGCGTGCGCCACGCGGTTCGACCACCCGCCACCACGGCCGGCGCGACCGTGGTGCGCGGGTTGCCCGTCGATGACGCCGATTTCGGTCCGACTCCGCCCCATTGGCAGGCCGCGGCCGAGCACGCCGACGGCGGCTCACTCGAGCTGGATATCGCGATGTTGCTGCTCGGGCGTTGCGTGGGCGAGCCTTTCGGCTGGCAAGGACAGCAGAACGGCAGACTGGTCAACAACATCGTGCCCGCCGCGGGCCACGAGGACGAGCAGTCGGGTGCGAGCAGTTCCACCCTGCTCAGCCCGCACACCGAGGACGCCTTCCACGCTCAGCGCGCGAACCTGCTCATGCTGACCTGCCTGCGCAATCCCGACCGGGTCGCCACCACGGTCTCCTCGGTGCGCGAGGTACGCCTGTCCGACGACGATCTGCGCACCCTCACCACCCCCACGCTGCCGATCCTGCCCGACGTCTCCTACGGCACCGGTTTCGATCAGCTCGCACCGTTGCCCACCCTGTGGCTCGACGAAAACGGCGCTGTCACAGCACGTTACGATCCCGCCTACACCCCGATCGACGATGCGGACGCGGTGTTCCGCGCCGCCTACGCCACGCTCACCACCGAGCTCGCCAGGGTCAGTCACGCCCCCGCGCTGGCCCCCGGCGAGATCCTGCTGGTTGACAACGATGTCGCCGTACACGGGCGCGTTCCGTTCCGCGCACGCTACGACGGCACCGACCGCTGGCTCAAACGCATCAATATCCGGCTGCCCGAACGCGCTCGGCGCGCACAGGAGTCGTCCGAGAATGGGTATGGCCAACAAGTGGTCGCTCCGTTCCGGGCGGCCGCTGATCGGACAGCAGAGCGGGGCATTGCAGATGAACGAGGATCCGTTGAACAACCGTGACCGCGCCATCGGGCTGCGGGTACTCTCCCGCAGCGACCTGGCCGACGTGCCGATCAGCCCCGCCGAAGTGGTGCGCGCCGTCGAGGAGGCCTATCTCGCCTTCGCGGCGGGCGAATCCGACAATCCGCGCAAACTGAGCGTCGCCGACCCCGGCGGCTCGTCGGTGTCCTACGCCATGCTCGGCCGCGATGGGCGGCGGCGCGTGGTGGCCATGAAGACCTCCTACAAATTCGATCCCGGTCACGATCGCAGCACCAAGCGGTACTACACCACCATCACGCTCTACGACGACACCACCGGTGCCCCCATCGCGATGATGGACTGCGCGCGGGTCGGCGCGTTACGCACGCCCGCCGTGTCGGCGCTGTTGGTGCGCGAGACGGTGCGGCGCGGGGCGGAGAGCGTGCTCCTCGTCGGCACCGGCACGCAGGGACGTAATGCGTTGCCGCACTTGCTCGCCGCGAATCCGCAGCTGCGCAAGCTGATGGTGTACGGCACGCACCCCGAGGGGCTGGCCGCCGTGCATTCGCAGCTGGCCGACGCGGCGCCACACGCGCTGCTCGACGTAGTCGACGACCCGTACGCGGCGGCCGCCACCGCCGATGTGGTGCTGGCAACGGCCGGACCGGGCACCGAGGTCGCGCTCGAATCCTCGCATCTGGCACCGGGTTCGGTGGCGGTACTGGTCGGCTACGGACTGGCGCCATCGACGCTGGTCGAGGCCGATCGGGTTGTCGCCACCAGTGCGGCGCAGATGGCACTCACGGGCACCGACATGGCCGGACCCGACGGGACGCTGCGTTCGGTGGATGCCGAACTGCCGCAGGTACTCACCCGCAGCGCCGTGGCCCGCCGCACCGAGGACGAGAAGATCTTCGTCTACAACAGCGGGCTGGTACTCACCGATATCGCGGTCGCGCACGCGCTGGCCGCCAGGGCGATCGCCGAAGGGCGCGGCACGGAGGTGCCGCTGTGGGACTGACGGGCGAGCCGTCCGGGGTCAGCACCCCACTCCCCGCGCGCCGACCGGACGAGCGGTTGCCACCGAGCCCGCCGCACATCGCGGACTGCGTCGACCGCGAATCCGGGTCATCGCCGACGGCAACCGCCGCTGGGCCGGGTCACTGCGCACCGCCGATGCCCGCCTACACCGATGCGGTAGAACAGCGGTTACTCGCCGATCCGCGCCTGCTCGGGGATATCGCCGATGCGGTCGGTGGGCCGTTTCATGTGCTGTTTCCCGAGCGGGTTTCGGTGAATATCAAGGCATTTCAGTCGGTATTCACCGAAGCGGGTGTCGACGGGTTCGTCTACTTCGGGAAGAAGGCGAACAAGGCGGCCTGCGTGGCTCGTGCGTGCGCGGACAACGAAGCGGGAATCGATGTCGCCAGCACCGGCGAGCTGATCGCGGCGCTGGGGCAAGGGGTGCGTGGCGAGGATCTGATGGTCACCGGGCCCGCGAAGTCCGATGAGCTGCTGTGGTTGGCCGCTCGGCATCGAGCGCTCATCGCCATCGACGCGCTCGACGAACTCGACCGGCTCACCGCGCTGGATATGCCGGTGCGAGTGCTGCTTCGGGTACTGCCCGAAGCCTCGACCAGTCGGTTCGGGCTCGATCGCATGGAACTCGAGCAGGCGATCCAGGCCATCCGAGCACCGATCACGCTGTCGGGCTTCTGTTTCCACCTGTCGGGTTATGACGCCGTCGCCCGCTCCGAGCAAGCGGGCGCGCTGGTTGGGCACTGCAGGCGCGCACGGGCGAACGGGCATCCCGCGGACACGATCTCGATCGGCGGCGGCTTCGGCGTCGACTATCTCGATGCGGCGGCGTGGGCCGAGTTCCGGAACACCCTCAGCGACAACTGGTTCCACACGAGTCCACCCGGCGACTACTACCCCTACCACTTCCCGGTTCCCGGTGCGGCCATGCTCAAGGCGATCCTTGCCCACAACGACCTCGCCGGACTGTTGCGCGACAACGGAATACGCCTCGCCGTCGAGCCCGGACGGGCCTTACTCGACCAGGCCGGCAGCTCCGTCTTCCGGGTACAAGGCGTGAAAACCCGAACCGCACAGGGCAACCCGTACGACATCCTCACCGTCGACGGCACCAGCCTCAGCCTGTCCGAACAGTGGTTCGACAGCGAATACCTCCCCGATCCCGTGCTGTGGCCGGAAAGCCCCGGCCAACTCACCCCAACCTGCGTCGGCGCCACCACCTGTCTGGAGTCCGACCTGCTGAGCAGACGGCGTATCCCGCTCCCCCGCCGCGCACGAATCGGCGACCTGCTCGTCTACCCGAACACCGCCGGTTATCAGATGGATTCCAACGAATCCCCCTTCCACGAACTCCCGCTCCCGCCCAAGGTGGTGCTGCGCGCAGGCGCCGACCGACCGCGCTGGAGTCTGGACAGCACAGCCCGCTGATCCACCGAGCTCCCAATCCGATGGAGGAACACCCCATGGCTCTCGTCACACGCGTGACGGACCTGATCGGCCGCACCCCCCTGTTCGAACTCGCCGTCACCGACACCGGCACCCGGCTGTTGCTCAAGCTCGAACAGTTCAACCCGACCGGCGCCGCCAAGATCAGAATGGCCCGTTCGATGGTGCTCGACGCGGAGCAGCGGGGTTTGCTGCGCGATGGCGGGCATATCATCGAGTCGACGTCCGGTAACACCGGACTCGGCTTGGCGGTGGTCGCGGCCGAACGTGGCTATCGATTCACCGCCGTGGTCGACAACCACGCCTGTCAGGACAAATTGCGCGCGATGCGAGCCATGGGCACCGACCTGGTGTTCGTCGCCGACGACGGTGACGACGAGCTGGCCACCTCGGCACGGGAAGACCTCGCCGAGGCGATGGCGGCCGCCCGCGACGACGCGTACTTCACCGAACAGCACAACAACGACGCCAACGCCCTCGGCTACTACGCCGTCGCCGAGGAATTGCTGGCCGACGTCGAGCGGGTCGACATCCTGCTCTCGGCGGTCGGCACCGGCGGCTCGCTGTTCGGCACCGCCACCCGCCTGCGCGACCTCGGTCTGCCCGCCCGGGTGATCGGGATCGAGCCGGTCGGATCCATCGCCTTCGGCGGCGAGGGCGGACCGTATTGGCAGTCGGGCACCGGCACCCCGCCCGGCGCGACCATCGGCACCGCCGTCGACTACGCGCTGCTCGACGAGGGCGTGAAGGTGAGCGATGTCGACGCCTTCGCGACCACCCGCGCCGTCGCCAGGACACACGGGCTGTTGATCGGCGGCTCAGCGGGCGGTTCGGTGCACAATGCCCTGGCACGGCTGGAGGAGTTTCCGGCCGGGTCCACCGTGGTAACGATCGTGTGTGACGGTGGCGAGAAATATCTCGATACCGTGTTCGACGACGACTGGATGAGCGCCCGAGAGCTGCTCGATCCCGCCGCCGAAGCGGAAGTGACCACGCTGCTGCGCCGCTATTCACCGCTGCGGCGCCAGGACGAATTGATGGAGGTCAGGTGAGCGCGATCGCGCGCGAGACGAACCCCGGAGCGGGTGGGTGAACGGCACGGCGACCGAGAGCAGGGCGCTGGCCAGGCTGGCGACGCCGATCGCGCTCACCCAGCTGGCGCAGATCGCGGTCTCGACGACCAACCTCGCGTTGATGGGCACGCTCGGTGTGCGCGAGGTGGCCGCCGGTGGGCTGGCGCTGGTGCTGTTCAACCAGATCCGCACCATGTGCGTCGGGCTGATCACCGGCACCGGGAACCAGATCGCGGGTGCGCTCGGCGCGGCAGGCAAGCGTGGTGATTCGGCCGACGACGAAGTGCGTGCGGTGGTGCGGGCCGCGTTCGTCATCGCGACGATCGCCGGACTGCTCGGCGGGGCGCTGTTGATCGGGCTCGGCTGGGTGTTGCCGTGGCTCGGTCAGGACGCGGCGGTGCTCGAGCTGGCGCGACCGATGATGATCGCGCTCGCGCCCGGACTGCTGCCGTGTCTGTGGTTCCAGGTGTTGCGGCAGTACACCGTCGGCATGCAGCGTCCGCAGGCGTTGCTGCTGGTCACGCTCGGTTCGGTGGCCTTGAACCTGGTGCTCGCGCTGGCCTTCATCCACGGCTGGGCAGGCATTCCGGCGATGGGTCTGACGGGTGTCGGCATCGCGACCTCGCTGGTCTTCGGAATCACCTTCGGGGTGTTCTGGGCGATGGTGCGCCACGACGAGCAACTCGGTCGCACGCTGCCTGCGACGCCGTGGCCGGTGCGCTGGGCGACCGTGCGCGAGGAACTGCGCCTCGGCACGCCGATCGCGTTGACCTACGGTTCGGAAGCGGGCATGTTCTCGGTGCTCGCGCTGGTGATGGGCAGTTTCGGGCCCGCCGCGCTGGCCGCGCACAGTGTCGTCTACCAGATCATCTACATCGTGTTCCAGATGGCGATCGGGCTGTCCCACGGAGCGTCGATCCTGGTCAGTCATGCGGTGGCCCGCGACGAGTTCAGCCATGCGCGGGCAGTGGCCTGGCTGGCGCTGCGGATGGCCGCGGTGATCGCGATCGTCACCGGCGTCGTCTACGTGTTCGCCCCCGACATCATTCTGGCGCCGTTCCTCGATGCCACCGACACCGGCACGATCGCTATCGCGCACACCCTGCTGCTCATCGGCATCGTGCTGCAGTTCTTCGACGCCGCCCAGAACATCGGCACCGGGCTGCTGCGTGGCCTGAAGGAGACCTCCGCGGGTTTCCGGCTGTCACTGGTCGGCTACTGGGGTGTGGGGCTGCCCTCAGCGCTGCTGCTCGCCTTCCCGCTGCACCTGGGCGCCGCCGGGGTCTGGTGGGGCATGACGGCCGGCCTGGCCACCACCGCCGTACTGATGCTGCGCAAGTACTTCGCGCTGCTCGATCAGGCCAGCGTGGTCCCGCCACGACGGGTGCCGGTCACCCAATCACGATGACAGCGAGCACAAAAAAGGCGGGCGACACGTAGTCGCCCGCCTTCATGTCGTGGTTCGTCAGAGATTCACGCCGTAGTCGCGGGCGATGCCCGCCAGGCCCGAGGCGTAACCCTGGCCGACAGCGCGAAACTTCCACTCGTTGTTGTGGCGGTAGAGCTCGCCGAAGACCATCGCGGTCTCGGTGGACGCGTCCTCGGACAGGTCGTAGCGCGCCAGCTCCGCACCGGTGTTCGCGTCGGTGACGCGGATGTAGGCGTTGCGGATCTGGCCGAACGACTGGCCTCGGGCCTGCGCGTCGTGGATCGAGACGGGGAAGAAGATGTTGGTGATCGTCGGCGGGGTGGCGGCCAGGTCGACGTTGATGACCTCGTCGTCGCCGTCACCCTCGCCGGTCAGGTTGTCACCGGTGTGCTCGATGGTGCCTTCCGGCGAGCGCAGGTTGTTGTAGAAGATGAAGTGCAGATCCGAGAGCACCTTCAAGTTCGTGCCGGTGGCCAGCGCGCTGGCGTCCAGGTCGTGGTCGGCACCGGTGGTGGTGCGCACGTCCCAGCCGAGACCGACCGCCACCTTGGTGAGGTTGTCGGTCTGCTTCGACAGCGAGACATTGCCGCCCTTGGCGAGTGTGACGCTCATGAGAACCCTTCTGTCCAGATGTTGTGCCGTAGAAGAACTTACGTTGCGAACTCGGTGTCGGCCCAGGCTCGCAGGGTCTCGACCCGACCCTCCAGCGCCCGCAATTCGGTGTCGTCGAGCACGGTGCGCTGGATGCCACGGTCGACGGCGAACGCGGACTGCCGATGGTCGTCGATCACGTCCACGTCCAGCTGCACCGCGGTGTAGTCCTGCGCCGACGGCATCTGCTCGGCGATGACCTTCGCCCGTCCTCGCGCACACAACGCCACATTGCCGCCGCCCAGAATCAGCAACGCCACCTCCGGCTGCTCCCGCAACCGCGCCAGCGACCCACGATCGGACTTCAAACTGAGGAGAATCCGCCGGTCGCCCGCGCGCACCGGCCATGAGACGGGAATCGCGTGCGGCGACGGATCGGTGGTCACGAGCACCGCGATGGTCTCCTGCGGCCACACCGGCAACACATCGAGCTCAGGATGGTCGGTCATCACGTCCTGCCCTGCCGGATCTACCTCTGTACCCATCAGCCTCACCTCGACGATCGCCGGACCCCTGCCCCGCCGCGGACGGCGAGCTGTTCCGATTCTAAAGCGGTGCGGCCCTTGCTCGCTGGCGCGGCCACGATTGTCCGCAAGATCTCAGCAACGTCTCAGATGCCGACGCCGTGCACCGAACCCACGAAATTTCGTTAGCTCATAGGTAACTGGTGGCGTGAGTCGCCGACGGCCGGTGATGCTCAGCGCGGCCAGAAGGTGCGCCAGTCGTGTGCGGTGAGCGGCGACCGGGTGCCCCGTTCGGCTTCGGCGGCGTCCTCGGCGGCCCGGATCGCGGTGGCGAAGTTGATGGACGCCTTGCGGAGGCGTTCCTCGGCCGAGTCGGGGCCGCCGAGCTCGACCACGCGCAGGGTGTCCGGAACGAGGTCGCCGGGCAAGCCGGCATTGGCGCTGCGGGTGCGGATCTTCTCGGCGAGGGCGAGGGCGGGTTGGGCCATCGCTATGCCGTCGAGGCAGGAGCGTCGCGACTTCTCCGCGGATTTGCGCTCCTCCCAAGCCTTTTCCTGCGCCGCGATCTTGTCGACTACGGAGGTCCCCGAGGAGAAATCGGCGTCGGTGAGGTAGGGGCTGCGGTGGACGAGCTTGTCGACCAGGGTCGCCGCGACGTCCTCGACAGTGAATTCGCCTGCGTGTTCGGCGATTCGGGAGTGGAAGAGGACCTGCAGGAGCAGATCGCCCAGTTCTTCCTTGATGGTTTCGGCGTCGCCTGCCTGGATGGCGTCGAGGAGTTCGTAGGTCTCCTCGAGGAGGTAGGGGCGCAGCGAGTCGTGGGTCTGAGTGCGTTCCCAACCGCCGAAATGCCAGAGGCGGTCCATCACGTCGACGGCGCCGGACAGTCCCGCGGCCACGACCGCGGTGTCGGCTCGCTCCTGGGAGATCTCCTGGCTCATCGCGACGCCGCGGCTTCCGTCGGAACCGAAAGATCCACCATTCCTTGGGGTTTGCCGTCGAGCACCAGCAGCAGATCGGCGACGAACTGCAGCACTGCCACGTCGCGCACGCGGTCGGCGCCGACGCTGTCGGTGATCCGCGGCAGCGGCAGGGTGATCAGACCGCTCGCCGGGCGATAGTTGGCCGAGGGGTAGATCCGCTTGAGCCGAAGCTGTTTGGAGTCGGGGAGATTCAGCGGCGCGATCTTGAGCGAGGAACCGGTGACCACGATCTCGGACACGTCGTACTCGCGCGCGAGCAGGCGCAGCTTGGCCACCGCCACCAGTCGCCCTACCTCCACGGGCAGCGGGCCATAGCGGTCGACGAGCTCTTCGATGACGGCCGCCAGGGCCGCATCGTCCTGGGCGGAGGCGAGTTTGCGGTAGGCCTCGAGCCGCAGGCGGTCGCTGGCGATGTAGTCGGGCGGAATGTGCGCGTCGACGGGCAGATCGATGCGCACCTCCTTGTTCTCCTCGGTGACGATCGGTTTGCCGTCGGCGGCCGCACGATAGGCCTCCACCGCCTCACCGACCAGTCGCACATACAGGTCGAAGCCGACGCCCGCGACGTGACCGGACTGTTCGGCGCCGAGCACATTGCCCGCGCCACGGATCTCGAGATCCTTCATCGCCACGGCCATACCCGCACCGAGATCGGAGTTCTGCGCGATGGTGGCCAGGCGGTCGTAGGCGGTTTCGGTGAGCGGCTTCTCCGGCGGGTACAGGAAGTACGCGTAGCCGCGCTCACGGGAACGACCGACGCGACCGCGCAACTGGTGCAACTGTGAGAGGCCGAGCGAGTCGGCACGTTCCACGAGCAGGGTGTTCGCGTTGGAGATGTCGAGGCCGGTCTCGATGATCGTGGTGCAGACGAGCACGTCGAACTCGCGCTCCCAGAATCCCTGCACGGTCTTCTCGAGCTGATCCTCGTTCATCTGGCCGTGCGCCACGACCACCCGCGCCTCGGGCACCAGATCGCGAATCTTCTTGGCGGCCTTGTCGATCGAGGATACCCGGTTGTGCACGTAGAAGACCTGACCGTCGCGCATCAGCTCGCGGCGGATGGCGGCGGTGACCTGCTTGTCGTTGTAGGCGCCCACATAGGTGAGCACCGGGTGCCGTTCCTCGGGCGGGGTGAGGATGGTCGACATCTCGCGGATGCCCGCCAGGCTCATCTCCAGGGTGCGCGGAATCGGGGTGGCCGACATGGTGAGCACGTCGACGTGGGTGCGCAGCGCCTTGATGTGTTCCTTGTGCTCCACACCGAAGCGCTGTTCCTCGTCGACCACCACCAGGCCGAGGTCCTTCCAGCGCACACCGGTCTGCAGCAGCCGGTGGGTGCCGACCACGATGTCGACCGAGCCGTCGGCGAGCCCCGCCATGATCTCCTTGGAATCGCCCGCGTCGGTGAATCGCGACAGCCCACGCACCGTCACCGGGAAACCCGCGACGCGTTCGGTGAAGGTCTGCAGATGCTGCTGGGCGAGCAGCGTGGTCGGCACGAGCACGGCGACCTGCTTGCCGTCCTGCACCGCCTTGAACGCGGCGCGCACGGCGATCTCGGTCTTGCCGTAGCCGACGTCGCCGCAGACCACGCGGTCCATCGGCACCGCCTTCTCCATGTCCGACTTCACGTCGGTGATGGCGGTCATCTGGTCGACGGTCTCGGTGAACGCGAACGCGTCCTCCATCTCCTGCTGCCACGGCGTATCCGGGGCGAAGGCGTGTCCGGGCGCGGCCTGGCGGGCGGCGTAGAGCTGCACCAGTTCGCCCGCGATCTCGCGAACGGCCTTGCGCGCCTTGCGTTTCGTGTTGGACCAGTCGGAGCCGCCGAGCTTGGACAGGCTCGGCAGTTCGCCACCGACGTAGCGGGAGAGCTGATCCAGCGATTCCATGGGCACGAACAGCCGGTCGCCGGGCTGGCCGCGCTTGCTCGGCGCGTACTCGATGACCAGGTACTCGCGCCGCGCGCCGCCGATCGTGCGCTCGATCATCTCGACGAACCGGCCGATGCCGTGCTGGTCGTGCACCACCATGTCGCCCGAGGTGAGCGCGAGCGGGTCGACTTGGTTGCGGCGCTTGGCGGGCAGCCGCTTGCCCTCGGTGGGCGCGGTGACCCGGTTGCCGGTGAGGTCGGATTCGGCGACGACCACCAGACCGGCGTCGTCGAAGATCAAGCCGTCGTGCAGCGAACCACACAGCACGCCGACCACTCCCGGCTCCGGGACCGCACCGGCGGGCAGCAGCGCGGCGGGCACCTCGGCCTCACCGAGCCGTTCCAGCACGCGTTGCGCGGTGCCGTGGCCGGTGACCACCACGACCGCGCGGCCGCCGGTGGCGACGTGCGCGCGCAGCGACGCGAAGATGGTGGCGACGAGTTCCTCGGACCCGCGCGCGGTCGGACCGGCGGCGACCGGCAGGTTCACCTCGATCGGATCACCGGAGCTGAGCGGGCTCAGCGTCCACCACGGCAGGCCGAGTTCGTCTGCGCTGGTGTGTAATTCGGGCAAGCCACGGTAACCGGAGGCGGCCAGGTCGAGGCCGTTGGCACCGAGCGGTGCGTCGCTACCGAAAGAGGCGGCGGTCCATGACGCTTCGAGGAACTCCTCGCCGGTGCGCACGAGATCGGCTGCGCGGGTGCGGATCTTCTCCGGGTCGCACAGCAGCAATTGGGTGCCGGCGGGCAGCGCCTCGGTGAGCAGGCTGAGCTTGCCCGGCGCCAGCACCGGCAGCAGGGCCTCCATGCCGTCGACGGGAATGCCCTCGGCGATCTTGTCCAGCATCTCGACCAGGGAGGCGTCGGCCGCGTTGTCGGCGGCGACCGCGGCGGCCCGCTCGCGCACCGGCGTGGTGAGCAGCAATTCACGACACGGCGGCGCGACCACCAGTTCGACGGCGCTCTCGCCGATCGAGCGCTGATCGGCGACCGAGAACGGGCGGAGCTCGGTGACCTCGTCGCCCCAGAACTCCACGCGCACCGGA
This sequence comes from Nocardia sp. NPDC059195, assembly GCF_042754695.1. Lineage (NCBI taxonomy): Bacteria > Bacillati > Actinomycetota > Actinomycetes > Mycobacteriales > Nocardiaceae > Nocardia > Nocardia sp. NPDC059195. The sequence continues at coordinate 17,074 of NZ_JBHZBG010000038.1, read as the reverse complement.
TGATCCGCGGTCGGCGCGAACAGATCGAGGATGCCGCCACGCACCGCGAACTCGCCGCGCTTGCCGACCATGTCGACGCGGGTATACGCGAATTCGACCAGGCGAGCGAGCAATTCGTCGAAGTCGTATTCGCCGCCGACGCGCAACACCACCGGCTCGATATCGCCGAGCCCGGCGGTCATCGGCTGCATCAGCGAACGCACCGTGGTGACCACGACCCGCAGCGGTTCGGGGTAGACCGGGTCTTCGGGATGGGCCAGCCTGCGCAGCACCTCGAGCCTGCGGCCCACCGTGTCGGGGCCGGGCGAGAGACGTTCGTGCGGCAAGGTCTCCCAGGACGGGAACATGGCTACCGACGGGCCGAGCATCTCGGTGAGTTCCACGGTCAGATCGTCGGCTTCACGACCGGTCGCGGTCACCACCACCAGCGGGCGCTGGTCGGCGATCGTCGCGGCGACGAATGGCCGCACAGCCGATGGTGCGACCAATTCCACCCCGGATTTGCCGACCAGGTCGGTGACCGTTCGCAGCGCGGCGTCACCCGCGACCGCCTCGGCCAGACCGGCGAGCGGAGGACGAAGGGAGGACATTGTTCGCTCCTGAATGCGCAGTGTGGATGGGCGAGGTGGCCGTCTCGAAGTCTAGTCATCGGGTCCGACAGGCCCCGTGCAGCCCGGTGGACGCTCACACCCGCGTAGGGTCGAGGCGTGAGTCTGGCTCGACGTGAACGCCACGCCCTCGTGGCAGCGATGACCGAGGCGGGCCCTGCCGCGCCTACCCTGTGCGGCACCTGGACGGTGCACGACCTCGCGGCCCACCTGGTGGTCCGGGAACGCAGGCCCGACGCTTCGATCGGCATCGTCTTCCGCCCGATGGCCGGGTACCTCGACGCGAAGCAGGCGCAGATCGCGCAGCGGCCGTTCGCCGAGCTGCTCGAGCTGGTCCGCACCGGCCCGCCGTGGTGGTCGCCGCTGCGCCCGGTCGACGCGGTGGCCAATCTCAGCGAGATGTTCGTCCACCACGAAGACGTTCGCAGGTCCGAACCGGGCTGGGAGCCAAGGCAACTGGCGGCGCGCGACGAAGATCGCCTGTGGTCCACGCTGCGCACCGTCGCCCGCGCGGCCTACCGCAAGTCGCCGGTCCCGGTTGTCCTCGCGACGCCACAGGGGGCCACGATCACGGCACATCGCGGCGACGGCACCGAGGTGGTACTCACCGGCACACCGTCGGAGCTGCTACTGCACGCGTTCGGCCGCAACGAAGTCCGGATCACGGCGACCGGGGCCGACGCGGATGTGCGGGCGGTGCTCGCCACCGACCGCAGCGTGTGAACTAGACGACGTAGCGGCGCAGCCTGCGCGCGGCGAACTCCCGGAAGTACGACAGCTTCTCCGGCGGCACCAGCGAGGGCAGCAGGAAGTACCAGGCCCGCTCCATCCGCGCCGCCATCTGATCCATCGACTCGGTGCCGACCGCGACGATGTGCACGCCCGCGATCAGTTCCTGCAGCAGCACGCCCACCACATCGGGATCGAGATCGGCGATCAGATCGCCCTGGGCGATGGCCCGCTCCGACAGCAGCCGGTAGGTCTCACCCCAGGTCTTGGCGATGTTGTCACCCTGCGCACCGCGATAGTCACCGATCTGATGGGTGAGCTTGAGCATCGCCCCCACCATCGGATCGTTCATCGCCAGATCGGCCACCACGTAGGTGATCCCGATGCCCGCTTCCAGCGCGGGCACCCGGGAATCGAAGAAGCCCTGGCAGGATCCGGTCAGGCGCTCGTTGCCCTGATCGACCACCGCCCTGGCCAGCTCCTCCTTGGAGCCGAAGTGAAAGTACAAGGCGCCCTTGGTCACATTGGACTGCGCGATGATTTCGCTGAGGCTCGCGTTGGCGTAGCCCAAACGGAGAAAGACATCGGCAGCGCCAGCAAGGACGGAGTCGCGGGTGATCTCCGCGCGTGCTTGCCTAGCCATCAGATCCGCCTGTCATCCAATAATCCAGCCATCCTGAAGTAGACCGACATCCCGAAATTTGCTCGACATACCGCCCGGCAGCACCCAAAAGGATGGGTGAACCGTACCACCAGGCGGCAAAGTGGCAGCCGAATCATGGATTCGGTCCGCCCTGCGTGCGCTAACGTCCGGTTACCCCACCGACGGTTGGTGTAGTCCCCGTATTCCATTCGGAGCTGAGCCCCGGTTCGGCTTCCAAATGACTCAAACCGTTCCAACACAGGTTGACCAGGTGCGCCGCGACCACCTCTTTGGGCGGAGTGCGCTCGTCGAGCCACCAGGTCGCGGCGGTCGACACCATGCCGACCAGGGCTTGGGCGTAGAGCGGGGCGAGGCTGGGATCGAGATCACGACGGCCGAAATCACCGGCGAGCAGATGCACGACCTGGTTGACGGCCTCGTTGAGCAGGCTCGAGAAGCGACCGTCGGAGTTCGTCGCGGGCTGGTCGCGGACCAGGATCCGAAAGCCGTCGGTCCGTTCCTCGATGTAGGTGAGCAAGGCCAGCGCGACCTGCTCCAATCGCACTCGCGAGCGATTGCGGGTGAGCGAGGAGGTGATCATCTCCAGCAACATCGACATCTCGCGATCGACGACCACCGCGTAGAGGCCTTCCTTGCCGCCGAAATGCTCGTAGACCACCGGCTTGGACACCTGCGCGCGCTGGGCGATCTCCTCGATCGATGTCGCGTCGTACCCCCGCTCCGCGAACAACGCGCGACCGATCTCGATCAACTGCTGCCTACGCTGCGTACCGGTCATCCTCGGCCGCGATGGGCGTACCGACTCGCTAGAAGACACGCTCCCCTGCCTCTCTACGCCTGGCGACCACTCCCACAACTGTCTCAGACCACGCGCCCCCTACGGCCATCGCCTCCCGGAACAACAGATTTCCCGAGAACATGGGTAACTCACCGGGTACGGGCTGATCCACCACGCCCGCAAAGCTTGCCGCGTACCCAACACACCCCGCACCTGAGTCTGGCCAAAATTTGCGGGGAGGCGGAACTGTGCGAGGATCATGCCGTGCCGTAGCACAGTGGTGGGCCCTGACGGCCCACTGGTGTGGCGATCCGCCGTAGTGTAATGGCAGCACCTCTGATTTTGGTTCAGATAGTTCAGGTTCGAGTCCTGGCGGCGGAGCACACGGACACACAGTGACGTATCGTCGGCCCGCACCATCTACCGACCGAACCCGCCACAGCACTCGCTGACAGGCAGCCGAGGGAGATCCATGCCACCGCAGACCGCCGTCGTCGTTCTCGCAGCAGGTGCTGGGACGCGAATGCGGTCGAAGACTCCGAAAGTGCTGCACCCGTTAGCAGGCCGGTCGATGCTCTCGCACGCATTGCATGCCGCCGTCGAGATCGATCCGACCCACCTGATCACCGTTGTCGGGCACGACCGTGAGAAGGTCGGAGCCGCCGTCGCGGACGTGGGTAAGGAACTCGGCCGCGAGATCGTGTGCGCCGTGCAGGAGCAGCAGCTCGGAACCGGTCACGCGGTGCAGTGCGCACTGGGTTCGATCCCGGCGGACTTCGACGGCGACCTTCTCGTCACCTCGGCCGATGTGCCGCTGCTCGACGGGCACACCCTCTCCGCGCTGCTCGACGAGCACCGCAGCTATGCCGATCGGCCCGCCGTGACGGTCCTGACCTTCGTACCGGACGACGCCAACGGCTACGGCCGGATCGTGCGCGACGACGACGGCCAGGTCGCCGAGATCGTGGAGCACGCCGACGCCACCCCCGTGCAGGCCAAGATCAAAGAGGTCAACTCCGGCGTCTACGCGTTCGACGCGTCGGTGCTGCGCACCATGATCGGTCGGCTGTCCACCGCCAACGCCCAGCACGAGCTCTATCTCACCGACGTGCTGCGGCTGGCCCGCGAGGCAGGCCATCCCGTGCACGGCGCGCGGCTGATCGACTCGAACAAGGTCACCGGCGTGAACGACCGGGTGCAGCTGTCCCAGGCGGGCGCCACCCTCAATCGCTACATTCTCGAGCGCCACATGCGCGCGGGCGTCACCATCATCGACCCCGCGACGACCTGGATCGACGCGAGCGTGCGCATCGGCCGTGACGCGGTGCTGCGGCCGGGCACCCAGCTCTTCGGCGAGACCCACATCGGCGAGGACGCCGAGATCGGGCCGGACACCACGCTCACCGATGTGTTCGTCGGCGAGGGCGCGAGCGTGATCCGCACCCACGGCGAGCGCGCCGAGATCGGCGAGGGCGCCACCATCGGGCCGTTCAGTTATCTGCGGCCGGGCACGGTCGTCGGCGAGGAAGGCAAGCTCGGCGCGTTCGTCGAGACCAAGAACGCCTCGATCGGCGCGCACTCGAAGGTTCCGCACCTGACCTACGTCGGCGACGCGACCATCGGCGAGTACAGCAACATCGGCGCTTCCAGTGTTTTTGTGAACTATGACGGAGTGAACAAGCACCACACCGTGGTTGGTTCCCATGTGCGAACCGGGAGCGACACCATGTTCATCGCACCGGTAACGGTGGGTGACGGGGCCTATACGGGTGCGGGTACTGTACTGCGCAGAAGCGTTCCACCGGGTGCACTTGCTGTGTCGGGTGGGCCACAGCGCACTATTGAGAACTGGGTGCAGCGCTACCGTCCAGGAACCGCTGCGGCGCGCGCGGCGGCGGAAGCCATCGCGGCAGACGAGACGTCTTCGAAGACAATCGAGCAAAAGGATGGCAACCAGCAGTGACCGCGTTCTCGATCGACAACCAGAAGAACTTGATGCTCTTCGCCGGCCGGTCACATCCTGAGCTGGCCGAGCAGGTCGCCAAGGAACTCGACGTCGACATCACCCCGCAGACCGCGCAGGACTTCGCCAACGGTGAGATCTTCGTTCGCTTCGAGGAGTCGGTCCGCGGTTCCGACGCCTTCGTGCTGCAGAGCTTCCCCGCGCCGCTCAACCAGTGGCTGATGGAACAGCTCATCATGATCGACGCGCTCAAGCGCGGTTCGGCAAAGCGGATCACCGCGGTACTGCCGTTCTACCCGTACGCGCGCCAGGACAAGAAGCACCGCGGCCGCGAGCCGATCTCGGCCCGCCTGGTCGCCGACCTGCTCAAGACCGCCGGTGCCGACCGCATCATCAGCGTCGACCTACACACCGACCAGATCCAGGGCTTCTTCGACGGCCCCGTCGATCACATGCACGCGCTGGTGCAGCTGTCGGACTACATCCGCACCAACTACCCGTCGGACAACCTCGCGGTCGTCTCCCCCGACGCGGGCCGCGTGAAGGTCGCCGAGAAGTGGGCCGACGCGCTCGGTGGCACGCCGCTGGCGTTCATCCACAAGACCCGCGACCCGCTGGTCCCCAACCAGGTGAAGTCCAACCGCGTCGTCGGTGACGTCGAAGGCCGCACCTGCGTGCTGATCGACGACATGATCGACACCGGTGGCACCATCGCCGGTGCGGTGAAGGTGCTCAAGGAAGCAGGCGCGGGCGACGTCATCATCGCGGCCACTCACGGCGTGCTCAGCGATCCGGCCGCCGAGCGCCTCGCCAACTGTGGTGCCAGGGAAGTCGTCATCACCAACACGCTGCCGATCAGCGAGGACAAGAAGTTCCCGACGCTGACCGTGCTGTCGATCGCGCCGCTGCTGGCCCGCACCATTCGCGAGGTCTTCGAGAACGGCTCGGTAACCGGATTGTTCAACGGCAACGCTTAAGCTGTTCCGCCTCTCCGGGTCTTTTGGCCAGACTTAGGTGCGGGGGGAGTTGGGGACGCGGCAAGACTTCGGGGGTGGATGGTTAGCCCGTGCCCGGTGAGTTACCCATGTTCTTGCGAGACCAGTCGGTGCGCTTTGTCCTCGGGCATTGGCGCGCCGGCTGGTTTTTGGTGCATGGTGGTCCTGTAATGCGGGACGTGACAGGGGGCGGTATGGGGACAGAGCCGGAGCGGCCGGTCGAACTCGGTAAGGATCCGGTCGCGCCGCGCGTGCAGGACGCGCCGGAGCAGCCGGTGGTGCAGGACGCGCCCGCGGTTTCGACCGCGCCGATGCCCGCGCAGTCTTGGTACGGGATCGCTGATCCGGCGGACGAGGTGGCGCCTCCTCCACCCGCACAACCATGGGCTGGGGTCGCGAATCCGGGACCGGTTGTTGATTTGCCGCCGTATCCGCCACCACCACCAGGGCCGATGTATCCCGCTCCTGGATTTCCCGGAGCTGGTTATCCCGCTGCGGGCAATCCCCCACCGGGGTATCCCGTGCCGGTTCGGACACCGTATGGCGCTGTGCAGTATCCGGCTGGCGCTGTGCAGTATCCGGCGCCGCCCGGATACGGGTACCAGGACAACACGCCGCTGTGGTCGATCTTCAGTTTCTGCTGTGCCGCCGCTTCGGTGTTCGGTGGGTTGGCCCTGTGCGGGCTGCCGGTGCTGATCACCGCGCCGACAGGAATCGTGCTCGGGCTGGTCGGGCATGCCAAGGGCGAGGAAATGGGCAAGTGGGCGGCGATCGTCAACGGTGCGATCGCGGCGCTGGCCGCAGTGCTCGTCATCGTGTTCGTGGCGCTGCTCGGCAGCGTCTGAGCCGCGGCGCGCGATACTGGTAGCGGTAAGCCCGAACCGCCGAACAGAACGAAAGAAGCGCCGCACCGATGGATGCTTTCAGCGGATTCCCGCTCACCGGCCTCGACTTCTACGAAGACCTCGAGGCCGACAATTCGAAGGCCTTCTGGAACACGCACAAACACATCTACGACGAATCCGTGCGGGCCCCGATGACCGCGCTCGCCGCCGAACTAGCGGCGGAATTCGGACAGGCCAAGATCTTCCGGCCCTACCGTGATGTCCGATTCTCGGCTGACAAACTGCCCTACAAGACGCACCAGGGTGCGGTGGCGGGGGTGTCGCCCGGCGTCGGTTGGTATGTGCAGATCGGGGCGGCGGGGCTGTTCGTCGCGGGCGGCTGCTTCCGGCCATCGCCCACCGCCTTGGCGGTCTTGCGGGCCACGATCGACGACGAGGTGCGCGGCGCCGAACTCGAGCAGATCCTGGCCGCGACGACGGCAGCCGGTTTCACTCTCGGCGGCGACAAACTCAAAACCAAGCCGAGAGGCTACGCCGCCGACCATCCACGCATCGACTTGCTCCGCCACAAGTCGCTGACCGTGCACCGCGAATTCGGCGCGCCGGACTGGCTCACCACCCCGGCCGCGGCCACCGAGATCCGCCGCGCCTGGAACGACCTGCGGCCGCTCGTCGAATGGTTTGCCGCCGTCCTCGAGGGCGTCCCGGAGGACACGAGCGGCAGACGCCCGTAGACGGCAACCGACCGGCCCGCGCGTGGCTCGTGACGCCACGGCCATCGGAGGCCGATACTGGAACTATGAGCCGTGAACCGTTGGACATGGACATGGGCGACGACGGTCAAGCCGACGACATCGTCGAATACGAGCGCTATGTGGAGGACCCACCCGCGGACTTCGTGATCAGCAACCACGAAGCCGACGCCGACGGTTTCCTCGGCATCACCGAGGAAACCGCCGAGGAGAGTACCGAGAGCAGCGCCCGCCACGAGGCGATGGAAGAGGACGAACGCCCCGCCGAGGAAGCCGCGGTGGGCGTGCGCAGCGAGGACGATCTCGACGGTGCCCTCTTCGACGACGATGCCATCAACGGCGAAGAGGGCGACGAGAACCTCATCAGCGGCGAATACCTCGCCGACGAACTCGACCTCTAGCCCCCTCCTCGCACTGTGCTCGCCGGTGGACCATGGTCTGCTCGGCGGGCAAATCGTCCGCGAATCACCCGATCAGCGGCGTTCGGCCAGGGCCAAAATGAAGCGGTTGTCCGGGTCGGTCCAGGTATGGACGGGGGTGAAGCCCGCTGTGTCGAGTTCGGCGGCGAGGGATTCGGGGCGGAATTTGGCGGAGATCTCGGTGCGCATTTCCTCACCCGCGGTGAAGTCGACGGTCAGGTCCAGTCCGGCGACGGTAGCCGTCATCGCTTCCGTGGCGCGCAGTCGCATTTCGATCCATTCGTTGTCGGCGTCCCAAACGGCGACGTGTTCGAATTTTTCGGGGGCGAAATCGGCGTCGAGCCGGTTGTTGAGGACGTGCAGGACATTGCGGTTGAATTCCGCGGTAACGCCGGCGGCGTCGTCGTAGGCGGGGACCAGGATCGCCGGGTCGATAACCAGGCCCGCGCCGAGCAGGAGCAGTTCGCCGGGTTCGAGGACCTCGTTGATGCCTGCCAGGAATTCGGCGCGCTCGGCGGGGACCAGGTTGCCGATGGTGCCGCCGAGGAAGGCGATCATGCGCCTGCCTCCGCGCGGCAGGTTGTGCAGGGTGTCGGTGAAGTCGCTGACCACTCCGTGCACGGACAGGTTCGGGTACTCGGCCGCGATCTCGTCGGCCGCACCGCGCAGTGCCGATGCCGAAACATCTTGCGGAACATAGGTTTTCAGCGAACCTTCAGCGGTGAGGGCATCCAGCAGCAGGCGGGTCTTGGCGGCCGAGCCCGAGCCGAGCTCCACCAGCACCTCGGCGTGGGCCGCCGCGGCGATCTCGCCGACGACCCGCTCGAGTAGGGCTCGCTCGGTGCGGGTCGGGTAGTACTCGGGGAGTTCGGTGATCTGCTCGAAGAGCTCGCTGCCGCGCGCGTCGTAGAACCACTTGGGCGGCAAGGACTTCGGATCGGCGGTCAGACCGGTGCGGGCGTCGGTGCGCAAGGCCGCGGTGAGATCGTCGTCGGTGAGGTGGATATCCAGCAGCGGCGCGGTCATGAACGGACCCTTTCGGTGGCGGGGAGTTCGAGATCGGTGATAGAGCAGTGGCCGGGCGTGGCGGCGACCACCTGGCGGTCGGCGATGGGCTGCCACCGCGGGTCGGCGTCGTAGGGTTCGGAGGACAGCACGGTGTAGTCGTCGGCGACGAGCACCGACAGCGCGTGCCAGCAGGTGGTGGCCCACAGCTGAACTCCGTTGCCGAGCAACAGGTTCAGGCGGGCGCTCGGCTGGTGACGCAGGACAGTCGCGACCAGAAGTCGCAGGGCGTCGGCCGGGGACGTCACCGGGCCACCGGGGGCGATCGCCCCGAGTAGGCCTCGCAGCAGTACCCACAGCGCAGCGGAATCGGTGAGCGCCTCCGCCTGCAACAGCACGGCAGGCGAGGTGAACAGCGCTGTGGAGCCGGGCAATTCATCGAGATCCGGCGATCCGGCACCAGCCACTCCCAACGGCACACCAGCGGACGCGTCCACACCCGGCGGTGCGGGCACCTCATTCGAGTACTCCGTTGCGGCGGCGAAGCTTTCGTTCAGGTCCGCTGACACGGCAGCGAGGGTCGTCCGCCAGTCCGGGATGACGCCGTTGTGGCTGAAGGCCCAGTGTTCGTCGGTGAAGGGGGCGCATGCCGACCGCTCTACCGGCATGCCGACCGTGGCCGAGCGGACGGCGGCGATCACCGAGCGGGATTCGAGCTGGCCGAGGACTTCGGCGACAGCGGGGTCGGTCCAGATCGGGGCCTGATTGCGGTAGCGGGTGACCGCGTCGCGGGCGGCTTCGACGCCGATATCGGCGCGGCGCCACCAGGCGACGCCGAAACCGTCGGCGTTGATGGTGCCCCCAGCGCGCATGTCGGCAGGCGCCCAGGACTGGACGTAGAGCGAGTGCGGGCCGCGCAGGACCAGCTCGCCGACCCCGACCGGTGGGCCGACGTACCCGAGGTGTCTGCACATCAGTGTTCGTCCTCGCGCAGGTCTCTGGCGAGGCGGAAGCCGGCGAAGATCTGCCTGCGGATCGGATGGTCCCAGTTGCGGAAGGTGGCGCGGCAGGCGACCTCGTCGGTGCCGAAGGAGCCACCGCGCAGGATGCGGTAGTCGCCGCCGAAGAAGACCTCCGAGTACTCGCGGTAGGGGAACGCGCGGAAGCCGGGGTAAGCCTCGAAACCCGATGAGCACCATTCCCAGACGTCACCGATGAGCTGGTGCACGCCAGTGGCCGACGCGCCGGCCGGGTAGGCACCGACCTCGGCGGGTTCCAGGTGTTGCTGGCCGAGGTTGGCCAGCTGTGCGTCCGGTTGGTCCTCGCCCCACGGATAGCGCCGCGACGCACCGGTTTCCGGGTCGAAGCGGGCCGCCTTCTCCCATTCGGCCTCGGTGGGCAATCGCTTTCCGGCCCAGCGCGCGAAGGCCTCTGCTTCGAACCAGCACACGTGCACTACCGGCTGATCGAGCCGCAGCGGGGTGCGTACGCCGAATGCCGTGCGCGTCCACCCGTCCCCGTCGCGCGCCCAGAACTGCGGCGCGACCAACCCTGCCTCCTGGCGGTGCGCCCAGCCGCGTTCCGACCACAGCTCGGCCCGGTCGTAGCCGCCGTCGTCGAGGAAGGCGAGGAACTGCCCGTTGGTCACCGGCGCGACATCGATCGCGAAGCCGTCGACGTGCACCGGATGAGCGGGGCGTTCATTGTCCAGCGCCCACGGATCCGCCGAAGTGCCCATCAGGAATTCGCCTGCGGGAAAGATGATTTCGCCGCCGACCGGCGCCTGCGCGACAGGTGCGGGCGGGGCCGACAGCACCGGTGCGCCGATCCGCAATTGATGGGTGGCCAGCATGGTCTCGTCGTGCTGCTGTTCGTGCTGGGCGATCATGCCGAAGGCGAAACCGTTGTCCACCAGCAGAGTACCGGCCAGGTCGCTGGAATCTAGGACATCGAGGACCTTTTCGCGCACCGAGCCGACGTAGCCGCGGGCCTGCTCAGGATCGAGCAGCGGCAGCGCGGGCCGGTTCGACCTGGCGTGCTTGAACGCGTCGTAGAGCTCGTCGATATCGGCGCGCACCGCCTCTCGACCACCGACATCGCGCACCAGCCACAGCTCTTCCTGGTTCCCGATGTGCGCCAGATCCCACACCAGCGGCGACATCAGCGGCGAATGCTGCGCGACGAGTTCGGCCTCGTCCACGCTGTCGGTGAGCAATGCGGTACGGCGGCGAGCACGCGCGAGGACCTCGGCGATCCGGGCGCGCGTTCGGTCGCGGTCGCTGTGGTCGGCGGGGGCGGAAAGGGTCACGAGAGCTCCGAAACAGACTGGTCGACAATGACTTCGGACAGACAGAGGGCAGCGAAGGCCAGACCAGGTGCCCCGACGTGCAGGCGGTCCGCGCGGACAGGCCGCCAACGAACGTCCCAAGGCAGGCGAGCGACGTTGCCGCGCAGGCGATCAGCGGTGAATTGCGGGGGACGCACCACTGACAGCGAGGTCATCTCGACCCGCCCGCGCCGTTGCGGGCCGAGTCGACCTCGGCGAGTGGACTGCGGCCAGACCGACATCGGCGGGCTGCGGCGGCCAATTCCGAAGCAGCGGAATATGTTCGCGCATGGGCGGCGGCCAGGTCGAGCACATCCACGGCCGCGCGGCGCAATTGCGGGTCGAGTAATCCGCAACGGGCGGAGGTCAGCCAGTCCCCCGCGGTTGGCGCGGCGAGGGCCGTTGCTTCAGCGACTACCGCCGGGGTCGACAGCAGGGCATCGAACAGGTGGATCGGGGTGGTCCACCCTTCGCCGGGTTGGGTGTCGAGGTAGCGGACCTCGAGGTGACCGGACGGTCGGACCGGGGGGAACAACGTGGTCAGGTGGTAGTCGAGGTCGGTGCGGGTAGGGCGGCGGCCTACTTCGTCGTCGAGGGCGCCGGACAGCCAGTCGGCGAAGGTGGCGCCGGGTGGCGGGGACCAGTCGGCGTCCGCATCGCCGCAGCGCACGCACAGCAGTGGCACGTCGAGGGCCCAGTGCGCGTAGGCGGTGATCGGGTCGGCCCAGTCGGCCACCGGAGGTCTGGTGCGGGAGGGGTCGAGGCGCAACCAGGTGCGCATGCGCTGAGACGCCCAGTCCCCGCGCGGAACCCCGTGCAGGCGAGGTGAGCAGGCGAAGGCTGCGATCAGGGTGGGGCCGAGGGCGTAGAGGGCGGTCCAGCGGGCTCGTACCTCGGCGGGATCGGTGCCCGCGTCCACGCTGACCTGCGTGGCGGCGGTATTGCACATCATCAGGGTGCCGAAGGGGCCGACGCCGTCGAAACGGCGTTCCATCGCCGCGTAGCGGGGCAGCCGGAGCAGTCGCTCGGCGGGACGGCCCGCATCGGCGGCGGCGGCGAAGGTGCTGATCTCTCGGGCGGCGAGCAGATCCCGCAAACGGGCCGCATCAGCGCGCAGATGCTGCGTCAGCGCGGCCGGATCGGCGAACGGTGCGCTGGAAAGTTCTATCTGACCACCGGGTTCGAGGGTGACCAGGCTTCCGCCGGGCAGGGGAACCGCGGCCGAATCAGGAGCGATGGAGGTCGGTGCGTGCGGCCCGAGGGCCGCTGCCAGCTGGTCGAGCGAGGGCCGCGAACCGGTGGGCCCGGCGGTGAGCCACTCCAGTTCGGCGCCGATCAGCGCAGGTGGTCCGAGCTTGAAACAGACGCCGCCCACATAGGCCTCCGCCGCCGCCCTGGACGAAAGTTCGCCCTGGTCGGGGGCATAATCTGGCCACGAAGAACGTTCCAGGGTGACCGCCATACCAACCTCCACGTGCTGCGTGCTGCCGGGGAACCTGCGTTTCGCTCATTCCAGAGTAGCGATGACCACCGACAGAAAAAGTGACGAAAAGGGGAACGGTTCGGGGCGCTATCGTCGTCACCATGCTTGACCTCGCCGCGATCAGAGCCGCCACCTCAGGACTTGCCAACGGTCAGATCTTCCTCGACAGCGCCGGCTCGTCCCTGCCGCCACAGGTCGTCATCGACACGATGATCGCCCACTTACACCGCGAAGCCGAGATCGGTGGCTACCGGGCGGCTAACGAACGCCTCGACGACCTCGCCGCGGTGAAGACCTCGATCGCCACCCTCATCGGCGCCACTGCCGACACCATCGCGCTCAGCGACAGTGCGTCCCGGTCATGGGCTGATTTCGCCTACTCGGTGCCGCTGAATCCCGGCGACCGGATCCTGATCTCCGGCGCCGACTACGCCAGCAACGCGATCGCCGCGCTACAGCGCGCGAAGCGCACCGGGGCCGTGGTCGAGCGCATTCCCAGCGACGACACCGGACGCCTCGATACCGCCGCGCTCGCCGACATGCTCGACGAGCGCGTTCGACTGGTGTCGCTGCAGCACGCACCGACCAACGGCGGCCTCGTGAACCCGGTCGGCGAGGCCACCAGGATCGCCCACGAAGCCGGTGCGCTGGTGCTGCTCGATGCCTGCCAGTCGACCGGGCAGCTGCCCATCGACGTCACCGAACTCGGGGTCGACGCCATGTCGAGCACTGGCCGCAAATGGTTGCGCGGCCCTCGCGGCACCGGATTCCTTTATGTCCGTTCCGAACTGGCGCAGACGATGGAACCGGCCCGCCTAGACCTGCACAGTGCCGAGTGGGTGAGCCCCGGCGAATACCGCCTCGCCGACGACGCGTCCCGATTCGAGTTCTGGGAATGCGGTGTCGCGGCCCGCCTCGGCCTCGGCGCCGCCGTCGACTACCTGCTCGAAGCAGGCCCCGACGAGGTCTACGCCGCCGTCGCCACCCGCGCCGAGCACCTGCGCAAGACGCTGCCGGAACTACCCGACGTGACCTTGCGCGACCTGGGCACCGAGCACAGCGGCATCGTCTCGTTCACCGTCGACGGCCACGACCCCGAACAGCTGCGCGACCGTCTCGCCGAGCACGCGATCACCGTCACCGTCAGCCACGCGGGCTCGACCCTGCTCGACATGTCGGAGCGCACTCTGCCCGCCGTCCTGCGGGCGTCCCCGCACTACTTCGTCAGCCCGGACGATCTCGACCGCTTCGTGACGACGCTGGCCGACCTCAGCCGCTGAGCCCCGCGAGGTGCTCGCGGACGATCCGGTCAACGAGCACCCGCGGGTCCTGATCGGGGGCAACGATTTCCAGCGTCCGGTTGACGGCGATCGTCGCCAGGCCGTGCACATTGGTCCACAGGGCCAGCGCGCGCTGTGGCGCCGACTCCGGTGCCACCGCCGCGACCAGCTCGACCACCTGCCCGTACAGCGGCCGCGTCGTGGCACGCAGGTTCTCGCCGGAACCAGCCAGCAGATCGTGGCGAAACATCAGCGTGAACATCTCGGGCCGCGACACCGCGAAATCCACATAGTCGACCGCCATCCGACGCAATCGTTCGCGTGGGTCATCGATCGTGGCGAGCACCTCGAACCGCGCGATCAGCTCCCCGAATCCGCGCGCCGCGATCGCCGCGAGCAGCGCCGCGTGCGTGGGAAACCACCGTCGCGGCGCCCCGTGTGAGACACCGGCGGCCCGTGCGATGGCACGCAGCCCGAGCGCGCCCAAGCCATCGCTTTCGAGCAGATCGACACCGACGTCGATCAGGCGCTCGCGCAATGGTTCAGGCATACCGGCAATTCTGCACACCGGGTCGCCGGCTTTCGCCGTCGCATACGTAGACAGTGTCTACTAGGGTTCTGTAGACACTGTCTACGGAAAGGTCGCCCATGTGGTACCTGCTATGTAAGTACATCCTCATCGGCCCGGCCCTGCGCCTGCTCGGGCGCCCGCACGTCGAAGGGCTCGAGCACATTCCACGCACCGGCCCGGTGATCATCGCGGCCAATCACCTGGCATTCATCGACTCGCTCTACCTGGCCCTGGTGATCCCACGGCCACTCACCTTCCTGGCGAAACAGGAGTACTTCGCGGGGACGGGAATCCGGGGGCGATGCAAGCGCTGGTTCTTCACCGCCGCGGGCCAGGTACCGGTGGACCGAACCGGCGGCGACGCGGCCGCCGACGCGCTCGCGGCGGCCACCAGAATCCTCGACGACGGCGGCGCCTGGGCAATTCACCCCGAGGGCACACGGTCACGGGATGGCAGGGTCTATCGTGGTCGCACCGGGGCGCTGCGCGTTGCCATGGCCACCGGGGCACCGGTGGTGCCCGTGGTCCTGGACGGTACCGATCGCATGAATCCTCGCGGTCGGAAACTGTTGCGTTTCACCAAGGTACGCATCACCGTCCACCCAGCCAGGCACTATCCCGCAGCTGTTCATCATGCCCAGGTCAGAGCGGCAACAGATCTGCTGATGCGGGAAATTGCCACGCTATCGGGTAGACCATACGTAGACCGCTACGCAGCCACCTTCGCTGTCTAGGGCGCAACAGCAGGGGTGCTGGTGTCAGCCTGGGTTAACACGCGCGGGGCGGGGCGGGATTTCTTTGTTGGGAGTGCAAAGCACGGCCGTAACCGATCGTTGGCGTAAAGGGAGACCGACGTTGAGCAGGTTCACCGACGAAATGTTTGGCACAGCGATGTCCAGCACCAAGGGGCTGGTCACCGGAGAGCCGGAGGCGCCCCTGCGGCAGACCTGGGGGGATATTCATCACCAGGCGCGGCGGATGGCGGGTGGTCTCGCGGCCGCAGGGATCGGGCACGGCGACGCTGTCGGCGTGCTGGCCGGTCTGCCTGCCGATATCGCGCCCGCCTGCCAGGCCATCTGGATGCGTGGCGCTTCGATAACGATGTTGCATCAGCCGACGCCACGCACCGACCTCGCGGTCTGGGTGCGTGACACCGAAACGGTGCTGCGGATGATCGACGCGAAGGCGGTCGTACTCGGCGCGCCGTTCGCGGCCGCCGAGCCGGTGCTGCGGGAACGTGGGATCACCGTGGTGTCGATCGAGGCGCTGCACAGCGGCGCGGACACCGATCCGGTGCCGACCACCGAGAGCGATACCGCGTTGCAGCAGTTGACCTCTGGGTCGACCGGATCACCCAAGGCGGTCCGGATCACGCACGGCAACTTCTACGTCAACGCGCACGCGATGTTCAATCGGGTCAAATTCCAGCTCGACGACGACGTGATGGTCAGCTGGCTGCCGCTGTTCCACGACATGGGCATGGTCGGATTCCTTAGCGTGCCTATGCAATTCGGCGCCGAGGTGGTGTGCGTAACGCCGCTGGACTTCCTGGCACGACCATTGCTGTGGGCCGAGCTGATCGACAAGTACCGCGGAACAGTCACCGCCGCACCGAATTTCGCGTACTCCTTGCTGGCGCGGCGGCTGCGCCAAGCCGAACCGGGCACCATGGATCTGTCGAGCGTGCGCTACATGTGGAACGGCGCCGAACCGGTCGACCCCGACACCATGATCGCCCTCGCGGCGGCGGGAAAACAGTTCGGGCTCAACCCGATGGCGCTCACGCCCGTCTACGGCATGGCCGAGACAACCCTGGCCGTGTCGATCCCCGACGTCGGCCACGGGCAGGTGCTCGACGTGATCGACGCCGATCTGCTCGAAGTTGTCGGCAAGGCGGTACCGATCGCCGAGGACGGCCACCACGGCACGCCACGCAGGCTGCCGACACTGGGGCACCTGGTCGACGATCTGGAGGGTCGCGTCGTCGACGCCGAACGTCAGCCGCTGCCGGTTCGGTCCGTCGGTGTCATCGAATTGCGTGGTCCCGCGGTCACTTCGGGCTATGTCACCGTCGACGGCTTCCGGCCCGCCCAGGATGCCGACGGCTGGCTCGACACCGGTGACATCGGCTACTTCACCGAAGCGGGCCTGATGGTGGTCTGCGGGCGCATGAAGGACGTCATCATCATGGGCGGCCGCAATATCTACCCCACCGACATCGAACGAGCCGCGCTGCGCGTACCGGGAGTCCGCCCCGGCAACGCGGTGGCGGTGCGCCTCGACTCGGGCGAGAAGCGCGAAAGCTTCGCGGTGGTAGTCGAATCCAACGACTACCAGAACGCCGACGAGGTGAAGCGCATCGAGCGGGAGATCGTCCACGAGGTGTTCACCGAGGTAGGTGCCCGCCCCCGCACGGTGGCAGTCCTCGGACCGGGAGCCCTCCCGAAGACCTCCTCGGGCAAACTCCGCCGCTCCGCCACGGCGGTGCACTTGCGGTAGCCCCACCCGACCGCAAACCCCAAGTCCGCCATGACCGCACAACCCAGCCCCAAGACCCGACCTCGAGGAGGGTCCGCCGCGCAGCGGCGTAGCGGCCCGGCCGCGAGTTAGCCGCCGTTGCGTCCGCGGCGCAGCCGCCAGCAACGGTGGCTAACTC